>JAKPFN010000035.1 GCA_029551395.1 Armatimonadota bacterium | reverse complement strand
ATTCTTTCTCGGCAATCATACAACCACCGAGCTACATAGAGCATGAGGTTTGTACCTTAGCCCTATGGGGCATGCCATAAGCCCAACTACTGGGATTTCTCCCAGATACTTTTGTCTAATATTAAAGCTACCGACACCATCTCTATGATATTCAAACCCGCACTTGGAACACTTATAGTTTCGTCCGTTGGGTTTGTATCTATTTCCACAGCAAGGGCAAGTTTGAGAAGTGTATGCTTCATTCAGAAGAACCACCTGCATTCCTTCTCGTTCCGCTTTGTAGGTTAGCATCCGTCTAATTTGACCTGCTGCCCACTGATGGAGTTTTTGATTTGCTTTCTTGCCGTAGTCGATAGAGCTTCTAATATCTCGCACATCGCCAATAACTACCGTCTGCGTGTTTCTAGCTTTGAGCACGGAGACAAGTTTAGTAGTCTGCTTGTGCATAATATCTCGAATCTGGTTGTTCAGCTTGGTAAGCTGTTTTGCCTTAGACCTTTTGAGTTTCCTCCTTCGATTTGAGCCGTTCTTTTTTGTGTCTATCTTTGAACTGACAGCGGCTTTGAGCTTGTTCTGGTACTGACGCTTTGACCGAAGCTCCCTGCCATTCAAAATAAAGCATTCACTTCCAGTATGAGCAACGGCAGCATGAATCTCTCCAAGGTCTATGCCGACTATTATTCCTGATTCAACTAATGTAGGCTCAGGCAAGCAATAGGTTGCTCGAAGCTCATACTGTTCTCCATCCCAGCCTATTTCTACCAGTTTTGGAGCTTCCCACTTCCAGGGAATGCTTAACGATTCATTACCCTTACCGTTGGAAAGAACAAGTATGCCATCTCTGAGCCTGATAGCTGAATCTTTCCACTGAACTTTGTAGAACCGAGTTTTTCGCTTTGGTGGATGTGCATTCGGGTCTGTTTTTCGCCTGAGTCGCCATGATTTCAGGGACGAACAAAAACTTTGAACTACAGCATCGGCACTATGAGCATGGAGCTTTGACGAGTTCTGCCAACGCATAAGGCTTGATGGTTTGAGCCAGATACCTTTATGGTTGACTGTTCTCCAGAAGCTGACCAACGTTCGAGTATATAGCTCACCAGCAGCCAAAGCAAGAGAATCAAGCTGGTCTGACTTCCCTATCTTTAGTTTTCGGACTGTATAGCTAGACATACTTCTGATTCTCGATATACTGCTTGATAACTGCCAGTGGAGCACCGCCAACAGTTGAAACAAAATAGCTGTTTGTCCAAAGAGTCGGCAATCGTTTTCTCAAAGCTGGAAACTCTTGCCTGAGCAATCTTGAACTTCGACCCTTTACCAGCTTTATCAATTTGTGTATGCCAAACTGAGGTTCTACCTCGACAAGCAAATGCACATGGTCTGGCATGACTTCAAGCTCTAAGAGTTCGGCTTGCTTTTCTTCGACAGTCTGCTTAATTATCTCCTTGAGTCTTGAAGCTATGTTTCCAACAAGTACCTTACGTCTGTATTTAGGACACCAGACCACATGATACTTGCAAGAGTAGACCACATTAAGATTGCTCTTGTATTCCATACAGACATTATACAGCATTAAGCTATATAATGCAAGCAGACTTTAAAAAACTTATCCCCAGCCCTAAAGGGCGGGGCTTGTGGGGATTTTTAGTCAGACCTCAGCTTGTGAGGCGGTACTTTCGTCCCAATCATCAGGAGGGAAGGCAAAATCCGTGATGTCCAACTGCCGGTTTGCCTGGGCTGAGGCAATCTGACCGGCGTGCAGCGCTAAATCTACATCCACTGACCTGCTCAGGTGAAATTCAGGGTCGCAGTGAAGCAGTACCTTGAAGAACGTCGAGCCGTAAGTCTCACCAGCACGATTGGTATTGACCGGGTCTGTGCGCGGCTTTGTGGGAACAGCAAGCTCGCCGTCGTCGAAGTAGATACGGCTTCCACGCGGGCCATCAGTCACTGTAACAACAGGCACCTCTCTCCGGACCTTCTCTCGTCCTACCAAATGCTGCCACTCAAGAGAGTTCATGGTCAAATAGTCTATGTATGAGGCAAGTTCCGCCAGAGGATAGAACTCATCGCATACATTACGCATTGCAGGAGCGCACATAACAGGCACGTCAGGGGCCCATGCAAGCACATCTGCCATCAGAGAATTAGGCGCTCCGCAGAATACCAACGCATCTGCTCTGGCGACCAGGTCTCGGTCTGCATCCTCACAGTGCCACCGGACAAGTGCCTCCCGAACACCTACAGCCAGCTTATCTCCATAATCCGAAGTAAGCAGAAGGGTAGAATCGCTGCTGCATCCGGTTATATAGCTTGGAATGGACTTTATATCCACCTTGCTCAGTTCACGAAGTATGGCAGCACCTGTCTCATCAGGTATGAACGGGCGACCGCCAAGAGGAAACCTGAGCGTTCCGTTGAATGCCAGAGCGTAACCGGCACCCATCCCGCCGACCATCTGCCTGCAGTCCGTGACAGGATACTCGCCGACAACTACACGAGCTGTATCTGGCCCTAACAACCTCGCAAGCACCGGCTCCGCGAGATTATATGTAGCTGCAAGTCCGGCGTAGGTTTCTGGCAGGATGCAGGTTAGGCTGTCGCCGCAGTCTCCGTGAAGCAGCACGAGGTTATCATCCCGTTTTTCAACAGATGATGCTGCAAGACTTTGATCTACAGTAACCGGCGGCTCACCATCCACGATCCGCTTGTCAGTAAAGACCGCAATGTCCAGGTAAGCCGGTCCAAAAACGAGGTAATTTCGATGGTTAGACATGACTCTGCGGTTATTATAGCAGAAACCGATGGTTCAGGGGATAGCAGCATTCGGCTTCTACTAATTGCAGTTTCGATTAATAAGAACAGGCTCTGCCGGAGAGTGGCGGTACCCCGGCAGAGCCTTGGTTGTGGAGGAGAATATTACCTTCTCCTTCTCACAAATATGGCACCCAAACCAAGAGCCAGCGCTGCGATGGAGCAAGGCTCCGGCACAGGCGGCGCTCCTGGCGATAGCGTCGTTATGTAAGTCATATCAGATGTCCCGACGAGCACAGAGATTGCTCCGGTAGCTGCATTAGTACGGATTGTAGTTATCCAAGAGTAACCGGCACTTGGGTCTGCGGTAGCAAAGATACTCGATATACCGTCGGAATACTTCATAATCTGTCCAGGATACTGAATAGACTGGGTGTAGTATAAACCTGATGAATCAATAGCAAAACTCGATGGGCCGTCGATGTCATCCTGCAGCTTGATTCCGTCTTCAACAGAAAGTACTCCATCGCCTACCGCACCAGCAACCTGCTCAGCACTGAATTTGACTATGCACTGCCCCCCGATAGTTCCCCATATGGATGATGCTGTGCCGTAGTATAAGTTACCATCGACATCGACTGCAACAGGTCCAGAAGCGCCTGGTGCTCTCAAAATCTCGTCCGGCCCGTTCTCACCAAGCAAATAGACTGATGACCCGCTTACAACGTACTTGTTTCCTTCAGGACCAAGCACAAAATCATAGTTAAACGGCACAGTGGCAACTTCCTGCAAATCTGAGCCGTCTAATGCTATGCTTTTAATAGTCCCGTTCCCGCTTTCACCGAAGTAAATCCGGCCAGAGTTCTCATCCACTCTTACAAATGAACCCCAAACAGTGCTTTCGAAGCTGTATATAGGTGTTGCAGACACTCTAGTGCCGTACGGCGTTATCTCATAAATATCCTGGCCTTCGAAAACTATAAAATTCCCGTTGGAAAGGACGTCAAACCCTCCGACAAACCCCGTAAACAAGATTTCTGATACTCCATATCCATAAGGCGGAATAATATGTTCCGCGCTAACGGGTATTGCCAGCGCTGCAAAAAGCAGCGCAAGCAATATAAATCGCTTCATTATCTTTTCTCCTGTTCTGTTATGAGCTTTTAGATGCTCCCAATAAGCTATCGCATACGAATGACTGTGTTTCCGGTTGAATCAGTTGAGAGTACTCCTGTAACTGTAGTAAACTCGCCTTCAGCCGGTACCGTAGCATCGGGCGAACAAAGCACTTTCAAAGGACATCCTGAACCATCGTCGATATTAAACCAGCCGTCGCCGGAATCGGTTCTCTTTCCCCACACCTTCATCAGCAGGTCTTTAGCAAGCTCAGACTGCGCAGCTCGGTTGGTCATTCCGACCGGATTAGGTGATTCTCCATGCTCTATAAAAGCCACCAGTGCATCGGGGATTTCTTTTCCGCCTGCACCATCGGCAACATGGCCGGTGACTATAACACTATCCCCAACTGATACAGGGGCTGTGGAAACAACCTTGATGCCTGCAGAACGGTCCAGCTGCTGAATCCAGAACTCGCCATCGAATGCAGCAGTAACTATGGCTCCCCAGATGATGACATAAGTTCCATCAGGTAAGCCCTTCGCATTACCAACTGAAACCGCGGGAGCAACATCAGCAACGGCATCTATCTCTGCAGATACCTCTCCCAACGTTCCGTTATTGACGTCGCCAACAACTGCATCAGTGATTCTTATATACCTGAACCAGGATATTTCGGCGGGAACGGGATTGCCCTGATTGTCTGTTACCGGAACGCCCGAAGATGTCTGATACACTGCTTGCGCGATATCAAACGCATCGCCTCCACCGCTCGTTTGGTCTATCAGATAGCTTGACATATCTCCTTCCACAGATTGCCTGTCAGGGGTTGTGTAAAACTCCTCTGGAGTCCTGTACTGCGGGAGCGATGGAAACCGAAGCTGCGGAAGCTGAAGTGCAGGAGTGTATTCGGCATAGTTGCGCAAAACCGTCTCAGACTGGCCTGTATTCAATCCTCCAACCAGTGCTGACGGCAGAATATTTGGAAGAATCAAATACCAAACTTCACCATCCTGGCTTATCTCAACAAATGCCGGCTCCTGCCATCTGAAGGTTGAGTCACCATCAATAAAAAGGGCATTGGAAAACACTATGAAGTCGTAACCGCCGGGATTGTCCGGGTCATCTGTTACATCATGATCAAAAGCAAGGGTTATTGAACCACCATCTCCAAGAGTAACTACGGAAGTGTTGTCGGCATAGGAATCCGTCATCCCATAAGGTCTGCCAAGAGCGCGGTTTGGGTCGTTGAACTGTGGATTTCCAACAAACTGACCGGGGCCTGGAGAATAATCCACAACTGACACCGCAAAAGGGCTTTCCGACATCGCTGCAGATGCTAGTACGGTCAAAAACATCACCCAAAGTAGAATGAGCCTTCCATTTATTACAGTGAAAGTTTTCATAACCTTTGTTTTTTCACTCCACATCGAACAAGCTGTTGTCGTCCGGGCCGAACCAGCCTACATTAAACTGTTTGTTTTCCACAAAGTAAGCGTTCACAGGTGTGGTAAACCCAAAGCGTTCTGCTGAAACATGGCCGTCACACCAGGCTACGTTGGCCGTCTGCCCCTGCCTGAAATGTATGGAAGGACTGTTTCTGTAGGTCTTTACCTCGCCATCGATTACTGCAAAAGGCGCTTCGCAGAAGGAATACTCGATCAGGTGAGGATCTTTGCGGTCTCTCGGCATGGCAGTATCGGTCAGCATTACAGTCCTGGAGGGCCTGCGGATTTCTGACAAGGTCGAAGCTACCCTTGCACTTTCTGGAAAAACATTGCGGTAGTAAGTTCCGCCGATGTAGTCCCGGTTGTATCCGTATCCTCCGCATCCTGACTCGAAAGCATTGGGATCATCGGGCCTTGTCCGTAAATTAGTTGCAAGTGGACATCTCTTGATACCACCGGATTTTCCCACATAAGGCCAGAGAGGCCCAGACTGAGGGTTGAACGGGCTTTGCGGGTCAGGTCTGGTTCCATGCCATCTGATCAATCCGCCGCCGGGGCCATCGATATCTGAGGCAGCAGGGACAAATCGGGAATTGTTGTCATCTGCATAGAGGAGCATAGCAGATGCGAGCTGTTTTAGCTGGCTTGCACATCTTGCCCGCTGACCTGCAACGCGAGCAGATGCCATTACAGGCAGCATGATGGCAGCCAGGATTGCAATGATTGCAATCACGACTAAAAGCTCTATTAAAGTAAACCCAAAACAAAAACAGGCTCTCACCTGTTTTCGGCTAGATAGCCCGGCGAGAACCCGGAACGAACTCAAATGGTCCGCCATCTTTGCCTCCGAAGATGAGCATTGACTTCCACAAGGATGGCAGGTCTTCTGACTTACGGATCAACCGGTTATCGGCGCCTTCCCAGAGAAACTTTCTCCAGTGGACTACTGCCGAAACCGTCCCCGATCACAGCGGCGGGCCCGTGATGGACTTTCACCATCTTCCCTTTTATGCTCACATAGACGCGAGCATACCAACCTCTTTTATTTAGTTATCCACAAGAATTTACCCTGATGTGTTACAATATGTCAAGTTTACCTGGTAGGGAAATTCACCCCACGTAATTTCACACTATTACAGTTGTAGGGTATCAGTCCATTTGTTATAATCTGTGAGTCGCTGGGGGGCGTCGCCATAGTTATACACAGGGAGTGGGGAAATTGGCGAAGCAACTTCATTTGGGTGAGGATGACGCTACCCTGGCATTGGGACAGGCTTGGGAACACGTATTGGATGTACTGTCTGCGAAGGTCACCAAGCCATCATTTGAGAGTTGGGTTAAACCCATAGTTCCTCTATCGTTTGAGGACGGTATTGCAGTTTTAGGCTCCCCCAGCCGATTCGCAAAGCATTGGATAGAAGGTAAATACCTGGACGAGATCCGTTCCTTGCTCGAAGAACAACTTGGGCAGGGAATTCGGGTTGTACTACGATATACCAACGATGATCAGCCTTCGTTATTGCAGGAACCGCTGCCGCCGGCGCGGAAAATTTCGCCTGCAAAAGAAGAGGATTCCATATTTACACCTCTTAATGCTCGCTATACCTTCGATACATTCGTAGTAGGTTCGAGCAACCGGCTTGCGCATGCTACCGCGCAGGCTATTTCTGCTGTACCAGGCAAGACTTATAACCCATTTTTCCTCTACGGCCGCGCTGGACTGGGGAAAACACATCTGATGCATGCAATCGGCCTTTCCCTTCAGGAAAACTATCCTCATCTAAAAGTGGCTTATGTCAGAGGAGAAGACTTCACTTTCCAATACATAACCGCTCTCAGGCAGCACCGCATATCTGAGTTTAGAAGGAAGTATAGAAGCGTCGATATCTGGCTCGTGGACGACGTTCAGTTCCTTGTCGGCAAAGAAAAGACGGAAGAAGAATTTTTCCATACATACAATTCCCTCTATGACAGCGGTAAGCAGGTGGTTCTATCGAGTGACAGGGCCCCTAAAGACCTTGAGCTAGATGCGAGGCTGCTTTCCAGGTTCGAATGCGGTATGGTGGCAGACATCGCTCCGCCTGATTTCGAGACCAGAGTAGCCATACTTCAGGAAAAAGCTGCAAGAGAGAATATGGTACTGCCTGATGATGTTGCAATGTATGTTGCGAAGATCATCAAGAACAATATACGCCAGCTCGAAGGCGCGTTGATCAAGCTTCATGCTTACGCTGCACTTATGAAGGCACCTTTGAACAAGGAACTTGCTCAGGAGATATTAGGAAGCTACTTCATTGAAGCTGATAAATCTCTACCACTTGATCCAAGACTTGTACAGCTTGCTGTTTCAAGGAAATTCGAGGTCAGCGTGGATGATCTTGTGGGAACAAGAAGAAGCCAGGAAATCGTTATTGCCAGACAGGTTGCCATGTATCTCTCCAGGCAGCTTACCAATGCATCTTTGCCTTCAATCGGCCGTGCTTTTGGAGGAAAGGACCATACCACAGTCCTTCATTCCATTCAGAAGATCGAAAAACTCATTGAGACTGATTCTAAGCTTTCTTCTACCATATCGGAAATCAGTTCTGAGCTTACAAACGGCAGCGAATCATAGAATACACACTTGTGGATTTCCCTGGGGATTATATTATCGGTAACCTGTTGAGAAATCCTCAGGGGATTTTTTACTCTTCCTGCCTCTGGAAAACTTTTTTATTCCCACAGCAGTTTCCACACCGTCTTTCACGCTCAACTGCAGAAGAAAATGCTGCTTATTCCACAGTATCCACGGATATTACAATAACAACAGAATATAGAATATAATACTTCTGTTCTGTAGAAGGCAGGCGGATATGAGGATAACTAAACTTCACCTTTCCAATTTCAGGAATTATATGGACGAAACGATAGAACCAGGAGATGGTGTCAATCTGTTCGTTGGGCCTAATGGTCAGGGAAAGAGCGCTATCCTTGAAGCCGCCTATGTTCTTACTACGAGTAAATCTCACCGGACTGCCAAAGATTCGGACCTTATTAGAATAGGCTCAGACTGGGCGCGTATATTGGCTGAAGTAGATAGAGTAGAAAGAGAAGAAGTTATTCTCGAACTCACACTTTCCCGCAATGAGAAAAAGACAGTCCGGATAAACAGAGTAAAGCACGAAAAGGTCGGAGATATAGTTGGACAACTCAATACAGTAATCTTTTCATCTGCCGACCTGGAAATGGTGAAGTCCGATCCTTCACACAGAAGAAGGTTCATGAACCTGGAAATATCGCAGGTTAGTCCACAGTATATCTATGCACTCGGAAGATATAAACGGGTATTGGAACAGAGAAACAGCGTTCTCAAAGAGGCAAAGTTTGGCAGCGTGAATATGAAAGCTCTGGAAGTATGGGATGAGCAGCTCGTAAACTATGGTTCCATCATGATAGAAAAGCGTATGGTATTCCTAAGAAGGCTTTCAGAGATGGCTGAACCTATCTACAGCAGGTTAGCTGGAGGTTCGGAAGTAATGGAAGCCGATTATCATCCCAGTTTTGAGCTTGGAGATCCAAAGAGCATCGAGGAGATAAAAGAGATTTTCCACAAGGCTGTGATAAATGCCCGAGAGAACGATCTGGCACGAAGAACTACCACCAGAGGGCCTCACAGGGATGATATATCGTTCAAAGTAAATGGCATGGAAGTAAGGTCGTTTGGTTCACAGGGACAACAGAGGTCTGTAGCTCTTGCTGTGAAACTTGCGGAGATAGAACTGCTGGAAGATATGATAGGAGAAACGCCTGTTGCTCTTTTAGATGATGTAGGTGCTGAACTTGATGAATACAGAAGGCAGCAGGTATTTGATCTCGTAGTGGGAAGATGTCAGGCCCTTGTTACGGCAACATCACTTAGAGAACTGCCGGAGCAAGTAGTAGAGCTGAGTCAGGTGTTCAATGTATCTGCAGGAACGGTTGAAAAGACATGAAATCTGGATTTTCGTTCCTTGGTGACCTCTTAAAAGGCGGTTTAGAGCGTACTGGACTGAAAGGTGCAGTTCGAGAAAGGGAAGCCATTCTCATTTGGCCGGAGATAGTAGGAGCGAAGACTGCATCCGTTACAAGAGTAGAAAGTGTCAGGGAAGGGATACTTTACGTCAACTGCAGAGACAGCATGTGGGCACAGGAGCTGCATTTTCTGCGTCCAATCATCATAGAAAAGCTGAACGAGAGGCTTGGAAAGAACGTAATAAAAGAGATCAGGCTCGCAGGCCGAGGTTTCAGTAAAAGAACAGGTCAGAAGGAAGAAGACAGGCTGGAGAAGAAGGAAGACTATAGTCCTTCTCTCGGACAGAAAGACATCGAGATTATCGATAAAGCTGTGAGAAAGGTGGAAGACCCGGACCTTGCAGCAAAAATCAAAAGAGCGCTTCAATCGAGCAGAAAGCTCAAAAAGAAACACGAATAGATTATAATATGTTGTCTGGCAGCGGGAAAATCCGCAGTTCAAATAAAAATACTTCACTGGATAAGGGGATAGCCGAATGTCACCATTGACAGTACATCTGGAAAAGATTGACGACTATAGATGGCTGATACCAAAGTCAGCCAAACCCGGAATGAGAACGGATGGGATGGTCTATGGCACTGAAGAGATAATGAAGGATGTAGACGAGTCCCTTGAACAGGTTGCCAATGTAACGTTTCTGCCTGGTATCAAAGGGCGGTCTATGGCAATGCCCGATATTCACTGGGGCTACGGTTTCCCAATCGGTGGAGTGGCAGCAACATCCGTCGAGGATGGAGTAGTATCACCGGGTGGAGTAGGATTTGATATCAACTGCGGAGTCAGGCTGCTTAGAACAGATCTGACCTTAAAAGAAGTAGAATCTAAAATCCCTGAGCTGGTAAACAGGATGTTCTGTGATGTGCCTTCGGGAGTAGGAAGCGAAGGAAAGATCAGGGTAAACGAATCCGAACTGAAACAAGTGATGAAAAAAGGCTCTCAGTGGATGATAGAGCAGGGCTACGGATGGGCTGAGGATATCGAAGTCACTGAAGAAAGAGGTCGGATGGAGTTTGCAGATCCGGCTGCAGTCAGTAATAAGGCTATCCAGAGAGGCCGGCCTCAGTTGGGGACACTTGGAGCAGGAAACCATTTTCTTGAAGTCCAGGTAGTTGAAGAGATATTCGACGAGAAGGCCGCGGGTGCCTTTGGAATAACAGAGCCAGGACAGATTACCATCATGGTACACACAGGTTCAAGAGGATTTGGCTACCAGGTATGTGAGGACAGTCTTCTTCTTATGCAAAAGGCTGTGAAGAAGTATAATATATCGCTTCCGGACCGTCAGTTGGCATGCGCTCCAATCAAATCTGAGGAAGGTCAGGAATATCTGGCTGCAATGGCTTGTGCTGCAAACTATGCATGGGCAAACAGGCAGGCTATTGTTCACTGGGTGCGGGAAGCTTTTGAAAGAGTAATGGGAGCAGGCGCTCACAAGCTGGGAATGAGACAGGTCTACGATGTAGCGCATAACATCGCAAAAATAGAAGAGCACACGGTTGACGGGCAGAAGATGAAGCTCTGCGTCCACAGAAAGGGCGCTACCAGAGCGTTTGGACCAGGTCATCCAGATGTTCCGCCTCAATACAGGGCTATAGGCCAGCCTGTCCTTATTCCGGGAGATATGGGCCGATATTCGTTCCTGCTGGTCGGCACTGAAAGGGCTATGCAAGAAACATTTGGTTCTACATGCCACGGTGCGGGAAGAGTTCTCTCAAGGACTGCGGCTATAAAAGAAGCAAAGGGGCAGGATATTCAGCAGCAGTTGGCGGAAAAGGGCATCATAGTCCGTGCAGCAAGCAGAGGAACGCTTGCAGAGGAAGCCTCGTTTGCTTATAAAGATGTTGCCGATGTAGTAGAAGCCGCTCATGGAGCAGGAATCTCGCTGAAGGTCGCAAAAATGAGGCCTCTTGGTGTAGTAAAAGGATAGATTTGCCGGCTCAGGACACATATATTGAGCTGAAATAGTAACAGGAGGGATAATCGTTGGATAAAATTCGCGTTGGGGTTATAGGATGCGGAGGAATAGCAAAAAGGTCTCATATTCCCAACCTTGTTTCACAGCCGGATGTTGAGGTAGTCGCTATCTGTGATGTTTACAACGAAGTCTGTGAGGTGGTAGCCGAGGAACATAAGATACCTCACGTCTTTACCGACTATAACAACCTCCTGGCAATGGATGAGATAGATGCGGTAGATATTTGCACTCCGAACTTTGCTCATAAAGATCCGGCAATAGCTGCGCTTCAGGCAGGAAAGCATGTATTGGTCGAAAAACCGATAGCCCGCAACGCAACCGAAGGGCAGGAGATGGTAGACGCTGCCAGAAAGTCCGGCAAGAAGTTCATGGTAGCTCAGTGCTGCCGCTGGCTTCCGGATTCTCTTGCGCTGAAGAGGTTCATAGATGGCGGAGCTATGGGAGAAATGTATTATGCCCGTATCCAGGCTATCAGACGGCGCGGCATTCCTAGTTGGGGTGTGTTTACAGATAAAGAGAAACAGGGCGGAGGCCCATTGATCGATATAGGCGTTCACATTCTTGATACTACACTCTGGCTGCTCGGACACCCTAAGCCAGTTGCTGCTTCAGGTGCAACATATACCAAGTTTGGAAACCGGCCGGGAATTTTTGGAGCCTGGGGACCGTGGGATCATACGAACTTCACCGTGGAAGACTTTGCCGCCGGTTTTGTGCGTTTTGAAAATGGCTTAACACTGAGCATAGAGTCCAGTTTCGCTGCTAACATAGAAAAAGACAGGATGTCGCTTGCAATAATGGGAACAGAAGGAGGATGCCAGACAGATCCGCTCAAGCTGTTCCGTGAAGAACATGGTACGTTGATTGATATATCGCCGACCTCTCTGCCAGCATCCAACATGTATGCTGCTGAGATCAGAGGTTTCATCGATTCAATCAAGAACGACACAGAGCCTCCTGTAACAGGCGAGCAGGCGCTTCTTGTAATGAAGATTCTGGACGGCATCTACAAGTCTTCCGAACTTGGTCGAGAGGTGAAAATAGATTAGCGCGACTCAGACGGAAGAACGCATACTGGTTTCAGAGGAGAAGCATAAAGGGAGATCATCGCTTCGAACCATCATTGGGTTGGGCATTGTAGGATTGTTTGCTCAACTCGGATGGGCCACGATGAATTTCTCAGCTCTACCTGTCTGGATCAGGTTTGAACTGAACAGAGGGCAGGAAGTGGGGCTCATCTTGAGCGCTTTTCTGCTTACAGAAGCGATTTTCCGTCCGTCACTGGGGTCTTTGAGCGATAAGATAGGGCGAAAGCCGTTGATGCTCGCTGGCCCCTTCCTTGGAATATTTACTTCCATTGCTACCATCTACACCGGTAACATTTTTGCGCTTGTACTCTTAAGGGCGATTGATGGAATAGGACTGGCTGCATTTTGGCCGGCTGCGTTTGCCGCTATCGGAGATGCAGTAGAAGAAAAGCACCGCAGCACTGCCATGTCCGTTTTGAACGGTACAGGAATGGCAGGAATAGCCCTTGGTTTTCCGCTTGGAGGGCTTGTAAACGACTTGACCCGTTCCCATTGGGGTGCTTTTGTGTTTGTATGTTCAGTATTTACCATCAGCGTCATCGGTGGGCTTCTTATCTTCCCTCGCATCGGACACAAACACGAGTATGCCGAGTTAGATGACCCGTCTGAGCATATCCACAATGCAGCAGAATTCCGCACTGTGTATCACATGATCCCGGATATGATAGTGCTCAGTCTGGTGGTGTTTACGGCAATTGGACTCTTGATGCCAATCGTCAAGCTTTACGCTATGGAGCAGCTCGGGATGAGCGAGACTCAGTTCGGACTCGTATTGGCTCCTGTGGCTGCTACATTGGGGCTGCTCTCGGTTCCGTTTGGCAGGCTCGCAGACAGGTGGGGAAAACTGGCGGCAGTATGTTATGGAATGTGCCTTTGCGCTGTGGCGATGTGGTCGATAGCAGTGTTTAGAAGTGTCACTGTTGCGGCTGCTGCGGGTGCATTCATTGGAGCTGGATTTGCGCTGGCGTTTCCTGCCTGGATGGCTGTAGTTTCACTTGCTGCTCCGGCGTGCAGACGCGGCAAAGTAATGGGCGCTGTAGGGATGGCCCAGGGCATTGGAGCTATAATCGGCTCCGCGGTTGGCTCTTTTATATATGCTACCGATTGGCTGTCTCTGCCAAGGCTGGGTGTTATGAACCGAAACCTGCCGTTTTATCTGAGCGCAGTGTTATTATCTGCGGGTACGGTTATCGGGTTCTGTTGGGTCAGCCGTCTTCGATGCAGCGAGTCTTTCGGCAGGAGGATTCTTTGTCATGAGCGAAAAGGGATTACTGCTGCCGCGCTTATAGGGCTTATACTGGTCTGTGGATGGATAGTCTTCCGCTACACCAGGCCGGTTCCTCCTGACCGTGTAGCCTGGCTTTGGGTGCAATCTGCAGTTCATGGTGATGCCAAGCGAGCAAAGAAGTTCACGCTGCCTTCGTTTGAGGTCGAGAACCAGAGTGGAGAAACATCATCTGAGGTAGCTGCGGAAGTATACTACCGCTGGGCCACTGAAAGAAAAGCCTACTACGTGCCGCCAAGCCATCCAAAATTGTTCGACAATGGCAACCGTGCTGAAGTAAGACTGGTCTTTCGATTTGAGGATCGTACCAGAATCGAAGAAACGATAGTCCTGAAAAAGCAGCCTACAGGTGAATGGAAAGTCGCGGATAAATACGCGAGAAAGTCCAATTCGTAAGCGGGCTAAACTGTGCTTGCAGCAGCCGGCACAGCGTTTTCGGAGACTACCATTGCCGTAGTAGCTGTTATTGCAGGGCGGAAGTCGGTATTGGAGCGATACTTGGCGCGCCGATGATGTTTTCGACCCTCGCAATGTTCGTAACAGGTGCTGCCGTTATTGTGTTTTCCTCGATGAGAGTAAGAAAAACCACAATGCTGCTAATACAAATTTTGTAGCCTGTTTTCCACTAATTAATCTTTTACTGACATCTGTAGTTAACTTGCGTTGACACTCGATGTTGGGCATGTTATACTCCGAAATAGATAGGCTTATTAAGAGGGCCGTGTAGTTGTCCGGCCGCATATACCACTTGAGCACCACCACATGAGCTGCCGTGAAGCTCGGTGCGAAGATGTATAGAGTCTGTAAGTTGATGTTTTAAATCATCCAAAGCTTTTTAGTGCGCTTGCACGCTACCTTTTATGGTGCACTTGTGCACTACCTTGCTGGCAAAACTCTTCCGGGAGAGTCTCAGGTGTTTTTTAATGCCTGAAATTCAATAGTTGAAGAAATCCCTCTAAGTTTGCCGAAAATAGGGTTGTAGCCTTCGCGGCTCAACTTCTTGAACGGACGAGGTGAATGAAAATTGCTCATTGAGCAGGGCCTTAGGCAAACATTAACACAGAGGATCGACCCCAAGCTGATCCAGGCTAATGCTATTCTGCAGCTATCGCAACTTGAACTGCAGCAGGTTGTGGAAATGGAGCTGGCAGAAAACCCCGCGCTTGAAGTGCCGGAGGATGACCCTTGCGAGGGATGCGAACTGCCGAAGGCTGTCTGCGTCGATTGTATATTCCATAAACCAACTCCTTCAAAAGAGGAAATGGACCTCAGTGTTTATGAGCTGGAGACTCCTGTTGACTTCACAGGTGATCCTGACCAGGATAATGATTTTATCGCCAATATAGAGGCATTTGTCACTCTTCAGGACCACCTGCGCACACTTCTTAGAACAGTAGTATCTGAGCAGCAGTTCGATATAGCTGAGTATCTTGTATCGAATATAGACGATTCCGGTTATCTCAGTTGTGCCACAAGTGAAGTAGTTATTGCTCTTGGTGTGCCTGAAGCTGAGGTAGAGGCTGTTCTGGCACTTATACAAACATTTGAACCATCTGGAGTCGGTGCCAGAGACCTTCAGGAGTGCTTGAGAATCCAGCTTGAGCATCTGGAAGAGGATGGCCGTGGAAATCCGGTAGCTCTTGCAATAGTCCGGGATTTCTGGCAAGACATGGTAGCAAAAAGAAGCGGAAAGATTGCAAGAAGACTCAAGGTGACTCAAAAAGATGTTCAGATTGCTTTTGAGTTTATCAAGAACAGCCTGAACCCGTATCCTGGAAATGCATTCAGGACTCCGTGGACCAGTAAGCCGAATGACCCCACAAATATTATAAAGCCGGATGTTATAGTTAGACGCACTCCTGCAGGTTATGAAATTGAAGTGGTTCAGGGAGAGCAGTATCTCTTAGCCATCAATTCTAATTATCGAAACGCTTATCAGCAGTTGAAAAACGGTGGGGCCAAGAAATTCTCTGATGAAGAGAAGAAGCACATTGTGGAGTTTGTTGAACGGGCAGACCTGTTCATCCGCAACATAAACCAGAGAAGACGTACCCTCAGGTTGATAACCAAGGCAATTGTGGAGTATCAGCAGGGGTATCTTGAGACCGGGTCAAAGTCGTTCTTACGGCCGCTTACACGCACCAGGATTGCTCGTGCTCTAAAGATGCATGAGTCCACGGTCAGCCGCGCTACTGCAAACAAATATGTACAGCTTCCGAGTGAGGAAATCGTTAGTTTTGATTTCTTCTTCGATAGCTCGGTGTCTATTAAAGACTTGATTGGCGAGATTATAGCAAACGAAGATTCAAGCAATCCGCTGTCCGACCAGGCTATCGCCGAGATGCTGCAGCAGCGCGGGCTTAACGTTGCCCGACGGACTGTAGTCAAGTATAGAGAGGCACAGAAAATTCTCTCATCACGCCAGCGCAGGCGGTAAGCTGGAATCTAATCCCCATTCCTCGGGAGGGATTTGCCCTGTTTCTCGGGAGGGATTTGCAAATCCCTCCCGTACAGGCAAGCTCTACTGGGGCTAAATTTGCAATTTCCCCCGGATAGGCAGGTGAGGAATCTGTGGTTCCGGGTTATAGTCTGAAACACCAAAGACCGGGATTTCAAATCCCTCAGCTATTCTTCCGGGCTAAATTGCAAATTTAGCCCGAGGGTAGCAGTACTATTGAGACAGCCCCCAGGGCAAATTTAGCCCGAGGGTAGCAGTACTATTGAGACAGCCCCCAGGGTAAATTTAGCCCGAGGGTAGAGCCAGAGGTAGGCTGCCTACTCGTAACTCATCACTTATCACTTCCAACTTTTCACTTTACGCTGACTTTTTGCTGTATAATGTGATTGTAGGAGCTGAACAATTACATTATGCACATCAAAAATAAGCAGTTGGCCATTCGACGAGTAAGAGACCTCAGGTTAATTGCTTCGGCGGTGTTTTTCCTCTATTCCGGATTCGGTATCTACTTAGCCACTTTCAATAATTTCGCAGTTGGTGTTATACACATGCAACCTGAGCAGTTGGGAGTTCTGGAAGCATTAAGAGAGTTTCCGGGCCTTGCAATGGCTTTCGTGCTTGCAATTGCTATGCATATAGCCGAACCGCTGCTTGGTTGTGCCGCGCTTATGCTGCTTTCCGCAGGTTTTACAGGTTATTCACAGACTGAGAATTATGCTCCGATTGTGTTTTATTCTGTAGTCTGGTCAGTGGGGCTGCATGTATGGATGCCTCTGCAGTCTGCGATGACGCTTGCGCTGTTTGATGAGCACGAAAAAGGCAAGCGTCTGGGGCAAATGGGCGCATATGCCGGACTTGGTACGTCTGTGGGCATTGTTTTGGTGCTGATTTTTACAAAGTCGGTATCGTTTTCGACCTGGTATATGACAGCATCGGCGCTTGTGATGGTTAGCGCTATTATGGTGCTCTTCATACGCAGAGACCTCACTCCTCCTGATAAACCTCGAATGGTCTTGAAGCGAAAGTATGGCCTGTATTACGCGCTGACATTCCTCGAAGGCTGCCGGAAACAGGTTTTCATAACCTTTGCTGTCTATGCAATGGTCAGAGAGTATGATGCATCGTTAAAAGCAGTTGCAATGCTGATGCTGATCAACAACGTGACCAATTTACTGGCTGCACCGGTTGTCGGCAGGTTGATAGACCGAATAGGGGAAAAACGAGTGTTGATGACCAGCTATGCGGCATTGATTTTCGTTTTTCTAGGTTATGCACTGATCCAGGATCTTCCTGTTTTGTATGTGCTTTATTGTCTAGACAGCCTGCTGTATCTGTCTACTTATGGGCTGACGACATATCTCAACCGGATAGCTGACTCACGAGACCTGGTGCCCAGCCTTTCGATGGGTGTTACTATGAACCATGTGGCAGCAGTTGCTGTACCTCTGGTCGGAGGCTTTCTGTGGGGTGCTTTGGGCTATCAGGCTGCTTTTATCGGTGGAGCTGTTGTGGTGGTAATCTCCCTGAACCTTGTCAGAAGGATGATAATCAAGCCCGAACCTCAGTGCAGCCAATAAATCCACACTTAATATCCCTAAAATTTCTCAGCTCGAAGGATTATCAAGGTTGGGGTACAAGAGGTAATTGAGCAGCTTGTTAAACTAAAGAAGGATAGGAACGCTATGCCTGGAAGTAAAAACACATTCTTAAAGTCACAGCCTAAAAATGGGCTGACCTTGCGGGAAATGTTCACTCGCCCGCTTATCTACGGAACCGATCCTGGTGCGTTAAAGTGGTCATCGGACGGTAAAATGCTCGCGTTTTTATGGAACGCCGAAGGCGAACCGCGTAAAGACCTCTATCTGTGTACGTCTGACAGACCGCAGCCTCCGGTAAAGCTGACCGATGCGGCTTCTATTGCTCCACTCCCTGTTGAGGACGACGAGCGGCCGGAAGAGGATGTCAAGTATTCCGAAGTTATGCAGACCGGAGTCAGTGAATTCGACTGGCTGACAAAAGACGAAAGTCCTGATAAAGAACTGGTCTACATCTGCCGAGGCAACCTGTTCAAAATCAAAGCCTCCGGCGGCGATTCTGTTCGTCTGATTAAGTCCAGCCAGAGCGTAAACAGCCTGAAAGTCTCGCCTGATGGCCGGTTTATCGGGTTCAAGATTGGGCCTAACGTCTGGTCTTATGATACGCAGACCGGCGCCACTGCTCAGTTGACTTTCTTCTCAAAGGACCATGTCTGTGTTGATGGTTATGAATGGTCTCCTGATTCAAAATGGATAGGCATTCTGGTTGAAGACACCAGTATGTATGAGACCATAAAGATGCCTGATTACTCACCTGAGAAGGAAGTCAAAATCAATGAGCTTCGCCGCAATAACGCAGGCAAACCACGGGCAAAGTTTCGGCTTGGAGTTGTGGCAGCCGAAGGCGGAAAGATGGCAAGGGTCTGGCTTCCCGGGCTTGAGAACAAAGAAGAAAAACAGGGCAAAATAGACACCGGAACAGATATCTGGATTCACGGCATGTCTTGGACGCCTGACGGATCGAGACTTCTTGTCACCTACACCAGCCGAGAACTTACTGACTGGCACCTGATTTCCATCGACCCGAACAAAGAGGCTGAAACAGTTGAACTGTATTCGGAAGTGCTGGAGCCTTGGAGCGATTGGTCGTTCCCGGCAGTCAGCCCGGACTCTAAATGGGCATATTTCCTGAGTTACAAGAGCGGATGGAGACGCATCTACCGGGTTCCTGTCTCGGGTGGTAAAGCCGAGGAAATCACTCACGGAGAGTATGACATCACAGGAATCCAGATACCAAAGAGAGGCAGCAGGTTGATTTTTGCTGCTAACTATCCATATCCAACCGAACAGCAGGTGTTTACTATACCGTTCGAGGGCGGCGAACCTGAGCGGATTTCACCTGAAGGATTTACGTGGTCTGCTGTAACTCCATCTGAGGATGGCAAGGCTCTTGCATTCCTGTCATCAGCCATTATGGTTCCGGCTGAGATTTACGTGCAGTGGGAAGGCCGGGAACCGGTCAAAGTCACGAATTCGCCGCTTCCGGCATTTAATAAGATTCCGAAACCGCAGGTCAAGCGGTTTACCTTTACCAACGAGAGCGACGGCGCAACGGTTTATGCACGTATGATTCTCCCGCACAACTTCGACCCGTTGAAAAAGTACCCAGTTGTCCTGTCGTGTGTCTATGCAGGTCAGGGCAAGGAAGGATTCGGCCGTTATCAGGTGTTGGATACCTACATGGCCAACGAGATGGGCTACATACTGGTGGGAATAGACCTCCGCGCCAGCATGGGTTACGGCAAGGACTTCTTCTATGGCTACCATAAGAGCCTGGGGATTATCGACGCTCATGAATGCGTTTCGTGTGCCAAGTATTTGCGTGGTCTGCCGTATGTTGATGGAGAACGAATAGGAATCTGGGGCGGCAGCTACGGTGGATTCCTGACGCTTATGGTCATGTGTAACCATCCGGGAGTCTTCCACACAGGGATTTCATGGAAACCTGTTACCGATTGGCGCAACTATTGGGACGGTTACATTGCTCCAAGGCTGAGAAGGCCGGAGGATGACCCTGAAATCTATAAAGCGACATCCCCTGTGTTCCATGCTGAAGGACTCGAAGGCAACCTGCTACTGGTGCATGGGATGCTGGATGACAACGTGCTGTTCCAGGATGCTGTCTGGATGATCCAGAAGCTGATTGAGGCGCAGAAGTATTTCGACCTTGCTGTTTATCCCAGGGATGATCATGGCTTGACCCTTCGCCATGAGAGTCTGCCGGACTGTATGGAGCGCTTCGCTGCTTACTTCGAAGAGCACATGGGACTCGGACCGGTATAAAATCCGAAAATGTCATTAAAGGCAGCGTATCCGAAGAGTTAAGTATATATTTTTTACTGCGGATACGCTGCCTTTATAACCTTCTTCATCCCCTTTTTAGGTTCCCAAAGTCCATACTACGGGTAGAAATTACATGATACCGGTAAAAAGGGGAGAACGGTATGGAGGCACTACGAGATCGAGCGCTGCTTGAGTCGGTCAGGACTCGTCTTATGGAAGACACGCGGCTGGCCGGCCAACCTATTGAGGTTACAGCGAGCGATGGATATATACAATTACTCGGAGGCGTTGATTCTGATGATGACAAAACGCTTGCTGAGGAAATAGCACTAGGCGTGTCTGGTGTCCGGGCCGTCGAAAACCGACTGGAGGTGCGCGGGGAGGCTGCTTCGTAGGTGGCGATGAATTGGTTGCCCTCCAAGCGGCTCTGTCTCTGCTATTCTAGTGGAGTTTACCTCGGGTGCTTGGCTTGAAATGCAATTACCCGAGGTAAATGCCTTGGCTCATCACTTACAATCATCTAATAGACCAAAACCTTTTGAATCTGTTGCAGTTGCATCCCTCATAACAAACCAAAATGGCAGGACGATAGTACGCTTCCAGCCCGGTTTTAATGTATATTTCCTGAAGATAGAGATTTTCTTGTCGGTGCATTTTAATTTCTTTAGTAAATGACTATAATAGTCATGTAATATAACTAAGGAGTACAAGTCGATGCGAACCGCTGCGATAGCTAAACTGAAAGCAGGGCTTTCTGGCTATATTGAAAGTGTAAAGGCTGGCGAGCAAGTTGTTGTCACAGACCGTGGTCGGCCGGTAGCGCTTATTGTGCCTATCGATCCTGGTGTTTCTGAAGATGAGAGAAGAGCCGAACTTGTCGCTAAAGGTCTTGTAAGACCTGCCAGGGGACCAATTCCCGCGGATTTGATAGAAGGAGCTGTTGTTCCTGATCTAACCGCTGAACGTGCAGTCCAGGCTGTTGTGGAAGACCGTGAGGACAGGATATGAAGTTCTGGGATACTTCTGCACTTTTCGTCCTTTTGACTGTCCAGAAGGGCAGTTCTGGTGCTGCAGTAATATTCAATTCAGACCCGGAAGTTGCTATATGGTGGGGAACATCAATCGAGCTTGCCTCAGCGGCAGCCCAATTGCGCAGGATGGGAGAAGTAGACGATGCAGGATATGCGCGTATACTTTCGAAGATAGGGCCTCTAACTCAGCTTGCTGAAGAAGTCCAGCCATCAGAGGAAGTCAGACAGACTGCCCTGAGACTGATCCGAATCCACGATTTACGTGCTGCTGATGCAATGCAGCTCGCCGCTGCCCTTGTATGGGCAAGACACGTTCCGGCAGGAGTTGAATTCGTTTGTATGGACGCAAGATTGTGTGCTGCTGCAGAAAAAGAAGGCTTTACTGTTCTGCGATGATCAGAAAGTAGCGAATCTCTTAATCTCTGCCATTGCCGAGGTTTAGGCTGAGTGCTATTATTGATTCGTTATAATGACAGCATTAAGTCCAGGAGGTTCAGCAGTTGATAGATCCACGTATGGAGAAACTTGCCGATCTAATGATCGGTTATTCAGTTAATGTGCAGCCGGGAGAAAAAGCCCTGATCAACATCGGAGGCGATGTGAGTGAGGAGATGGTCTGCCTGCTCATCGACCGGATTGCCAAAGCCGGCGGCATACCGTTTGTCCAGTTAAACAATCCCCGAATAGACCGCGCGCTTGCCTTGAATTCATCTGAAGAGCAGCTTAAAATGCTCCTCTCCAGAGATCTGCCGTTTATGAAGGAGATCCAATGCTATATTTCTATGGGAGGAACAGTCAACTCTACCGAGCATGCTGATATTCCTGATGAAATAACCAAACTCAGACAGACCCACTACGGCACTCCGCTTCTTGAGTACAGGGTGAACAATACTAAATGGGTCTCGATGCAGTGGCCGACTCCGGCAGGCGCTCAGCAGGCAGGAATGAGCACTGAAGCGTTTGAAGACTTTTATTTTGATGTTTGTACTTTGGACTACTCTAAGATGAAGGCTGCATCTGAGCGTCTCGAAGCTCGTCTGGCTCGAACTGATAAAGTCCGCATTGTAGGCCCTGGTGATACCGATATAGAATTCTCGATAAAAGGTATTCCGATAGTAGTCTGTGCTGGCAATATGAACCTTCCGGACGGGGAGATTTTCACGGCACCGGTCAAAGAGACCGTTAACGGTGTAATCAGCTACAACGTAGGAACTTACTGCCAGGGAAGACCTTGTGACAACGTCCGGCTTGTATTCAAAGACGGTAAGGTTGTTGAGGCCACAGCTTCGGATCAAAAAGGTATAGAGGAAACATTCAACTCCGATGAAGGCGCAAGGTATGTTGGCGAGTTTGCGATCGGCGTCAATCCAATGATTACCAAACCATTCCGCAACACGCTGTTTGATGAAAAGATCGCCGGATCTATCCACCTTACACCGGGTATGGCTTATGGAATGGCAGATAACGGCAACAGGTCGAAGATTCACTGGGATATGGTGCTTATTCAGAATCCTGAATATGGCGGTGGAGAGATTTATTTCGACAGCGAGCTGGTCCGCAAGGACGGCCTGTTTGTTGTCGAAGACCTTCTTCCTCTGAACCCCGAAAATCTGATGTAATCGATAAAGCAAATGACAAAAACCAAAGGTGTTGTCATAGTCTTGATAGCAATAGCGGCCGCGGTAATAGCCATCGCGGCCGCAAAGTATAATCAGCGCTTACCCCTGCCGGCAGGTGTGTATGGAACTGATCCTGAAGTCTGGACAGAGGTTCGTCTGATTGAAAACCCGCAAATGGCAGCAGAAAAGATCGTAAACGGCGCTAAGCAGGAGGTAAACAAAGGCGTTCGCTATAACGCAAGTTACCTGCAGATTCCATATCCCAATGGCGATGTGCCGTCTGATCGAGGGGCATGTACTGATGTGATTGTTCGCGCTCTTCGTAATGCTGGGTATGACCTGCAGAAGCTGATCCATAAGGATATGAGCCGGAATTTCAAACTCTACCCGCAGACTTATGGCCTTTCCAAGCCTGACTCGAACATAGACCACCGGCGGGTCCCAAACCAGATGACTTACCTGCGCCGCCATGGCCTGGAACTCCCAAAATCAGTCAACGGCAGCGATAAAGAGACATAGCAGCCGGGCGATTTGGTCTACTGGAAGCTTGATTATGGCGCTGACCACTGCGGAGTTATCTCTAACGATACAGGTAAAAGCGGACTTCCAATGGTAATCCACAATCTGGGAGGAGCAAAACAGGAAGATTGCCTGACCAGGTGGGAAATCACTGGACATTTTCGATTACCAACAAACCCGGATGTTGACTAATCCAGGTTTGTTGGTAATCTTAAAGAGTTCTAACGCTTGTCTCCGTAGAAAGTCATCCGGTTAGAGTCCCAATCTCTGAACGCGCCGACATGTCCATCCACAAAGGCAAGATTATTGAATCCGTCATGGACACCCGGCCAGGTTAACCACCAGAGCGAGCCATTTGTATCCTGTCTTCCTGGCCACTTGTAGTAGCATGGGCCATCCGGCTGGTAGTCGTTGGAGAGACCGGAGTCTTTATTATTGCTAAGGACTTGCGACTCTGCCTCACCATAATACGGGCGAAGTTCATAGAAGAAGATCATCTTTGTAGGGCGTAATACCTGGTCGATCTTAAAGCCTGTCGAGTTGGACGCAATATCAGGACACCACCATACGATGCCGTAACTGTAGTTAAACTGCTGTGAAGGACATACATAGACTTTTTTCTCACGCTTTTTGGGTGCGGTTTTATAATTCTGTTTCAGATAAGGCGCTATGGCTTCAGTCCAGCCTTTAATCTTATGCGGGCCGATTGTCTGACCCCACTCCAGGTAACCGGTGATAGGCGCCGGAGTCCATCCATTGTAGTCATCAGCATAAAGCAGCGCTCCATTGACAATTTGCTTGAGGTTAGATTGACAATTAGCGCGCCATGACATCTTTTTGGCTGTTATAAACACAGGAAACAGGATCGCTGCGAGTATGGCGATGATAGCAATCACCACCAGAAGTTCAATGAGTGTAAACCCGGGGCGTGATTTCTGCATTTTCTTGAAGTTGCACTCCTTCATATTGTCCTCCCTCTCTCTCCAGACATTATCTTCTCTCCTATTCTATCTATAACTTATCCTGAAGCAATTTTCAATTGGCCAAAAGTACTACAAGCACGTACGACAAAAGTATTACGGGAGTAGGGACCCTCTTTTGACACTCGTTTAGCTCGGGTGCTATAGTTAGCTGGGCGGCATGTCTCGTGAGATAGGCCGCCTTAGACTGTTTGCAGGTTAATCTATGGCTTACAAAGATCTAAGAGAGTTTGTTGCGCGGCTTGAGTCCGCTGGAGAATTGAAACGTATCCGGATGCCTTTCAGTCCGGAGCTTGAGATAACTGAGGTTGCAGACCGGGCGATGAAATGCGGCGGGCCTGCCCTGCTTATAGAGCAACCTACGGGGTTCGATATCCCGGTGCTGATCAATGCGTTCGGCTCAAAACGCCGGATGGCTATGGCCCTGGGAGTTGAAGATATAGACGAAGCCGCTCGTCGGATAGAAGAACTGGTAAAAATGGAGGTGCCGGAAGGTTTCATAGGCAAGCTGAAGATGCTGCCGTCGCTTGTTAAGCTCTCGGCATCATTCCCGAAGTCGGTCAAGTCAGGAATTTGCCAGGAGGTAATTCTTCGCGGAGATGAAGCATCGCTCGACAGGTTCCCGATACTTAAATGCTGGCCTGGAGATGGTGGGCGTTTCATCACTCTGCCGGTTGTTTTTACCAAAGACCCTGAAACCGGAACGCGGAACGTTGGGATGTACCGCATGCACGTTTATGATGGCCAGACTACAGGCATGCACTGGCATGCTCATAAGGTAGGAGCAAGGCATTATACCGGTTACGAGCGAATGGGCAGGCGGATGGAGGTTGCTGTGGCGCTTGGAGGCGACCCGGCCATTACTTATTCTGCCACTGCGCCGCTTCCTGAAGACATAGACGAGATGATCTTTGCCGGTTTCCTTCGCCAGAAGCCAGTCGAGATGGTAAAATGCGTTTCTATAGACCTCGAGGTTCCTGCAGACTCTGAAATTGTCATAGAAGGCTATGTTGAACCGGGCGAAAGACGGATGGAAGGCCCGTTTGGCGACCATACAGGCTACTACAGCCTTGCTGATGAGTACCCGGTCTTCCATGTTACAGCTATTACTCATCGAAAGGATCCGATTTATCCTGCTACCATAGTAGGCAAACCTCCGATGGAAGATTGCTGGCTCGCCAAGGCCACTGAGCGGATATTCCTGCCGCTAATCAAGACCCAGATTCCTGAACTCGTTGACATGAACCTGCCTGTGGAAGGTGTGTTTCATAATCTGGCAGTTGTGTCTATCAGAAAACGTTATCCCGGACATGCCCGCAAAGTGATGCACGCGCTCTGGGGTATGGGGCAGATGTCGTTTACCAAAATCATCATTGTGGTAGATGAGCATGTCAATGTGCAGGACATGCATGAAGTGCTTTGGAGGCTGGGAAACAACATAGACCCGGAACGGGATGTGTGTTTTGTCCAGGGGCCTGTGGATGTGCTAAACCATGCTTCTCCTGTAGCGAATTTCGGCTCTAAGATGGGGATAGATGCGACGAAGAAGCTGCCGGAAGAAGGAATGCCTCGGGAGTGGCCGCCGGATATCGAGATGCATCCGGCTGTGAAGGCAAAGATCGATGGGCTTTGGAAGGAACTTGGAATTGGCTAGCAAGCGGCTGTTTGTAGCGATTACCGGCGCAAGCGGGGCAGTTTATGCCAAACGGCTGCTTGAGGTCATAGCCGAAAGTTACGACCGTATCTATCTTACTGCCTCAGACCACTCCGGACAGGTATTGAGTGATGAGCTTAGCATAGTTGAGTTGGACGATCT
>JAKPFN010000011.1 GCA_029551395.1 Armatimonadota bacterium | reverse complement strand
GGGAAATCCATTTGAATCAGGATTGTTACAAGGTGTTGCAATCCCCACCTGGTAAGGAAACTCAGGATGCCCGATAATATCCTTAAGCTCTTCCAAACTCCTTCGGCTCAAGATAGCCGGATGATCCTCAACTACGCCTTGCAGCACGCTCCATTTACCATCGAAATTGAGCTGATCCTTTGGAGGATACTTATTCTTAAACGGCCAAGCGCTCATCTTGATCTCCTTTAATCTCAAACTAAATACTATTCTGATTCAGGCAAATTCAGCCTTTACTTAAATACCAACTCCCGAGTTTCTCCTGGAGCCAGATCGAATTCAATAACACAGAACCGGCTGTTGCCAATATTGCAGACTGATCCGCCTTCGATGCCCTTCTCAGTCATCGCACCATAACGGACCTTCATCTCCCGACCGATCCTCGAGGTCAGTTCAACTACCAGACTACCGTTTTCTGAACGTTGAGTCAGCCGCAACTGACCACTATGCAGCACAATCGGTGTCTCAAACGATTCACTGTCCGGGATGCGCGGCATCAGTTCTATCTCCGTTGCTGAGACCGGCTTAAGTCCCAAAGCGCCGAATACGAATGCTGCATAGAAGTTGGCATCCCATCCCTGTATCGTTTTTCCTGCATTAACGCCCGTATTGCCGTCCAGATACTCCCCGGGCATCCAGTCATCAAACTTTTCGAGGTCTCCGTAGCCCACTTTCCGCATTATGTCGAAACCTTCATCAGCCAGGCCATTCACAAATCTGGACATGGCATCAACAAAGTTCAGATACACCCAGACACCGCCGTTGTGATAATCTCCCGGATTGTAGCCAAAATCTTCTCTGTATGGATAGGTATCCCTCACTCCCCAGGGAGTCCAATTCTGCTCCATTGAGGCATAAATACTTTCGACTCGCTCAGGCGACACGACTCCAAACAGCGGGCCTACGACCTGGTCCTGCTGCACATGAGCATCAGCGCGGCCATCGAACCAACTAGATGTATAAAAGCTGCCGGTCCAAAGTCCGCCGTCACCTACATCCGCATTGATCGCTTTATAAGACTTCTCATACAGCGCCTTATACTCAGCCAGAGTCTTGTCATCACCTGCTATCTGAGCAAGCTCCTGACCTTCTTTCAGCACAGCCAGCCAGAGAAGCTCAAAGTGAGGAGCAGCCTTTCGCCCTTCAACACCGTAAACATCCTTCCAGTCCGCCCAGTAAGACTTCTGCTCAAGCAGACCATCCCCATCTCTATCAGTGCGCTTCAGATACTCCACGCTCTTTTTATAAGCAGGCCATACGCTCTTCAGAAAGTCCGGATCATGTGTCCACTGGTAATACCTGACAAGCCTGAGGTTGAAATACTCATTGATGTCAATATCATCGTTGCGTTCAATCGTCGGAAGGATAGTAGTCGGGATTTTTCCATCTTCCCGCTGATGATCGATACTCTCCTGAATCATCCTTCGCTCAAGTTCCGGCCAGAATGCGACCTGAAGCCAGCTTGTCCAGTAACTGTCTCTCTGGTTGAACTCAGAATAACCCATATTCAGCACATGATCTTTGGTAGTCCTGGTTAACAGCAGCGCAGCCTGCAGGTACCAGTGCAGGTAGCGGTTGACCTGCTCATCATGCGTTTTAGGAAGCGAGGCGATAAAATGATCTACATCCTGCCTGAACCTGTCCCAACTGCTGTCAACATGCATCGCTAAATCATTTATATCCGAGCATTTGTTAGCGTAGTAGCCGTTTTCATCGTAGCAGAGGATGATCATTCGGACTTTTTTGCTGCCTCCGACTGGAACTACGCTGCTGCAGTTCACTTGAATACCATCATTTAGCTTCTGCCACTCGATTTCCGAGTCAAACCCAATTGCAATTTGACCATTTCCCACCAGATGCAACTTTTCAGCGCTCGTCTCACTGATTTCAGAGCCAAACTTGCCCGATTGAAAACTGAAATCCGTCGTGATGGTCTTCTCACTCTTTGATTCATTGTGGAATGTTATATCAGCACATATCGCAGGGATGCTTGTAGTGAAAATATCCCGAATCCTTATCGGAGATAACAGGTCAACTGTGATCGAAAGCCCCTTCATGCGAGGGTCGCTGTACTTAACTGATGCTTTTGGATATAGCCTGCTGACCTTTTTGCTGGCAAATTCGCTGTCTTTGATCGTTAGACCATCTGAGGCAAACTCCAACTGCCCCTTACCCAGTTCTTCCAGCCAGACACCCAGCCTTGGAGGATTATACTGCACTCTGGGAAGCACTTTACCATGAGGAGTCACCTCTCCACTGATACCGAAATTGCCCACAGGATAACCAGACGGCCTTTCCATATCAGCCGCAGAAGGCAAAGCTGCCATCAGGACAACAAGAAAGATAAGAGACATTACGAGAAAATAATTCAACGCTGCTAGTTTCCTCTCCTGATATACAATTGTTCAACAAACGCCGGGTACATGCTTATACTCATCTATTAGGTAAACCTTCTACAAAAAGATAGCATTATGGTTAGCATTTAATAACAGGATGTTGATCTTTAAAGAAAGCAACTTGTGATGTGTTACTGATTATTTCTATTTTTTCGATCTTTCCTCGTCTCTCCCTTTTCGCGTTCTCGCGATTATAGCCACCTACCATCCAGACGCACCCGATTTGACAAGCAAGCAAGCGTGGGGTAGTATTCTATTAAGGCCCGTTGAGGTTTTTGGGACCACAGTGGGCTTTTTTCGCATCTCCGATAAAGGTGAGCGTTTTATGAAGGGATTGGAGCTGGCTGAGCGGTTCTTCCGTGAGGCTGCATACCCCCTGCTGCAGGCTGAACTGCCGGAATGCCTGCCTCATATAGCCGCAGGGCTTGGTGGTGGGTCTCAATGTCATGGAAATGATGATGAGATCTCCCAAGACCACGGCTGGGGCCCGATGATTATGGTCTGGATGCTGACAGATGACTATGACCGG
>JAKPFN010000009.1 GCA_029551395.1 Armatimonadota bacterium | reverse complement strand
CGAGTTACGAATGCCCAGCTTTAGGTGAAACCAACTCAGGGCAAAAAATCGAGCTTGGAGGGAATTCAAAGTTCCCCCCGCTTCTCCTACTTTTTACATCGCGAAACGCTTAAAGATAGACCAATCCTTATCTACTTGGATAATCATCTGCAGTTCGTGGGTAGTTGTTTCTGCCTTCAACTGCTCGAACTTCGCTTTTACGCCTTCAGGATTGGATGTGTAGTAAATAAGCTCACGCATATTATTAGTTGTGAGCATCGCTACCAGTATGGACTCATTATTCTGCTGCAATAGCGGGGTAATTCTGTGTTCAATCTGCTGAAGCTGTATCAATTCATCCTTACCGGGAAACCCGTTTGAATCAGGATTGTTACAAGGTGTCGCAATCCCCACTTGATAAGGAAACTCTGGATGCCCGATGATATCTTTAAGCTCTTTTAAATCCCTCCGGGTCAAAATCGCTGGACGGCCTTCGACTACACCTTGTAGTATGGCCCATTTACCATCAAATTTGAGATGATCCTTTGGAGGATACTTCTTCTTAAAAGGCCATATACTCATCTTGATCTCCTTTAGTCTTAAATCAAGTAAGCTTGTTCCGCTATTTTATCCGTTGTCATCTTTATTGTAAATATAAAGCTGAGTCAGGCTAACACACTGATGCTAAAGCCATCATCAAACTATCCCACTAGCTTTTCTAAATCAGCCGAAGGGGATATATCCCAATCAGTTATATACCTTCTACAAAAACATTGTCTTCCTGCTAACTGTAAGAAAACTATAAATCATCTTGACACTTGCGTGATTTGAGGGCATACTTCATCTTGTGCATTTCTAGAGGTAAACCTCTGTGATGCACAAATCTGCAGCAGGTGTCGATTCAGTGGTTTCCCCCAGTTAGATAGATTACTATGCCGTTGAATGTCACATCGTGCGGTTAATTGAAGCCAGACTAATTTACTATTATGGGTCAGCGTTTATCGGAAATAGATGTTATGCGTGGATTGGCAGCGATTGCTGTCCTTACCGTGCATGTTTGCAGTATTCCACTCAGTGAAGTTTTTACTGGCGGAGTGGTTCTATTTATTCTCACAGGTATATGTTGGCTTGGAAAATGCGGCAGGTTAATGTTTGTGTCCCTCTCAGGAATGGGACTTATGCTGTCCAGCAAACAGAAAGAAGGATATTTCCGGTTCATCGGCGGAAGACTGTGGAAAATCCTGCCTGGCTACGTGATATGGACAATCATATATACATTGACTCTTGATAATGCCGCAAAAACATTTTCTTACCGATTCGATAACTTTATGCCTGCCTTTGGACTGAACCTGTTAACTGGCGGGTCTTGTTATCATCTATACTTCGTCCCTCGGATAATTGAGCTGTATTTTATATATCCACTGCTCTTGAGACTGCTGAGACTGAGATATGGCATTATTATCCCAATCCTGATATCATCTTCCGTTCTATGCATTCGCTACTGCACAGGACTGCCTAAGCCATCCCCTGTAGTATCTCACTTTTACGGTACGATTGGCTGGCTGGCATATTTTGCAATAGGTATATGGCTGATGAATAGTAAACGAGTAATGATACTTCGCACTCATCCATTCAGATTAGCAGTAATCTTCGCCATTATACTGTTTTCTATTTATGTGACAGTCGTATCTTACAACCTTTCTCTGGAAGCAAGGGACTTTAGAGCCACTGACTTGCTCATGAGAATTATGGCTGGCCCATACGCTCTTCTTGTTATTGCCTGGATTTGGAGAAAAGAGTGGACTGACCGGTTTATATCTTTCATCAAGATTGTTGCACGACATTCTTACTGCATCTACCTGGTGCATCCGATGGTGTTGTATCTATTTATGCTGGTTTATAAAGCACTTCATCTAAGCAACAACGGTGTGGTAATCTTTGCTATTATATTCCCAACAGCACTGGCAGGATGTATGGCAATCGGCATAGCAAGCAGTTACACTAGAAAAAAGGTATCCAAATTGCCTCACCTATTATTCCTCAGATAGCAACCTTTCCATATCTTTACTTCTTCCCTTTCAATCTTTCCTCGTCTCTCCTTTTTCGTGCTTTCGCGATTCCATCCAGCCGCAATTGTTTGACAAGCAGGTAAGCGTGGAGTAGTATTCTATTGAGGCCCGTTGAGGTTTTTGGGACCACAGTAGGCTTTTTTCGCATCTCCGATAAAGGTGAGCGTTTTATGAAGGGATTGGAGCTGGCTGAGCGGTTCTTTCGTGAGGCTGCATACCCCCTGCTGCAGGCCGAACTGCCGGAATGCCTGCCTCATATAGCCGCAGGGCTTGGTGGTGGGTCTCAATGTCATGGAAATGATGATGAGATCTCCCAAGACCACGGCTGGGGCCCGATGATTATGGTCTGGATGCTGACAGATGACTATGACCGG
>JAKPFN010000151.1 GCA_029551395.1 Armatimonadota bacterium | reverse complement strand
TTTGCAATCCCGGTTATTGATGTTTAGATAATTGTTCGGAATCACAGATTCCTTAGCAATATGTTCGGGAGAAATTGCAAATTTCTCCCGAGGTTGGAAAATTTCTCCCGAGGTTGGTTAAGTCTCATAACTGGGCGTCGGTGCACACTTTTTGCACCGACACTGATGTTCTCAATCTTAAGCGGTATCAGCAAGAATCATCCTTTTTCAAGCTTTCTCCACTCTCAAATTTCCCTCGTCAACTAATCCCAGCTTACCTACTGAAACCAAGCTGCCAGAACCACATGTCAAGCCTTACTTAACAGCCCACTCATACCTCATACCTGGGCTTTTCAAAAAGGCATTTGGCGGTTGATTTGAACATGCAGAATGCTTGGTTTTGTAATATCAGGCTCTTCTATGATTATGGGAGTTTCATCTAAGGAATTACGGTGGATGATAAAAGCACGGCCTCCCACGTTTACATCCCATATCCGGCCATGCATAAAAACATTAACACCCACTCTGGCGTTTGTTGCAGAGAACCTTCCTTCAAGCGAGTATTTTTTCCAAGCCTCGCCTTCAGTGAGCTTTTCATCTCCGTTTGTAGCCCCAATACCTTTCTGCCAGGGCAAGGTCCACTTTTCCAGGGGATCCAGGTACGATGGTTGAACCAGTATATCGGCAGAGCTGTAAGCTTCATAAGTGTCTGCATACCAGCCATCTGCGCAGATCATAACTCCAATCTCACCAAGAGCGGTCTGAGCCGTTTTCAGGTCATTCTTATTGCCAGGCACAGCCAGGAATTGCTCAGATGAGACTAAATGTATCTTGTTTATAAAAGCTATCGGCTTACCTTCAGGGTTGAAAACGATAGATGTGTTATAAATCTTCTGTCCGGTGATAGTAATCCTGCTATCATTGCCGATAACGAACTCAGGTGCAAGAATCGAGCCTGCTACGATGTAGGCATTGTGCTTTTTAGCAAGGCCAGCAAATATCTTAACGTATGTTTCGAGCATAATCTGTGCTTTAAGCAGCAATGTAGCCCTGCTGTAAGTGATTATGGGATCATCTGCAGCAATCAGGGGCAGTAAAGATTCAATGGCCCGCTTTCTATCAGGCTGCGAACAGGCAATAGTCAGTGCTTGAGCAAGGCTTTTCGCAGCAATTACTTCTTCCGGTTCTCCAAGCACAGAAAACCAGGTTCCGATATGCTCAGGATAGACAATCAGCTTTTGGTCTTCAGGGGGGAAATCAGCAAGAGCAAGTTCAGTGATGCTTTCTATGTTGTGAAGGAAAGCGGACTCTGTCATATAGTCCCATTGGGTAAGGAACGGACTGATACCGATAACATGACTACCCATAGACTGGTCGGCATATTTATCGATGAACTGTACAGCCGGTGATAAGATGTTACCGGAACTATCCATAGCGTCACCCACTCTTATATATAGTGGCGCGCCGTAGTGCAGCAGCCATTATTTCAGCGCCAGCACTACCTTGCCCATTCCTAAAGATAATGTTATACCTGTGACCGCTTTAAGTGTCAAGTGATTATCAAGTCCAGCGCAACTGTCCTGGCTACTTGACCGGAAGTGCGGGCGGGGGTACAATTAAGTGTCGTTTTTCTTACATAATTGGGAGGAACCATACTGGTGGTTGACGTCAAGGGCGATGTAGCGCCGTCTGCAGTGACAATGGACAAGATCGTCGAACTCTGCAAACGGCGCGGTTTTGTATTTCAATCCGGAGAAATCTACGGTGGTATAGGCAGCACCTGGGACTATGGTCCGCTTGGTGTTGAGCTTAAGCGCAATATTCGTGATGCATGGTGGCAGGATAACGTCAGAATGCGGGACGATGTAGTGGGACTTGAAGCTGCCATCATCACTAATCCGCGAGTCTGGGAGGCTTCCGGCCATGTTGCGGGATTTACAGACCCTATGGTGGACTGCAAGGAGTGCAAGCAGCGCTTCCGGGCAGACCATGTTGAGGGAGATGTGTGTCCTGCCTGCGGAGGCCAGCTAACCGAAGCCAGACAGTTCAATATGATGTTCAAAACCCACATGGGACCGGTGGAAGACAGCGCCGCTGTTGCCTACCTGCGGCCGGAAACTGCCCAGGGGATGTTCGTGAACTTCAAAAACGTTCAGCAGGCTACGCGCAAGAAGCTGCCGTTCGGTATCGCACAGATCGGAAAATCATTTAGAAACGAGATCACTCCCGGCAACTTCATTTTCAGGACTCGTGAGTTCGAACAGGCTGAAATAGAGTTCTTTGTTATGCCCGGTACCGATGAAGAATGGCATAAAAGATGGATTCAGGATAGATACAATTGGTATATCAAGTATGGGATTACGCCTGAGAGGCTGAGACTACGCCCTCATGACCCGGACGAACTGGCATTCTATTCAAAAGCCACGACAGATATCGAGTATCTGTTCCCGATAGGTTGGTCGGAGCTTGAAGGTATTGCAAACAGGACAGACTACGACCTGAAGAAGCACATGGAGTTCTCAGGAGAGAACCTGACATACTTTGACGAGGCAACCGGGGACAGCATTGTTCCGTATGTCATAGAACCGGCAGGTGGTATTGATAGATCGCTTCTGGCCTTCCTTATAGACGCTTATGAGGAAGAGGTCATAGACAAGGGCGACGGCAAGAAAGACAAGCGCACTGTACTTCATCTGCATAAGACGCTTGCACCGGTAAAAGTTGCTGTTCTTCCGCTTCTTCGGAACAGACCGGAGATTGTTGAGACTGCGAAGAACCTTGCTGCCGAACTCAGGCCGCACATGGCTACAATGTATGATGACACCGCGTCAATCGGCAGGCTTTACAGGCGGCAGGATGAGATTGGAACTCTGTGGTGCATTACGGTAGATGTGCAGACCGTAGAGGAAGACAACCAGGTCACAATCAGAGACCGGGACACTATGGAGCAGATTCGAGTGCCGATCAGTGATGTCAAGTCTATTCTCATAGAAAAGCTGAACTCATGATTTGAAGGGATAGGTGCCGGATATCAGTAATTACTAGATCAATATCCGGCACTTAATACCTATGAACATCCGCGAACATTATGAACAACTGGAACAACAAATACTCTCACCCTACGCAGTAAAATCGGCAGAGTCGAAAGGCCGGAAGTGCGAGGAAGAGAAAGATCCCATTCGTACCGAATTCCAACGGGATCGGGACAGGATAGTCCACACCAAGGCGTTCCGAAGGCTCAAACACAAGACGCAGGTGTTCATCGATCCTGAAGAAGACCACTACCGCACCCGGTTGACCCATACTCTCGAAGTTTCCCAGATTGCACGGACTATCGCACGGGCGCTCAGGCTGAATGAAGACCTCACAGAAGCCATTGCGCTCGGTCATGACCTTGGTCATACTCCATTTGGACACGTTGGAGAGACTGCTCTGGATGAAGTGCTGCGGGAGTTTGTCCCCGATGCCAGATTCCACCACGCAGAACAAAGCCTGCGGGTTGTGGATCACATAGAGAACAAAGGAAAAGGCCTCAACCTTACCTGGGAGGTCAGAAACGGGATTCTTCATCATTCAAAAGGCAAGGAAGACCTTGGCATAGACCTTCGCGGGCCAGCAACGCTTGAGGGCAAAGTGGTCAGAATCGCCGACCGCATAGCTTACATCAACCATGACATAGATGATTCGATCCGCGCAGGGTTGATCAGCGATTCAGACCTGCCCGAAGAATGCACAAAAGTTCTTGGACACCGTTACTCAGAACGGATTGCAAGTATGGTAATGGATGTAGTCACGGCAAGCGCCGGACGTAACTCGATATCCATCAGCGAATCCCACCGCCATGCGATGAATTGCCTCAAAGATTTTCTGTTTGAACGGGTCTACGGCGTGGACCATCACGGTATAGTCGAGCTTAGAGAAGCCGGAGAAAAGCTCAAAGAACTGTTCAGATACTATATGAGCCATCCTGAAGAGCTATCGGGAGCGTCCGGAGAGGATTTGGCTGATATTCCGACTCGAGCCAGGGCAGCTTGCGACTTCATCGCAGGAATGACTGACAGATATGCCCAGCGGGCTTTTAAATTATTAGCCGGAAATTCCTAAATAAGCCAGGTTGCCTGATAATATACCAGCTTATTTTTACCTCATCGAGTCTGCGGCTTCGAAGGCCAAAAACAATAGCTGTGCGTTTATCAGGTAGTCACAGAGGGTAAAGCAGTGCTGAGGGTGAACAGCAAGCGTTCCGCAGCGGCTTGCCGGCATATAACCTGAAGACGGTTCGGCTGTTTACCCTCATCTCAAGGATAAGGAAAAGATGGTTGTTCCTGCTCCCCACACTTCACAATTTATACCTGGTAGTGTATCTTTAAGCACATCAGAATAGGTTGACCAAAATATATGAAAGCATCTGACCTGTTAGTAAAATGTCTGGAAAATGAGGGTGTAGAGTACGTATTTGGCGTGCCTGGCGAGGAGATGATGGACATCCTCGACTCGCTCTCCCGATCAAGCATTAAGTTCGTCTCTACTCGGCATGAGCAAGGTGCGGCTTTTATGGCTGATGGTTATGGCAGGCTTACCGGCAGGGCTGGTGTCTGTGTATCGACACTTGGCCCAGGGGCTATGAACCTGACGACAGCCGTGGCGGATGCAAATCTGGACCATGCTCCTCTTGTAGCGATAACCGGTCAGGTCGGGCTTGAATCTATGCATAAGGAGCATCATCAGTATATCGACCTGGTCCATGCATTCGGCCCGATAACCAAATGGAACACCAGGGTAGACACACCATCAATAATACCTGAAGTAGTAAGATACGGGTTCAGAACGGCGGAAACAGAAAAGCCTGGCGCGGTGCATATCGAGTTACCCGAAGATGTAGCAGAGCTGGAGACGAATGGAGCTCCGCTTATACGCAGATGGCCAGAGTTGCCGATAGTTTCCGAAGGCACGCTCCATAGGGCAGCAGAACTGATTAATAAGGCAAGGCATCCTATTGTACTTGTGGGTAATGGTGCAGTTAGAGGAAATGCATCCCGGTCTTTGCGTAAGCTGATCGATACAATCAACCTTCCGGCTGCTACCACATTTATGGGAAAAGGCACAATACCCGCTGATTCGGAACTTTATGCCGGAACTATCGGTCTGCAAGCTCATGATGCAGTAAGCTGCGGGTTTGACCGGGCTGATTTGGTGATAGCCGTTGGTTACGACATAGTAGAATACCCTCCCTGGCGATGGAATCCTGATTTTGATAAGACGATAATCCACATCGATTTCGTTGAAGCCGAGGTTCAGCAGGGATATGTGCCGGAGGTTGAGTTGATAGGCGATATTGCATCTACGATTGCCAGACTTCAGCCTTATCTGGAACCGCGCAGACAGGCAGACTTCTACAGGCTGCTCAGGGATTTCGTAGTATCGGAACGTGAATCTCATGCTGATGATACCGGGCCTGTTATAACTCCGCAGAAGATCATCTATGAAATGAGACGAGTACTCGAAAGCCATGACATTCTGATAAGCGATGTTGGAGCGCATAAGATGTGGATTGCACGCATGTATCCTGCTTATGAGCCTAATACAGTGTTGATTTCCAACGGATTTGCATCTATGGGGTTTGCCATCCCTGCGGCTATAGCTGCCAGACTGGTGCATCCTGAGAGGAAAGTGCTTGCTGCCTGCGGAGATGGCGGATTTCTGATGAATGTCCAGGAGCTTGAGACGGGACATCGGCTTGGAACGAAGGTCGTCTATCTGATATTCAACGATAACGGTTACGGGCTAATCAAATGGAAGCAGCTTGGGCGGTATAAGTCCGATTTTGGCGTTGATTTTGGCAATCCTGATTTTGTTAAGTTGGCTGAATCGTTTGGCGCTCGCGGTTATAAGGTAAAGGATGCAAGTGAGTTGAGGCCAATCCTCGAAGATGCTTTCAAAGGAGATACCTCAGCCGTTATAGATGTCCCCGTAGACTACAGCGAGAACATCAAACTGAGCGAAAAACTCGGGCAGATGATATGCCCTGCTTAGCAGTCGGAGGCTGGAAATGTCTGTATCACCAACAACTGAACATGAACACAAGATTTTGATCGGCGGCGATTGGAAAACCACCGATGAGAAGCTCCAGGTTAGAAGTCCCCAGGGAGGATTGGCAGGCACTACATTCCTGGCGGACTCCGAAGAGATAGAAGAGGCAGTCCAAGCAGCAGAGCGAGGTTATGAGGTTATGAAATCGCTGCCCAGCTACAAGCGCTCTGACCTGCTAAGGAGTATCGTTGAGAAGATAAAAGTTCGGAAAGAGGAATTTGCCAAAACCATCACAATGGAGTGCGGCAAGCCGATAAAAGACTCCAGGGCTGAAGTTGATCGGGCGATAATGACCTTCACAATCGCAAGCGAAGAAGCCAAACGGCTGCAAGGAGAGATGATCCCGCTTGATCTTAACCAGGTGTCAGAGGGGCGGATAGGTGTAGTGCGTCGGTTCCCAATAGGGCCGGTACTGGGGATCACTCCGTTCAACTTCCCGCTCAATCTGGTTGCGCACAAGGTAGCTCCTGCGCTGGCTGCGGGCAATTCCATTATCGTAAAGCCGTCTACCAAGACTCCTCTTACGTCGCTGCTGCTAGGCGAGGCTGCACAACAGTCAGGAGCGCCTTCCGGGGCGATAAACGTGGTTCCCTGTTCCAACGAGCTTACTCAGACAATGGTAGTGGATGACAGGCTGAAAGCCCTTACGTTTACCGGTGGAACTGAGGTCGGATGGTCGCTCAAAGCCAAATCAGGTAAGAAACGGGTGCTTTTGGAGCTTGGCGGTAATGCGGCAGCTATTATAGATAAGGATACTGACATCGAGTTCGCCGCTTCCAAATGTGCCAGTGGAGCGTTCTATTACGCTGGACAGAGTTGTATTTCTGTGCAGCGGATGTATATTCACAGGTCCATCTATGACCAGTTTCTGGATAGGTTCATAAGCATGGTCAAGCACAAGCAGGTTGGAGACCCGATGGATGAAGCAACGGACATCGGCCCGATGATAGATGAAGATGCTGCAAAGCGGATTGAACAATGGGTAAACGAGGCTGTCTCAGGCGGCGGCAAAATACTCACCGGAGGCCATCGAGACGGTGCTATGTATGAGCCAACGGTACTTTCAAATGTCGACCCTGACATGAAAATAAGCTGCCTGGAAGCGTTCGGCCCGGTTGTTCTTGTTGAACCGTTCGATGATTTTCAGGAAGCGATAGACAAGGTCAACGATTCACGATACGGGTTGCAGGCAGGGTTATTTTCCAATAATCTCGAGCATGTATTTCGTGCTTTTAACGAGATCGAGGTAGGGCAGTTGATAGTTAATGATGCTCCGACCTACCGGATAGACCACATGCCTTATGGCGGTGTCAAGGATTCGGGTTTTGGCAGAGAAGGTGTGCGTTATACCATGGAAGAACTAACAGAAATCCGTCTGCTAGCCATAAATCCTCGGTAAGATTACCGGAGGGTACTTTGCTATGCTTTGCATCGTGTTGAACTTAACCCGCCATGCTGAACTTGATTCAGCATCTCTCAACAAGTCTGGAGACCCTGAAACGAGTTCAGGGTGACGGCCATGGTTCAAGGTGACCCCTTCTTGGGAGGGATTTGTAATCTCTCCCGAACATATTGCTGAGGAATCTGTGATTCCGGGTTATCATCTTGAATATCGGTAATCGGGATTACAAATCCCTCGTCTAACTCTCCGGGCTAAATTGCAAATTTAGCCCGAGAATAGCTAAATTGCAAATTTAGCCCGAGAATAGGAGACCTACTACTATAGTGTTGGACTATGGTTTATTGAGGCTCCTGGCAGTATAGGAAGTCTGCCAGAGCTTTTTCTCTGCTGTCAATCAGGTCTACTACCGATTGTATCTTCTTATAGAACACCTGGGTGTCTTTGTTGTCTGCGGTTGTTTGAATCAATTGCGCAAGGCGGTCTCTGACAGGTTTCATCATATCCTGGTTGATAGCCTGCCCTGAAGAATACGTAGGTCTTGCGGTGCAGCAGACAGTTTCTGAGCCTGACATGATAGATAATACTGTACCGTCAGGGCATCTGACAGTCTTCTGAGCTGACCAACTGGTCTGTTCCGCGAGCTTGTATATATTGTCTGCGGCTATGCACTTCAACGGGATTGGTGTATCGGATTCAAGGACTGACAAGGACACATCTAGCGTGCGGTGGTCGTAGATACAGCCCAGTGTGTAGAGCAATGCTTCTGATTTCTTATCGAAAAGCCTGAGTTTCAACCTCGGCTCGAGATTTATTAGGAGAAGCGCTGCCCCATCTTCGCCAGTGAACGCAACCGCAGCTACGGCACGTCTCCACACGCTGTAATCGCAGTTTTCGTCAGTCAGAATGGGCTTGATAGTTTCCAGAGGCTTCTGCCCATATTCCTGCTTGACGATGTCCAGGTTATTCAATTGCTCTGAAGCGTAATCAAAATACTCCGGAGGCGTGATATTACAAGCGAGACAGGAAACTGACAGAATAAGCAGTATATAGACAAAAAGAATGGCAGTTTTGCTCATAGTGACCTCCCGCTAGCCCGGTTGCCTCATTATGAGAATACATAAACTGTTTTGTCAAGTACAGGTGCTGTTACATGAAACCCTGAAATTCAAAAAGGGCCTGCAGACTAATCATCCGCAAGCCCTTTAGGTGTTTATGTAAGCAGCAATTACGCCGGAACCAGAGGCGATTCGATATCTACTGTTGCGCCTTTTTCGAGTGCAAGCGTAATCGTTGGTGCGTCTGATACCTCAGATGGGCCGAAATACTGGATTGGTCCAGGGAAAATATACTTATCGTTCAACGCCCAATCCTCACGGTTGGCGGCATACTCCTTGAACGGTTCTCCATCAAGGTCGACCAGAGCCTTTTTAATCACCGGGACGGTTCGGCCTTTACGCATCTCCAGACATAACATCATAGTTACAGGCGCTCCACCAGCTACCCATTCGTCAGAAGGCTTGGTCAGGTTCTGGATGTAGACCGTGTAACCAGTCAGCTCTGCCCTGATCAATTGCGCGGCAGTGTAGCCCAGAGAATAGCAGTAATCTGCATCGAAGTTCGACGGCATAGCGCAGCGGCCTTCGTAACCGAAGAAGTGCGCAAGCGGGCTGAACTTGACGTTTACCTCACCCTTGGATATGAGCAGCCGGATTTTGTCAGAGACAAGGTCAATCAGAAGCCGCTCTGTCTCGACCTGCGAAAGAGGGACATTGCCGTGGCTGTCACGCTTGAGGAGCACTTCCTGAATGTCCTGTGGCAGTGAGCCATAAACCCGTGCGCTGTGGTCTGAAAGTTGTGTGTTCAGATACTGGGCTCGCTCGCCATGATCCGGCAGGTCGCGAATATACTGCTCATCTTTTCCAAGGATCGCGCTCAGTTCGTCGATCATTACCTTTATGTCCGAGATGAACTCAGGCAGACCTTCGGGAACTACCAGAATTCCATAGTTCTTTCCGGCTTCCGCACGCTTGATTATGACATCTGCGATGTAATCGACTATCTCCTGAAGCGTTGTGCCCTTAGCCTGAAACTCCTCGGAGATCAGCGTGATGTTCGGATGGGTCTGAAGCGCGCATTCCAACGCTACATGACTTGCTGCGCGGCCCATCAGACGGATAAAGTGCCAGTATTTGACTGCTGAAGTGGCATCACGGCAGATATTGCCTATCAGCTCCGAGTAGGTCTTGGAAGCAGTATCGAACCCGAACGATGCTTCGATCAACTCGTTTTTCATGTCGCCGTCGATAGTCTTAGGAACTCCAATCACCACTGTCTTGGATCCCTCGGCACGGAGATACTCGGCAAGAATGGCGGCATTGGTGTTGGAGTCATCTCCGCCGACGATGACCAGGC
>JAKPFN010000148.1 GCA_029551395.1 Armatimonadota bacterium | reverse complement strand
ATTTATCGGGTTTCCTTTTGCATCTTTAAGGATTGCTCTTATCGCATGCCGTGTATCCCCCCGTTTAATCATCACGTCATAACCCACCACTGCCCACCTCCTCATGTTCTTCAAGAGTAGATGCTGCAGTTAAAAAATACGTTGTGGTATAAACATCAAAAAGATTGACTGTCACACTGTTAGCTACAGGCATGATTTCTACACTGTTCATTCAGCCATCCTCCTCCCAGTCAGCCTGGCGCTTAAAGCGCCAGCCCACTCTATCTCTTGCCTGATTATCGTAAACGTTCCCCGTCTGTCTTTTACGGAATTGGTTACAATTGATACTATATCTCCCAGCTCCAAAGCCGGGTTGCCTCGCCATTCCATTTCAATATCACGCCTTGGGTCTTTCACGCTAGCCAGTAGTGCATCTGCTATAGCCTGCGCCTGGTCCAGAGTCTGCACAAGCGGGTTTGCGGGAAACTCATACCGGAGCACACCGTTTTCAAGTATGTTGGCTTCATCTCTGGCAATAGCTCGCTCTTTGTTCTGGACGGTCAAAGGCTTACCTTGGATAACCAATGTCACCTGCTTGTCCGTGTCGTTAGTATTCCGGATTTTTACGCTTGCCCCCCAGCCGTAGTAAGACACATCCGTTATACTCACACCTGCTGGCGGGCTGTCAAGGCTTGCAATGGCCTCGATAACCGGCGTTTTGTTGTAAAAAGCTGTAATTGTCTTTGTTGTGCTTGCTGGTATCGTCATCGGCTCATTGCTCCGGTAGACTTCCTCGGCAGCTGTTGCTGGCCGCAAGGGCTGGGTATCAACAATGATTTCATTTGCAACTTCGCTTTGCCTGCTCGGTGTTCGGAGCGGAGAGAAATAATCATCAGGGCCAATGCCAAAAAATTCCGGATATGTTTCTTCCGCCGGGAAGACGGCGCCTTGGATAAACATTTGATCTTCACCGACAGGTATTACCCCGTCACCGACTTCAACACGGACCTTTCCGTCGCGATCTGCATAAACTACTGCTAATGCTGCTTCAGCTATTAATCTAAGAGCCTCGCGGTGGCTGACCGGATTTAACCAGGCGTAAGGCACTACAATGCTTTGCAGATGGGTGTCTATCGAATAATCAGTCGGATTTAGCCCTGCATCTTGGAGCACCTGCTCGGCCAGGGCGTACAAGGAGACATTCTGCAGTACCTGACTGCTCTGGTATGCGCCTTTCCGTAAGAGTTCCATGCGGTCCCGTGCAGAGACAGTAGCCTCTAGTGTATCATCTGGACTGTCCCAATCAAGGCTCCAGAATGTCCCAAGAGGTACCCACTCTTCCCCGCTGCTTGTTTCCGTCCCGAGCCATACCTGTATGCGCCTGTTAGGCTTTAACAGGTTTTTCAGCGGAGAATTCTCGTTGTCTATATCAAATTTTTTGTCCTCGTTGTTCAGGGCAAGTGTAATTTCATTCGAGCTAATATTCCCTACTGGCAGGCTGCCTCGAGATGCTTCCCGCTCTTCCAAAAGCCTGATGCTTATTAAATCGCCGGTTTCATAGATTTCTCTTATGCTTGTAAAAAACTCAACGATCTTAGCCTGCCGGCCGGCATGGCTCCACTTTGTGATTGTC
>JAKPFN010000145.1 GCA_029551395.1 Armatimonadota bacterium | reverse complement strand
GAATAAAAGTCCCAGCCAGATATTATCGGCTGGGACTTTTATTCTGCTTAGAATTCGAAGAATTCAGGTAGTTCCTGCCTAATTCTTTCGCTTGTAACCTGAGAACTGACTGCTTCCCACCTTCTGCGGCTCCAGATTTCTATTCTGTTGCCCAAACCGATTATTACTACATCATCTCCTGGCTTTATGTCTGCATGTTCACGCAGCACATCGGGAATCAGGAACCTTCCTTTTCCTGAGAGAGAGCATTTAACTGCTGAGGCTAAAAAAAACCGCTGCACCACTACGGATTTTGGTGCTTTTGCTGCTAATAACTGCCACTGCTCCTTGCCAAGCACCCAAAGACAACCATCAGGGCCTTTTGACAACATGAATTCATTTTGCAATGCTTCCCGGAACTTGGAAGGCATAGCAATTCTGGCTTTTTGGTCTACGTTGTGGATGTAAGAACCCGAGAACACAAGGCATTCCTCCTTGATGCACGAAAGTAACCAGCGTGCCACTTTGTGCCACGGTAGTATACCCTGATGCACATATATGGCAAACAGGCCACATATGTCTGTTTGGCACACGATAGGAAAGGGTATTACTCAGATGCAGCGGCAGCCGGACGTTGTAAATCTGGAAAATATGTATTTGCTTGCAGCGTTCGGCTGCCCGAAACCCCAGTGACCCGTGCTGCGGCAAAAAGATGATATAAATAAGCTGACGGAGCCGGTTATCTGTCCGTGGCACGGATTTGAAGATTCCTGCGAGAGAAAACCGCAGATACTATATTAACAATCAGGTATCGGAGAGTTTGGTGTATTTCAACATCGGGACGGGAGTGTAGATGACTCTCGTCCCGAATTGTTTATTGAAGCGATAATCTGATGGTCTTTATTTCGTGTTTTCCAACTTGAAGGCTGATCTTCCGTCCGGCAGGTCTGGTTTTTCCGATAGTTCTTTCTATCAGGTTAGTTTCCGACCAGTGTTTTACCGGAAGCGATGTATTGATGACAGCCATAGTGGGAGTGCCGTCGGTCTCATAAAATCTCAGGATCAGGTCTTTTCCATCTTCTGATAGCTTCAATGCTGTTACTATAATGTTCTGAGGCTCAACAGACAGGAAAGATCTGCTGGTTGGAAGAGATCCTTCATGTGGTGAGCAAACAACACCCAAAAGAGGATTATTAAGCTCGTATGCCTTTCTTGGAGTTGCTGCTTCTTTCCAACTGCCAGCATGCGGGAAGATCGAATAAGTGATTTCGTGAACCTCCTGATCAGGAGTGGGGTCTGGGTAGTAAGATGCTCTGAGCAGCGATAGCCTCATTGTGCTGTCTCTTACATCGTGTCCATATTTGCAGTTATTAAGGATTGAAACGCCGTAGTCTTCTCCTGATAAATCGATCCATTTTTGCGCAGGCACCTCGTCACCGTTTAGCGGCCGTTCGATGCTCCCAAATGGGATTTCAAACGATGCTTTTGGATTTTGGACAGTTGTTGGGAATGCAACTTTGACCATTGGAATGGTTCCGCTGTCCTTTTTGCCGACTTCACGCCAGTCAGCGGTCAGTTTTACATCGATTCTCGGCACACCAGCATAGAGCATAACATCATGGACAAATGAGGATTCCCTGAAATCGAATTCCGACCGAACGAGTGCCCGAGTTGGCCCGGCTTCAAGTATTTCGCTGTCTTCGGATGGTGTTGTCAGATCCTCAGTTTTCATGATCTGCCCAAGGTTCCAGGCAGACATTCCAGTTGATTCCTCATACAGGATTTGAAACAGGTTTGCTTGCGCCCCTTTTGGCACGATGTGCTGCTTGGTATTCTTGTCGTAGATCTCAGCGATAGTGCCCTGCTTGGGATCGATTTTGATGCGGAAGAACTCATTTTCAAGTGTGTTATTTCCTGCACTCACAGCGCTTTTTTCATTCCGAGTGTCCTGTTTCAGCCAGAAAACTTTATATCCCAGAGCCGGCATATCGTATGCAGTAAAGATGAGTTTATCGGCGCATAGTTGTGCGGGAAAAGTTGATTTGCCATCGGTAACGACTACAGCAGATGTTTCCTCAGTATCAAATGGAGAATCGATCTCAACAACATCTGTCCTTTCCCAAGCAAGTGGGTTGAAGACTACGACAGGGACTCCATCACCACGGATATCGATTTTAGATGTCAAAGTATCAAATGATGATGTAAGCGAACTCTTACCAATGTCATAAGCCTGCTCATAAAGCTTGTAAGAGTGCTCGTAAGCACCATGAATGGATGTCCCATCGAAAATGTCGTGGAACTGGTTGAAGCAAGTGCTCTGCCAGGCAGTTTTGAAGTCGTCTATTGGATAATCAATAGAATCATAGAGCGTGGATGTTATGGCAGAGAATGCTTCAGCAGATGGCAGCAAGTTTTCCAGTGTCCGGTTCATCTTCTTGATGTCAGAATGAGTGGTATAACATCCACGGAACACGAAATTCAGCTCATCACGGATTACCGGAAAGGTATCACTCTTAGGCAGGATTGCCTTAAAAAATTGTTCAGCAGTGCTGAATTTGACCGTTGGAAAAAGAGTCCTGTGCTGCAACTCTCTTGCCTTTCGCAACTGTCCACGGGTAGGTCCGCCGCCATGGTCACCAACACCATAAACAACCAGATGGTCTTTGACCCCATACTGTTTATGCATTTCTGCCATTTCCTGGCCTATGGAGTCCTTGATGTCTCCGTTGTAGTTATCATCGTTGAAAGCAAGCACTCTGGAGCCATCGGGAGCTTCCCACCAGAATATCGGCTCACCTTTTCCGGCACGCATGAAGTAATAGAAGTCAATATTGCTTTTGGCAAGTATTTGAGGAATGGTCCAGGCATGGCCGAAAGTGTCAGGAGACCAGCATATACGAGGTTCTACATTGAACTTCTCTTTGAAATACTGCTTTGCGTAAAGGATTTGCCGGACTATTGATTCCCCGGAAGCCATGTTCATATCACCTTCGACCCAGGTGCCTCCGGTCACCTCCCACCTGCCTTCTTTGATTCGTTGCCCGATTGATTTGAACAGGTCAGGATTTGTTTCTTCGACGATTACATAAGTCGATGGCTGGCTCTGAGAGTATAAGAAATCGGGATATTCTTGCATCAACTTACACATAGTATTGAATGTGTTGTTGCAGACTTCAATAGTCTCAGGCCAAAGCCATAGCCAGTTCATGTCTATATGCGCATGCCCGACCAAGTGGCATGTGTTGTTTTTTATGTCAGGAGCAAGGATGGTGAGGATATCGCTTGCCTGCGATAAAGAATCTATGAGCTTCTGTCTGTCACCTGTTTGTATAGCAGTAAGGTCTACTGTAGCGATTGATTTTTCAATAATCTCACTGTTGTTCCCGGCTAATGTCTTAGCAGTTTCAATGTCTGCAAGATAAGCCTGGATTCGCATCCGGATGTCTGTCAGAGGCTCTACCTCAAGCCAGGCTTGCATCAACCTTCCGGGACCAATCCTGTTGATTCCTTTGATAGCAACAGATATTACATCTCCTGGGACTGCGTTGTCTGTAAGAACAGCACGGCCGTTGTCCCAGTTGAATGTATCAGCTTCTTTGCCATTGACGAAGATAATTCCATCGTCATCTACAGCGACTCTTAGGATAATCCTAGCCCCTTTGACCTGAAAACCAGCTATCTCTTCAGGGATGGTGATGGCAGTCCTCATCCAGGCAATGGGTTCTTCACCCCATATAAACTCAGGAGAGCCGGTTTTCCAGTTGGAATCATCAAAGTCCGGCATTTTTGCATCGGGAACATCGCCAGCTATATACCGCCAGTTGGTAACAGAAGGTTCGCTGATGCTGCTCAGTGTTTGGATAACATCCTCAACCGTACTGCAGTATGCGGAATTGGCAAGAATTATAAGCAGTATGGTGATTGCAAGTGGTATTAATCTAATCATATCTATTTAATCGTCATATCCGAGTGGATTATTTATACCTTAATGCTGAGATAATCAAGTCGAATGGGTATAACCAGACCAGGGGGTACTTAAAGGTGGATTGTAACAAATATGGCCGGTAGATTCTACTGCGGAACCAGTGGATGGAACTATAAGCACTGGAAAGGTATTTTTTACCCCAATGATCTTCCTCAATCTAATTGGCTTGAATACTACTCGCGGTTTTTCGATACCGTAGAGATCAACAATTCCTTTTATCGTCTACCCTCCAAAGAGACCTTCGAGACCTGGCGCAGGCAAGCTCCATCTGAGTTTACATTTGCAGTAAAAGCAAGCCGCTATCTGACCCATATGAAAAAACTCAGCAACCCTGAGGAACCGCTTGAGCGGATACTGGAGCACAGCTCAGGTCTTGGTGAGAAACAAGGGCCTATGCTTTATCAACTTCCTCCTTATTGGCATGTGAATCTGGAACGGCTGGAATCGTTTCTAAAGATTCTGCCAAAGCATCTTCGTCATGTGATTGAGTTTAGAGACAGCACCTGGCATAACACTGAAGTTTTTAATCTGCTTAAAAAGTACAATACAGCATATTGTATCATGAGTGCCCCTGATCTGCCGTTACATCTGGTGACTACTTCAGACTTTTCTTATATCAGAATGCATAACGGCGGATATGACACGGAAGTCTGCTATACAGACGATGCCCTCGCCTGGTGGGCTGAGTATATCAGTTCCTTGCTCAATACAGGTGACATCTATATCTATTTTAACAACGATTACAAAGGGTACGCTGTTGCAAATGCATTGACTCTCAAGCAACTCTTGTGATTTCACCGCTTATTGATCTAAGTGAGCTAAATTCGCAAAATGACGTATTTGAAATATAGAAATCAGACTGGTCAGGGTTAAAGCAAGCTGATAAAATGATCGTTGTCTGGAATCGAGTTAATCAGGATAGGAATCCCTTCAGTGACACATTTAAGCAATGTATATGTAGCCGGAATAGATGGCGGTGGATCTAAGACTGAATGCGCGTTGGTAGATTTTGACGGTAATTGTGTTGCTGTAGGCCACGGCGGACCATCTAATATAAATTATACCGAGCGGGATGTTGTTATCCAGTCGTTTCGGTCTGCCATAACATCTACTCTTTCTGCATCTGGGCAACCAGCAACTTTTGAAGCAGTTGGATGCACGCACCGGGCTGCAGCGCTTCCTGAGATAACATCGTTGGTGGTTGAATTGCTGGGCTGCGAACCAAAACGATACACTGAAGGAGAAGCTGCTCTTGGAGCTGCCGGACTGACCGAACGTTTTGGCATTGCTCAGATAGCAGGAACAGGCAGCAGCACGTTTGGCTTCCCTGGAGATGGCACTAGCTTCATCATTGGAGGGTGGGGGATGCTGCTTGGTGATGAAGGCGGCGCTTTCGATATTGCCATTCGTGGGCTGAAGGCTTCAGTACGTGCGATGGATGGCCGCGGCCCTAAAACTTTACTGTTAGAGCGTGCCTGTGACCACTTCGGTATCTTATGCGATAGAGAATCTTTCATCCAACTGGTCAATTTCGCCACCAGAGACAGAATAGCCACTTTTGCGCCGAAAATCATACAAGCAGCAAGTGAAAATGATGAAGTTGCTATAAGAATCGCAGATAAGACTATTCGGGAATTGTCTGGAGCTGTCATCGCAGCAGCATCAAGAATATTTAAACCGGAGCAGTCGTTCCCGGTGGTGCTTCATGGTGGTGTAATGCGTAATCCGGCTATAACCACAGGCATAACACGATTCGTGAAAGAGAGGTATCCAAATGCTGAGATAAAACATCCTGTCCACAGCCCTGGATTAGGGCTTGCTCTGTTTACACTGCACGATATGAGGAGGCAGCAGCAGTCGAAGTGAGTTTGATGATTGAAGCAGAACCAAATGTCCGGCTGATTGAGGACATGGGAAGTTATAAGAGAATAACCGGAGAGTTCTGGACTGCCAGACAAAGACAAATGCATTCTATACACTATGCTGTGTCTTATAGAGCGTCGTTTAAGCCGGAATTGCCAAACTACTTCATCCGCCGATACTGCTCTGATCCTGTGAAAGACCTGGTTCTTGATCCCTTCGGAGGCAGAGGAACCACTATTTTAGAGGCTAATATTCTTGGTTACTCGGGCTTTTCTAATGATGTAAACCCTCTATCTGAACGGATTGCGTATCCCAAATGCCGGCCGGTTACTATATCAGAGATAAATAAAATTCTAAGCAGGATTAACCTCGATGTAGATGCAGACATATCGGATTATGATCGGTTTGCACCATTTTACCATCCTCAAACATACAGAGAATTAGTGGCTTTAAAGCAGTATTTAAGAAAGAACCGCACGGATGCAGATCGATTTATCGAAATGATTGCGTTGTCCAGGCTTCATGGTCATTCGGGAGGCTTCTTTTCGGTATATTCGTTCCCTCAGATATCTGTCCCATCGGCAGCACAAGCCCGTATCAATGAACAGCGCAATCAGAGGCCGGATTATCGGCCGGTTAAGCCGAGGATTTTAAAGAAGGCCAAACGTGTTCTGGCTGATTTCGCTCCTGAAGAACTGGCCCAGCTCAGAAAAGTGGCTGAACAGAATGTATTCACCTGTCATGATAGCAGGTGTATGAAAAGCATAGCTGATGAGTCCATAAGACTGATTGTTACCTCTCCGCCATTCTTGAATAAAGCGGATTACATTCAAGATAACTGGATCGAGTACTGGTTCTTGAATATCGAAACAGAGCCGCTTCGCAAACTGATAGTACAGACTGACGATTTGGAAGAGTGGTCTGAGTTTATGATAGACAGCCTGCGTGAGATGCTGCGGGTGTTGAAATCAGGTGGTACAGCGGTTATTGAGGTTGGAGAAGTGCGTTATCGAGGTAAGATGGTGAACCTGGATGAGATTATAGCTGAGCTTGGGTGTTCAGTTGGATTCAATATTGTAGAAGTGCTGATCAATTACCAGCAGTTCACTAAACTTGCCAACTGCTTCAATGTAGACAATATGAAGAAGGGCACAAATACCAATAGGCTTGTGGTGCTGTCTAAACCTTAACAGCTTATCAGCCGTTTACTCCATTTCTTCCAGTTCAGTCAGCCCGGTAGAGTCTATAATTCGTATCTCGCGGCCGTTTACTTCTATAAGTCCTTGAGCTTCGAACCTGTTCAGAAGTCGAGAGAGCGTCTCGCTAGCCATATCGAGCTGTGCTGCGAGCGTCTGTTTAGGTATCTCAAGCTTTATGAGGCCATCTGCGGCATTGGCTTTCGATAGCAGATAACCGGCAAGACGAGAACTGGTATCCCGGAGAGTCAGCAATTCCAACTTGCTGACCAGTCTGTGTGACCAGATGGACATAGCTCCCAAAAGCTTAAAGCACAGGTCGCTTTCCTTCTCGAGAAGCTCCAGGAATGGCGTTTTTCGGAGGAATACCAAATCAGAATTCTTTACAGCAGCGGCATAAGCAGGATAGCCTTGCCCGAGAAACATAGCGGCTTCTCCAAAGCAGTCACCAGGTTCAGCAACGTGAATAACATGCTCCCGGCCATCGGGGCCAATCTTGTAAATTTTAACAGCGCCTTTTCCAACGATATACATACCCTGGCACGACACGCCTTCAGCAAAGATGAGGTCGCCGCGGTTGTAATGTATGAGAGATGCAATCCCAGCAATGCGAGGAACAACATCCTCACTTGCTGCTGATAGAAAACCGGATGACTTCAGCACCTGCGTTATGCTTATGTCGGTTTGCGCGCTCACTATATATTAATTCCTCCTTCACAAGTATATCATATCTTTATCCCTGGGCCAAATACAGTAGAAACAGTTTGTTGTGATACAATATTGCGGTTGTGAGGTTATACTACATCGCTTGAGCGGTATGAAGTCAAACAGGTGAATTGTATGCGGTATAAGACATTGAATTCCTGGGATATCACACCTGTGGAAGCTGTGCGGATACAGGAAGAACTGCGCCAACTTGTCGTGCTTCGAGATGACTTTCAGGAAATCAGGACTGTGGCTGGTGTTGATGTTGGGCTGTCAAAAAGCCAAGATATGGCGACTGGAGGCGTAGTTGTCCTTTCTTTTCCTGATTTGGTAGTGATGGAGTGCGCATCTGCCAGCAAGCCGGTTACATTTCCGTATATTCCTGGACTTCTGGCGTTTCGAGAAATCCCGGCAATACTTGCAGCATTCGAAAAACTGACCATAGAACCTGACCTGCTGATTGTGGATGGTCAAGGATTGGCACATCCGAGGCGTTTTGGAATAGCCTGCCATCTGGGGCTTTTGATAGATAGACCGAGTATCGGGTGTGGGAAAACCAGGCTTGTTGGAAAGTATGAAGAGCCTGGGATAGAACCAGGCAGTTCTTCTGTGCTTGTGGATGATAGCGAACGAGTAGGGAGTGTTGTCCGTACCAAACTCAGAACAAAACCTGTATTCGTTTCCCCCGGACACAAAATCAACTTTGAGACTGCGGAACGGATGGTATTGGAATGTGCTAAAGGGTACAGGCTCCCCGAACCTGTAAGGCTTGCTCATAATCTGGTTTCAAGCTCCAAATAGTGATGCATTAACAGATAAATTTAGCCATACAAAAATTTTAGCCCCTTTTATTTTTCTGCAGGAACCATTTGAGGCTAATAATAAGTAGTGAATATAGTATTGTAGCTACTAGCCATACTAATATTAGATTTCGGAGGGTGTATGTCAGAGTCTTATAAATTTGATACTTTAGCCTTGCATGCCGGACATGAGCCAGATGCTGATACAGGGTCCCGCGCTGTTCCGATATATCAAACTGCCTCTTATGTATTTGATGATACAGAACATGCTGCCAGACTATTTGCACTGGAAGAGGCAGGGAATATTTACACGAGGATAATGAATCCTACGACAGCGGTACTTGAATCTCGAGTTGCAGCACTTGAAGGTGGAATCGGGGCACTTGCTGTAGCATCAGGACAAGCTGCTGAAACAATTGCAATACTTAATCTGGCTTCTTCTGGCGACCAGATCGTGTCATCATCCAGTCTGTATGGCGGAACATATACTCTCTTCAATTATGTCCTTCGCAGGCTCGGTATCGATACAGTATTTGTTGATGACTCAAATCCTGAAAACTTTCGTAATGCTATAACATCAAAGACAAAAGCGATTTATGCGGAAACGTTAAGCAATCCAAGAGTTAACGCACAGGATATAAGCGCTCTAGCGGAAATTGCACATGAGTACAATGTTCCGCTTATTATTGATAATACATTCGCAACCCCATATTTATGCAGACCGATAGAATGGGGAGCTGATATTGTAATCCACTCATTAACCAAGTTCATGGGAGGGCATGGAACATCAATAGGCGGGATTATTGTTGATTCCGGTAAATTTGATTGGACAAGCGGCAGATTTCCATCTTATTGCGAGCCTGACCCAAGTTATCATGGGCTTAAATTTGCCGAAACTTTTGGTCAAGCAGCCTATATTACCAAGGCCAGAGTCCAACTGCTGCGCGACTTTGGGCCAGCGCTCAGCCCGTTTAATGCATTTCTGATTCTTCAAGGGATTGAGACACTCGGACTTAGAATGCAGCGCCACAGCGACAACGCATTAAAGGTTGCAGAGTATCTATCCAGTCATCCAACTGTAAGTTGGGTAACTTATCCCGGTTTGCCAAATAGTCCAACACATAATATAGCAAAGAAGCATCTTAAACACGGTTTCGGGGCAATAATGGGTTTTGGAATAAAAGGCGGGCTTGATGCTGGCGTGAAGTTCATCAATTCGGTAAAGCTCCTATCTCACCTGGCAAATGTAGGAGACGCAAAATCGCTGGTGATTCATCCTGCAAGCACAACTCACCAGCAATTGACCGAGGAAGAGCAATTAGCAAGCGGTATTACCCCGGACTTTATCCGGCTTTCAGTTGGAATAGAGGATGTTGAGGATATAATCGCTGATATTGATCAGGCGCTTGTTAAATCACAGCAGTGAGGCTGATTGTTCATTTATGTTATACTATAACTTGTGAACATGGAAGCCGAACGCTCTGTTGGAATAGTCGAAACTAAATACTTTACCTTTGCTGAGCCGCCAAATGAGATGGTTCTGGATAGCGGGAAGAAACTTGGCCCGATAACGCTTGCATATGAGACTTATGGCGAGCTGAATGAAGACAAGTCAAATGCAATCCTGATCCTTCATGCATTGACGGGAGATGCTCACGTAGCAGGATATAACTCACCTGATGATAGAAAGCCTGGGTGGTGGGACAGTATGGTTGGCCCAGGCAAAGCATTTGATACAACCAAGTACTTCGTCATCTGCTCGAATATCATTGGCGGCTGCAAAGGGTCTACAGGACCATCATCAATCAACCCTGAAACCGGGCAACCGTACGCGCTGTCATTTCCGATTATCACTGTACGGGATATGGTCCGTGCTCAAAAGCATCTGATTGACCATTTAGGTATAGAAAAACTCCTATGTGTTGTCGGTGGGTCGTTGGGAGGAATCCAGGTACTGCAGTGGGTAGTCACATATCCTGATGTGGTCCGTCTGGCAATTCCTATAGCTACGACAGCTCAATTGAATTCTCAAGCCATAGCTTTTGATGCTGTTGGACGTTATGCCATTATGACCGATCCAAATTGGAACAATGGTGATTATTACTCCACCGGCAATGTGCCTGCTCATGGTCTCGCCACTGCACGAATGATAGGCCATATAACCTATATGAGCGATAAATCTATGCATAGAAAATTCGGCAGAGAAAGGATCGGGGAACCTGGCAGTGGTTTCAATATCGATTTTCAGGTAGAGAACTACTTGAATTATAGAGGGGACAGCTTTGTTAAGCGTTTTGATGCCAACAGTTATCTCTACATAACTAAAGCAATGGACTATTTTGATCTGGCTCAGGATGGAGGCGGCAGCCTGCAAAAAGCGTTGGCAAATGTGAAAGCGAGATTTCTGGTGGTATCATTTACATCGGATTGGCTGTTTCCTCCGTATCAATCGAAGGAGATTGTCTCAGCGCTTCGTAGAAATAATAAAGATGTGAGTTATGCTGAGATAAAATCTGATTATGGGCATGATGCTTTCCTACTGGAGGTAGAAGCGCTGAGCAGGCTTATATCCAACTTCCTTCAATATGCCGGTTATGCGGAAGAGTGTGCAGATGCATCAGTATTCTGAGGCAACAGGACAAGTTAATAATGGCTATGATGACGAGCTTTCAGCAAAGTTCAGATTCATAGTAGATATGGTGGAACCTCGGAGCTTTGTTCTGGATATCGGCTGCGGTGACGGCACACTGCTAAAGACACTGCAGGTAGAAAAGCAGGTAAGAGCACAGGGAATAGATCTTTGCGAGGATGCTATACAGTCTTGTGTCAGTAAAGGGCTTTTCGTTTATCATGGTGATCTGGATGAAGGTCTGGCAGACTTTAATGATCGATCAGTTGATTATGTAATAGCAACAAATACTCTGCAGATGCTGCATAAACCGGCTTTCATTATTCGGGAAATGGCTCGTGTAGGCAAGAAATGCATTATCAGCGTGCCTAATTTTGCCTACTGGAGAGTGCGTTGGGAACTACTGGTTAAAGGCAGGATGCCAAAAACAAAATACCTTCCTTTTGAATGGTATGATACTCCAAACATACACTTAACTACCATAAAAGACTTTAGGGAGTTCTGCAAAAAGGCAAATATATCAATTCTTAAGGAGGTATTTCTGAGAACTTCTCCAGAGGGCTATTGCAGCGTAATCAAGCATCTTCCCAATCTCTTTGCTGACCAGGCTATATTCATGATAGAAGGTCACAAAGGCAGTAAGTAAAGATACCTGGTAGATACTCCGGTTGGGAGGTTTCATCAAAGTCACCACTTGCAATCTAGCTATCTCAGCCATTACAATCATGCCATGAGAAAATTCATATTTATCTTTATTGCAATTGTCGTTGTCCTGGCTGTAGGTTATATTCTGGCAAATCGAAGCGGTGAACCAGAGGACGAAATCACTGCACTTATCGAACATGGCAGGCAAAGCATCGAGGTAAAATCGGTTAAAGATGCTTTGTCCTGTATATCCAAAGACTATTTTGATGATAACGATATCGACTACGACCGGCTGAAGTTGATTATTGCTCAAGCATATCGCGTAGAAAGCAGATATCAAGCAACAGTTGAGGTTCCAACAATCACCGTTAATGATGATCGGGCTATTGCAAAGACTCATGTAGTCATAGCTGTTGTTAACGAAGGTGAAAGGAATGAAGTATTCTCAGGTGATGTCGTCATACACCTGAAAAAAGAACAAGTTCGCCGATTTCTAATCTTCCCTGCAAAGGACTGGCGTATAATCAAGCTAGAAGGTACTTCTAAGCTGTTCGAAAAGGCTCTAAGTGACATGTAGGTTTGCTGTCAATTGCAGTTTACTAAATATTTCGATTGATGGGTTTAAATGCGATGTAATATTCCCGCTGCAACGGCATAGGAGCCTTACTAAAGCTAATAAGTCGGTTCAGTTATTTCGACAACATCTACAGTAACATCGCCGTCAATATCTGAGATAACATCATATATTGCTGATTCTACCTCATCCTGGCTAATTCTCTCCTTGCTCTCAGGAGACCAGACAACCACTACAGAGAATCTTTGAGTGTGTGGTTCTTCCTCATCACTCAGCTCTTCATCTTCGAGATCTTCTTCGGCTATATCTTCTTGATCTGCCACAGTAGTACAACCTCCACGTTATATCTTATACATACTTATCCTCTGCAAAGGATTAATAAACCAGAATCAGTAGAAGTAAACATAGTGCTGGCAGCATCAACAAGAGAGGATATAAATTGAACTCACAAAATATTGATTTTAACCTTTAACATCTAGCGAAGTGTGGTAACATGAGTAACGGTTCATCATACTCATCTGGAGAACTGCAAGTTTATGGACTGGATACGCAAGATTAATCGCCGATATATTACAGTTTGCCTAATACCTCTCGTTATAGTTGGCTGTGTTATCTATTCCTACTCTCAGGAAGAATGGTACAGTTATAAGCCGGAAATTCGGTTACCTGAAGTTCTCTACGCTATGGATATAGCTCCCGATGAAGATGATAGTTTAATAGAAGCAATTTTTTCGCCCAATACTGACAGTCTACTACAGTTTCTGCAAGGCTATCCATTTCCAATATCGCCAAAACGCGGAGTTCTCGGTAACCGATCAAACCCTATGTCCAGGTGGTATGATTGGCGTTCTTTTCCATATAAACTGGCACAATACGAGATCGACCTGAGATCTGATCCTGATGAGATGGTGAATATAGAATTAGCATCTGAAGCCATAAATGGAGTGGTAGTCCGTCCATACGAGGTATTTTCCTTTAATTCGGTAGTTGGTGAGCGTTCTTATGAGCGCGGATTCAGGGAAGGTCTTATGTTTTCCAATGGCGAGGTCATATCCGGACTAGGGGGCGGAGTATGTATAGTATCGACTGCGCTATATAACACTGCTCTAAAAACTGGCTGTAAGATCATAGAACGTTTCCATCACTCAGGGCCTGTGAGATATGCTGGCCCGGGGCTGGATGCTGCTGTAGTATATGGCGTTATGGATATGGCGTTTAAAAATGACACGATGTCTCCGCTCCTGATAAGAAGTGAAGTTATTGACAATAGACTCACTGTCAGTATGTATGGCAGGAAGAAGGCAGATTTCGATGTCGAGATCGTTGCATCTGAATTAGAGGAACTGCCATATAAGATCATTGAGACAGAAGATCCAGAAGTGCCTGAGGGAGAGGTTGTAGTTAAAGTTCCTGCCAGAAAAGGATATGAAGTAACTATAACACGTATTTTCAAACAGAACGGGAAAGTGATCAAACGAGAGGTAGTCAGCCAGGATCGTATCAACCCCAGAGATAAGATTGTATTGATTCCTCCGAAACCACAGGAGATAGATGAAAAGAAAGTTGCAGAGGTAGATGCTGCAAAACCCGGTAAAGTAAAGGTTCAAGCCATTAAAGCTGGTTCAACAGACACCGATATGGCTGTAACTGATGTAGATAAAAATGCTGTACCGCAGACTAAAGGTCTTGATGATCAGAAAATAGATGGGAATTCTGAGGAACCAGCATCTTCAGACCTTACTATAGAGGTAGATTTGGGAGTCAATCCTTAATCCTAAGAAATATTGCGGTAATTTTAGCAAGACGGTCCGAGGTTGATGCTTGGACCGTCTTGTAGTAATAGATATTAGTTTATAATGTGAATCTTAACTGCGTTTGATATTGGGAAGCCGTCCCAACTACGAATACGGCGCATCACTATAAGTGTATAGGTTCCAGGTTCTTCTATCTTAAACCAGTCATTCAGGCAGATTACATCTTCCTCAGTGGAAACCTTACCTGGTTCGATTTCTACTGTTTTGCGTACTGCATCAGGATGGATTGTTGCTCCACCAGGCAGAGCAGATTCGAGTTTAAGGCTGCTAGAGTCAATAGCCTTATCGCCATTCTCTCCAGTAGTTGTAGGTGCCATAACAGAAGTGGCGGGAGTCACTACACTCTGAAATGGAACATAGTTCTCTGCAATATCTAAAAGCGGTACTGGGTTGCCTGCTTCATCATATAGAGCCAGCCTGTAGTTGTTATAAGCTCTACCTACTGTCTGAAAACGGATCTTCTCGTTCGTAACATTTTTCATAGCCACTACGACGTTAACCTGATCTCCAATCTTGAATTGGCTTTGCTCAGGCCAGGCTGATATGGCTATGCCGCGGCTTGGGTAACCCCAAGCTGTCTGATTTGTGGGATTTTGAGCGTAACTGACGACTGCGAAGCTGCCAGCAAGTATGGCAACCGCTACAATTGCAGCCATTACGTATTTGAGCATTATAGTACCTCCATGTAGATATACTACTCTGTTGACGCAGTTAGTGTTTTTGACCAGGAATCAAATTGTACCTTGAAATCCAAACTTAATACCTCAGTTAACATGACGCCTGAGACAGTCAGTGAGTTCCTGAATCGTGTAATAGCATGTCTTGGGCACACTGACCACTGTTGAACCTTTATACTTGCGCCCAATCATACTGTTCTTTTCGAATTTCCCAAGGTTCTGGCTCAGGTATACAGAATGTCTCCCGCTTTAGCTTTAGATAGTATAGATAGTTTTCGTATGTTACATCAGGAGGGCATCTGTGATCAACATGAGGGATATATCCACCTTCGTCAACTAATGGTTTAAGACGCATAACTTCTTTTTTTATCTCATCCTTGCCGGCAATCAGCTTTGTCTTATCTACTCCACCCAACAGGAGAACGCGTTTGCCGTATTTTTCTCTTAAAACTATCGGATCTGTTCCACCTCTAACCTCTAACGGGAACATACAGTTGACTCCTGCATCAAGCCATAGGGGGACTAGTTCGTTTATATTGCCATCGCAGTCTACATAGACTACATCACAGCCATGTTGCAACAACAGGTCTGTGATTCTCTTATAACGAGGCACCATCCATTCCTCAAAGAATTTTGGCTGCAGGATAGGCCCGTGGTTGAAGCACATATCCTCCCAGAATGCGGCAACATCGAACTTGATTTCCTGGATAGGCTGTTTTATAACGCTAAGGGTCAGTTCTGTTAAGTGCTCCATCATCTCTTGAATGAACGCTGGGTCATCCATGACCATATAACAAACATTTACGAAACCCATCCAGTCCCGAATTCGTCCGAAAAGGCTGCCCATATGGATTTCTCTTGGTCTGTCTGATTGCATGGCATGGGATTTCCAAGTTTCCCAGTCTGGTTTAGATGGGAGTCTTCCCGGTGTGTCAGGGTCCAAGCGCTTGCGAAACTCCATCCAGTCTTCCCTGGTTTCGATAGGGAATTTCAGGAATTTCGGAATGGAGCCGAATTCGACCTTATTTACCAGTTTGATTGTTCCATCACCATCCTGGACTTTCTGATGACGGTCATCCTCTTCCAGCACCTTGTATTCAAACGTAGGCGATATTCCAACATTGATTGGGGCATGGTTTTTCAATTCAAAACCGAAGAAAATATCAGCGCGGTAGTTTGAGTTTATGTATTCCGGCAAGCCCTGCGCATGCCATACTTCGAGGGTTTCATTCCAATAACCGAATTCCTCATCAGGGACGTGATCAACGGGCTGAAAATGCATTGTTGCCAGCCACCGTTCTCTCTGCTTCATAACTCCTCCAAAAAACTGAGTTCTAGTACCGAGTTAGGCGATCTTGCACTGCAATCCTGCACTTTCCAGGTAATAATTTAGCTTTTAGATAGAATCAATTCTGCCAGTTGGTATGCGGCAGAGTATACTTTGGAAGCCTGGTCTGGAGTTGTGTGGTAACCTGTTCCAGAGGTATTTTGACGAACAACGGCAATTTCTACATCTTTTTCTTCTTTAAGCTCAACCAACGCATCCATAAAGCGAGGAAAAACTGCTTCCTTCTTGGCATTGCTGTCAGAAAAAAGACCTCTGATTCCCGATATGAATCCACCTGCCGGAGGATGCTCGATGACTGCCTCTGCTTTCTTTATCAGATTGAACTCCGGTTTTGCAATCAGAACACAGTAAGTGTAAGGATACTTTGTGCCCTGCACATTGTTTAGAGTAGTCTGAACCTGTATCCCCATGAAATCAGGGCTGCTGTCTTTGAGCTTTACCATGAGTTTACAATCTAAAGGAACTGATCCATTTGCTGTTTTAGTCACAAGAAGGTTTGGACGGAACTCAACTCGAGGATTATTACGGGCAAGGCTGTAGATAGAGAGCAACTGCTGTAGCTTGATTCTGATATATGGAGGTTCCCACGCGCTTATTCTTCCTGTTATCCAGATTGGTAAAAATAAAGTGAGTGAATCTACTATGAAAACCACAGCAAGTGAACCTCCCAGTACCACAGGCTGCAGGTTTAACGGGTTTAAGGCTGACTTGTCCATTGTTGCGAATAATATGGCTCCAATGATACCTGTTCCAATGATAATCAGTCCTAAGGTAAAACAACCCTGGGCTGATGCAATCGAAAACATACCGGATTCATTATTCACCTGGGCAGATTGAGAAAGGACTTCCTGGGCTTTAATCACCTCGTCCATAGTGACGTTTTGCCATTCCCCTCTGCCTGTAATCTCAGGTGCGTTTGATCTACTAACAGGCAGGCAGAGAAGCACAGCAACAAGCAGGAAAAGCCAGCCAAAAAGCAAGGAGAAGAAAAACTGCAACAAGATACCGATGATTGCAAGTACAGCAACGAGAATCAGTCTCGATTGAACCGCAAGGTTTTTCGCAAAGATGAACTCAGGCGGCTTGGTCACGTCGAGTCCTCCTTAATGCGTGCAGTTCATTGTAACCCATAGCTTTCCAGTAGATTGGACATGCCCCTGTGCAGATGTCAAAATGCTCGCACTTGCGGCATATCCTGTGGGCATACTTCTTATCTCTCCAGTATCGAGCACGTCGGCCTTCCCAAACTCTGTCAAACGGCACTTTCAGCAGGTTTCCAACACTTTTAGGCAAGCTGGAACAAGGCAGAACATCTCCATTAGGAGCTATTGATAGCAAACCATCACAGGCAGCACAGGATTTGCCTCCTAGTCGTGATGCTACAGGATTATAAATGCAGTATGGAGTAGGGGAATACCACAAAAACTCAATTCCTTCCCTGCGCGCTGCCTGTTTTGCTGAATCTATAAGTTTTGCCATCTCTGTGTAAGTGATGGTGACTTCCTGATCAGGTGCGCTTCCGCATGGGATTACCATGTTCATCGAAAACCTGTCCATTCCAAGCTCTTTTGCAAGTTTTATTATCTGCGGCAGGCAGGATGAATTGATTCTGTTAACGGTTGTGTTGGTATGGACATGCAACCCTGCTTCCTTCAGCAGCATGATCCCTTCACACGTACGCTTGAATGATCCGGTGACTTGGGTCAGTTTATCATGGATTTCATCATCAGGCCCTTCGAGGCTTACCTGCGCACTTCTAAGCCCCGCATCTTTCAGACGGTTTACAAGGCCTCTATTCAGATTCGTTCCATTGGTGATCAGGTTGACGCGCATCTTGAGGTGAGATGCATATTCTGTAAGTTCTACAAGATCGTCTCGGAGAGTCGGCTCGCCGCCTGTCCAGCTTACGCTTGGAACTTCCGCATCATATCGGATGATGTCCAGAATCCTTTTAACCTCGTCTGTAGTCATCTCATAGCTGGCTTTAGGATTGTTAGGTTGACCTTCAGCCTTGCATCGGCATCCGGCGTAGCAGAATTTGCAACTCAGGTTGCACTTGTAGGTCAAAGCAATCTCTGAAAGCACCGGCAGGGAGTTATGAGGCCGCTCAAAAGGTGCTTCTTCGACTGCAGCACGGCCTGAACCTTCGCCTAAACAGCCCATTACAAGTGCCCGGACATCGCAGAAAAAGTTGTGGATGTCTTTCAATACCTGCTCATCTTTTGATAGACCAGGTTGACGGGATTCCAATACATCGATGATGGATAACCCGTCCAGCGTGCTTTTCAGGAGCTTCAAACCGGCCGGATTGAGCTTGTATGCCTGGTTTGGAAGTAAAATCAACAGGCTGTCACGTTCACGGACGTAAATGTATTCCGAAATACTGCGCACGAACCTATCTACCCACGTGATATCGACTATCATCAGTGAGCACCTCCGCTCACGCAGGCGCTGTGACAAGCCGAGTGGCAAGCGCTGTGACAGGCAGAATGGCAAGCTGAGTGACATGCTGAATGACAGGCATCATGGCAAGCAGTGTGAACGTAGCAGGCGGAATGGCAAGCATCTGAATGGATAAACGCCGCATAATTCTTCGCACCGATACTGCTTCGCTCCTGAAAAGACTTACCAATCTCGTTTGGACGCCCTTCCGGTTGATCTATGTAGTTCCTGTACAGGTAATATGGATAATATCTGGAGTAACTGCGCCCCCATGAAGTATATGTGCTGTCCAGGTCCTCACCTTGTTGAACTCGGTTAAACTGTTCTTCTATTTGCTTTCTGTAGAATTCCTTGGTAGCTTCAAGGTCACAGTCCCATGCCTTAGCCTGGATGCGGTCAGTCATTTCTTCAAATAGGGCTTTCATCTCTGCATCATCCAGATTTCCACCCGGACGGATAGCGTTTAGAATGATGTCCTCGTATATGTTTTCTGGCGCGACTCCAGGGGGATATAGCCTTTCCAGTCTCAATGGGTTAAGAGAATCTACCCGAACCAGTCCTGAGTGTTCCATGTGCGCAATGATTGTCCCGGCTATCTTCGCAAGAGGAATACCAAGCAGCAGTGCAGCTTCTATTGGGTCTAATTCTGCAATCTTTCCCTGCTGCCTGAAGCTGGAGACCTTGATCTTCGGTGGAATCCATTCACCTTTTTCCCAGCTTACTTCGTCGAGTTTACCAGCTACTTTGGAGTATGAACCTAACTTGCTTCTGATCAGAAGAATTGCGATACCTACTAGAACCAGCACTATGAGCAGCCCACTAGTTACTTTTGGGCCGGAAGGAGATGCTGTGGGAAGCCAATCGTCGGTAGAATCATCGGTAGATGGCGACAACGGTTCCTCTGTTAAAGGTTCATCTTGAGGAGTAGGCACATTTTGGTATGTATCCGGCAGATCAAAATACTCAGCATTGATGTACGTTTGGATCCGCATATTGTACTTCGCCGGAGGGTTATTCTTATGAAACCTGACTGTGAAATAATACTTGTTATTGTCTGGTTGACCGTAGTAACTGATCAGGTATCTCTCGTTGACGAACTTTTCTGTCCTGAATCCGACTTTCTCAAGAAACTCTGAGCTGATTTCTTTGCCTTGAACCTCGATAGGATAATGCAGATAGATGGTCATATGTTCTGCTGGTAAATCCCACTCGGTCGGAGACCAATTCAGGTAAACGAGCTTTCCAAACTCGCTTTCAGTGTAGCCGAGCATGCCTGCCTGAACAAAACTGGCACCGTAGACTATGACATAAGTCACCTCTCCTTGCGAAACTCCAGCATCATCCGCAAGAACTATGTCGTACTTGCCGCCTAAATCGGTGATGTCCAGCTTGTATTTTCTCCCTGCTGAATCGAAAGCGTAGGACCGGTCGTAGTCGAAGTAAGGTGTGGCCCCATTAAAGCCCTCAAAGTAGAAGCCGTGAAGCTCGCCGCTTAGAACCTGATAACGAATCTTGTAGACAAGCGTGGCCTTGCCGTCTTTATGCGGAGATACATCGACCTCAACCCATTTGAGAGCTACTTCTGTTGCAGATGCTGTAGAAATCAGCATCGCAATAAGTAGAATGATTATAGCCTGCCTGATGTGTGTCAAATCAGCCTCGGAATCTAGTAATGAGAGTCAGAAAACTTATTCTTTTGTTGCTTCAGTCCTAGCTCTGAGCAGTTCTGCCTGCGCTGCGATGTATTGCGCGAAATCGCTCTTTGACTTAGCCCATTCAGCTTCCGATGGGAACGTGTCAATCACGCCTTTCCAGATAATCTGGTATGTTCTCTCAAGGCAGGATAGGCATTTACCGTCACCGGAGTATTCGAATTTAGCTTCAATATTCGTAGGACGGAAAACCGGGGTTGGGCCGGATGTAATCTCAGTGGCAATTCCTAAAAATTTGACACCAAGCTCTTCCATCACATCCAAATGTGCCCGTATTGCTGTAATAACAGAAGCCACGGAAAAATCCGCTGATGAAAACTGCATAGTGAGGATGTTGCCGTCGATACTGCCGTATGGCATTTGCATGATAGTAAGCCTCCGAGTATATGTAATTGCCTTACTATCGATTATTATACATCGGCTGAGGTCATTCCTGCTGATGGCTTATGGGCAGCCAAAAATCCTGGCTGCCCAGTATTTCTATTTACTACAGATTGTCACAAAGGAAGTCGGTCATTCTTCCAAACAAATGCAGGTGCGTGTTTCCTCCGGATATTCCGTGGTCTCTGTTTGGAAGAAAGTGGACTTCGAAATGCTTTCCGGCTTTCACGAGAGCCTCGCAAAGCTCCAGTGAGTTCTGATAGTGGACGTTGTCATCAGTGACGCCATGAACCAGCAGCAGTTTGCCGGTCAGTTTGTCAGCATGGGATAAAGGCGCGTTTTGATCATATCCATCGAGATTATCTTGAGGAAGTCCCATGTAACGCTCTGTGTAGATAGTATCGTAGTATCTGAAGTTGGTAACAGATGCTACGGCTACAGCGGCTTTGAACACATCCGCGCCTCGCAGAATGCACCCGCAGGCCATAAAGCCACCGTAACTCCAACCAAAGATACCAATCCTTGTAGCATCCACATATGGCAGCGTTCCAAGATACTTTGCTGCTTCGATCTGATCGATTACTTCGTACTTACCAAGCTGCTGATATGTGCATTTTCGGAACTCTTCTCCTCTGCTGCCTGTGCCTCTGCCGTCTACCGAGGCTATTATATACCCATGCTGCATAACATAATGCTCCCAACCTAGATTCCAGGAGTCGGTTACTGTCTGCGAGTTAGGTCCTCCGTAGACTGTCATAAGAACGGGATACTTCTTCTTTGGATCAAAGCCCTCTGGCTTCATCATCCAGCCGTTTAGCTCGATGCCTTCAGATGTCTTGAAGCTAAAGAACTCTTTTTTCGGGATGTAATATTGCTTGAGAGTCTCCTTTAGCACTGAATTATCTTCGAGGACTCTTACCAGCTTGCCGGAAGAATTATGCAATGTAAACTGCGGAGGCGTATTAGCCGTGGAGTGCGAGTTGATATAGTATTTGAATCCCTTGCTGAACGATGCAGAACTGCAGCCGTTGGTTTCTGAAAGCACCTGCTCATCAGTGCCATCGAGTTTTATGGAGAATATTGTCCTATTGAGTGGAGTAGGGCGGGCTGCGGAATAATACACACGTCCGGCCTCGTCACTATAGCCATAATAGTCGATTACATCCCAGCTACCACTGGTAATCTGACGGATGTGCTTACCATTCATATCGAACAGGTGAATGTGCCTCCATCCGCTGCGCTCGCTAAGGATGATAAAATGTTTTCTATCCGCAAGGAATGTCAGGCTATCGTCAGCATCCAGATAGCGCTCATTTTCCTCAGTGTGCATCACTTTCGATGTGCCGTCCGCAGCGTTGGCAAGCAGATATTCCATCTTGTTCTGAAGCCGGTTAAGCCTTAAGACTGAGAGTACACCATCCGACTTTGTCCACTTGATTCTTGGGATGTATTGGTCAGTTTCAGTGCCGGTATCAACCTGCCTGGTTTTCCTGCTTGCCATATCATAGATGTGGACTGTTACCACTGCGTTTTTCTCGCCAGCACGAGGGTATTTGTAGGAAACACGCTCAGGATAGTTTCCAGTGTATCGAAGCATGATGAACTGCTTTACTTTGCTCTCGTCGAACTTCTGGAATGCAAGATACTTTCCATCAGGAGACCACTCAAAAGCCTTTTTAAGCCCGAATTCTTCTTCATAGACCCAGTCTGCTGCTCCGTTGATGATGCAGTTCCACCTGCCATCGTTAGTTACACGTGTCTCTTTGCCTGATTTGAGATCTTTGATGAACAGGTTATTATTGCTGACAAAAGCAACCTTTGTTCCATCGGGAGAAAACGTTGCAAGCCGCTGCTTGGGTCTGTTTGAAAGCGGTGTTAAAGTTTTTGACTTGATGTCCCAGACTAAATATTTTGCCGTAAATGAGTGGCGATATAGCTTTTTTGCCTTAACAGCAATCAGGATAAGTGTTTCATCTTCTGAACAGTCATAAGATTCGATATCGTCTTTTAGTTTTGGCTTAATGGACTCTGCATCAAAGAGGGTATCGAGCTTTTCACCGGTTTCATAGCTGTATTTGACTATCCGTTTTTTGTCTTCAAGAACTGTGTAAGCCAAGCCAGACTGCATAGACCGCAGCCCAGGCAGCGACTTAGGCTGGAAAATCCTCTTTTCACCCCATAACTCCGCTGAGGTCATTTTCTTAGTCTTAAGAGCTTCTGCTGCTCCTTTAGTAGTTGTATCGCTGTGCACTTCTTGCTCCTGAATCGTTGTTGAATCATTAAAGGGAAAACTATCCCCTGGAATAACTTAGCTATTCATTCGTGATACACCTTCGTTTGAGGGAATAATCACATTATCAGATGTTTGAAGATGTGCGGGTGCGTGTCAAATCTACGGAAAGAGGAGGAGAAAAAAATTCCATAAAAAGTATGTTAAGCTGGCATGAGAAAAGGTGGTCAATGTCGAATTCATAGTTAGAGAAGCTAATGAAGGAGACAAGCCACAATCATGCCAGCAAATGCAATTGTATCAAAACTTCTGAAGACCATCCAGCACGAGATTACCGAGTCAGTGTGTGAAGACCTGTCGGCGAAGGAGCAAAGAGCGCTGCGGATAGGCAGACTTGCCGCAGAAATGGCACTTAAAGAGATGCTCAGAACCGAAGAAGATGAGCCTGTAGCAATCCGCTGCAGATGTGGAGAGACTGCCAAGAGCAAGGAGAGGGAGACAAGAAGTATAGTAACACTTGCAGGCACTCAAGAGATACGGCGCAGGAAGTATCACTGCAAGTCCTGTGGAGGATGGACTCTGCCACGGGATGAGTCTTTGGGAATAGGAAGAGGCAACTATTCAGTGGGTGTGATTGCCCTGACGAGTGAAGTTGCCGCAGGATTTCCCTTTGAAGCCTCAGAGGACTTTCTCTGCCGCAGGTTCGGGCTTGACCTCTGCTATAAGCAGGTCCAGAGGCTTTCTGAGCGCACAGGCGAAGTGGTATCGGCAAGCGAATATGACCTTGCAGCCGATTTAGTTGCTGATAATGTGGAGTTGCTGCCAAGGGAGAGGCCAGGGTGTCTGACTATCAGTGCCGATGGACTGATGGTGTTCTCTGATGGAGCATGGACGGAGATGAAGTGCGCGTCTTATCTAAGCGATGAGCATGGCCGAAGCACCATAGCTACGATGGGACGTGCGGAGAAGTTTGGAGAGTTGCTTTATCTTGAGGCTGTTCGGCGTGGGGTGCAGCACGCTGGGGAGGTAGTTTTTGTAGCCGATGGGGCGGCTTGGATATGGAATCTTGTGTCTCACCACTTTCCTGAGGCAGTGGAGATAGTGGACTGGTATCACGCAACAGAGCATCTTTATGAGGTAGCTAACAACTGGTATGGCCAAGGCACTAAAAGAGCAGATGCTTGGGTCAAGAAGAGCAAGGCACGACTTATGGAGGATGGAGTACAGCGAGTGATCCAGTCGATAAAACAGTGGAAGCCAACCGACGAGGATCGTCAGAAGGTGAAGCGGGAGAACCTTCACTACTTCACCACCAACGCTAATCGTATGCTCTATGCAAGCTTTGAACTCAATGGATTCCACATCGGAAGCGGCAGCGTTGAAAGTGCCTGTAAACAGTATGGACAGGGCAGGTTAAAGGGACCAGGAATGCGTTGGAAAAAAATCCGGAATTGAGGCTATAGCACATCTCAGGAGTGCCATGCTCAACAGAAGAACCGACAATATCATTCAGGCTGCCAAATTAGCTGCCTAATTCCGTAAAGGTGACATGCGCCCAAGATGTGCGAATTTCTTGACTTCCGAGCAGTAATCTACTATACTTTATATGCGCAATCGGGGAGTGGCGCAGCTTGGTAGCGCACCTGTATGGGGTGCAGGGGGCCGCAGGTTCAAATCCTGTCTCCCCGACCAGAGACCGGATACATCTTCTGTGTCCGGTCTTTTTGTTTTGTCATTCAAGAAGTCTAACCCAATATTAATCCACATTGATATGATCACATTGCTTCTTCACACCTATTAAGCTGGTCAGTTCTTGATTTATTGTTCGTCTAATAATATGGTGAGATACTGCTCTGTACCTTTCTACACGCAAGGAGGCTACATATTATGTCAAACGCATATCGAGTTCTGCTGGTTTTTCTTTTTCTGGCAGTAATTATAGCTGCTGAGGCTGCAGATGTGGTTCTTCAGCCTTCGATCAATGACAATCGGCCACTGTGGATAAGCAAGATAAATCTATCCAGGCAGGTTGTTCCTCGGTATGAGAAGCTTGAACTGACTTTCGACCTTAAAGGTACCTATAGGAATGCGTTTGACCCAGCCGAGATAGATGTAAATGGCATATTTGTCGGGCCTGATAATAAAACAATCACTGTCCCAGCTTTTCTATATCGGAATTATACTCGTGAACTCCGAGGGAACAGGGAATATCTAACTCCCAAAGGATCTACAGAATGGAAAATTCGATTTGCACCGACACAAATAGGTAAATATTCAGTGACTGTGTCTGCTCGTGACCGTACTGGAAAAACCGTCAGGTCAGATAAGTATATATTTGAGTGTGAAGAGTCTAATAACCCGGGGTTCGTTCGTAAGAGCCGTGTAGATCATAGATATTTTGCGTTTGATAATGGGAAGTCCTATGTACCGGTAGGCATCAATGTGGCTTGGGCAACCTCAAGAGGGACTTATGACTATGATGATTGGTTCACCCAGCTTGGAAAAGCCGGTTGTAATTATGCCAGAGTTTGGATTACACCTGGAATTATAACTCTTGCTTCGGAAAAGCTCGGAGAACCTCAGGATAGATATGGTATTGGAAAGTTTGATCTTGCCAGTTCTTGGAAGTTAGATTACGTGGTCGATCTTGCGAGCCGAAATGGGCTTTATTTAATGATATGCACAGACAGCTTTAACACTCTGCGTATGAAGAAAGACGGGAATCATCCATTTTGGGAAGAAACTCCGTATAACAAAACTAATAATGGACCTTTGGAAAAGCCTGAAGATTTCTGGACTAATGAAGCTGCTCGCAGTTTGTATAAAAATAAGCTGCGATATCTGGTGGCTCGCTATGGATGGAGCACCAATGTAATGTGCTGGGAGTTTTGGAATGAGGTGGATTGTGTCTCTCCCCAGGTATATAACGTGGATTTAATCACTAAATGGCATATTGAAATGAGTGATTATCTTCGAAATATTGATCCGTGGAAACATCTGCATGCGACAAGCATCGGTAATTCGAACGGTGAAAAGCAGTTTGACCAACTCCCACAAATGGATTTTGTCCAAACACATAATTACACCACCCATGATTTTACTGCCCTGTTTACAGAGATCCAGAAGAAGAAGGAATACTATAAGAAACCACATTTTATAAGTGAATTCGGCTGGGAAGGTGGTGTTGACAACGGAAAGAAGATCGATCCTGATGGTGTTGCATTGCATAATGGCATCTGGAGTTCGCTTCTTTCAGGCGGAGCTGGAAGCGCTGCATACTGGTGGTGGGATAGTTTTATTCACCCCAAGAACCATTACGCACAATTCAAGGCATTAACGAGTTTTATAAAAGGCGTGGATTTTGATAAAGAACGTTTTCAAAGGATAGAAGACGCTGTTTTCAGCTTTGCAGAACAACCATCAAACAAGAAATATAGGGATCTTCGTATTAATGGACCAAGATCCTGGCAACGATATGGGATAAACAAGCCAACCGCTATGAAAATCGACCGCAATGGAAAAGTCACTGTTGATGGAGAAGTTGGCGGATTACTTCACCCTAGAGCTAAACCTTTCAAATACAATCCTCTAACGATAGATATGGATATTGACCACCCTACAAGGCTGCTATTACGTGTAGGTGAAGTGTCAGGTCATGGCGGCGCTCATTTGGTTATAAGTATTGATGGAAAAGTAGTTAAAGATGTTGACATGCCTGATCCTGATAAGATGGAAAAGCTTGAAAGTCTGACCCAGTATGCCGGTGTTTATGAAGTGAAAATCCCAAGCGGCAAGCATACAGTAAAAGTTGACAACATTGGAGATGATTGGCT
>JAKPFN010000109.1 GCA_029551395.1 Armatimonadota bacterium | reverse complement strand
AGTTCCTGGGCAGATTTGTTGATAATGAGCAGCTTCCTGTATAGTAAGTTCGGACAACCCATTCAACTGGTTGGCTAACAATCCAATGAACCCAGGTCTCATTTGCTGGATGACAACAATTGAAGCTGCGAAATCTCGTGGAAACTTGGGAAGGATTTGAGTTAAAGCCGAGGGACCACCTGTCGAGGCTCCTATCACCACGACTGCTCTTGGCATGTGGACCTTTTTTTCTACTTTGAGGGAAGACTGCTCTGTTAATTGCTGCATAGTTCACCCCACTTATGTTTACAGCTAAGTGGGAGAACAAACTGCTAGCTATCCCCCCTGCTTAGCCTGTCAATAAGATCTTGGACACGCCGTTTTGTATCATTTGTGGCGGTCTGATCAATCTCAAAAGAAATATTCAACACTGTGCCTTCCAAAGCTTCTTTAGGAAGGACATTTCGAGGCAGAACGAGACGTTGTTCCTCGTCTCCAACAAGAAGCACTGCCATTCTGCCTTCAAATCTATCTATTACGGCACGCAGATTACTCATTTTGTGCCTCCACGGTAATTCTGCGGCCATCTGTCCGTATGGTAATGGTGCCGTTTTTATCCGTTCTGTACATAGACGCTCCGGTACGATCTTTGACCAGCCGTTTGAGAGTGCTTTTTCGCGGGTGGCCATACTCGTTGCCAGCGCCGACGGATATTACTACATATTCCGGCTTCACCAGGCGTAAAAACTCAAGTGATGTGCTTGTGCTCGCACCATGGTGGGCTACTTTTAGTATTTGACTTTCAATGTCCTGCCGACTGGCGATTAGCCAGCCTTCACCATCTCGCTCGATATCTCCAGGGAAGAGCATCTTAACTCTTCCAGTAATTAGTTGGACAACCACAGAATTATTATTTGCATCCGAGCTTGTTCCTTGCAGGTGTTGTTTGCCCGGAGCCAGTACTTTCAGTTGCACATCATCCCCGAACCGGAATACCATTCCTTGAGTCGCACGATGATAGGGAATCTTCTTCTTTTCGATAATACTCAATACACGTTCTTGAGTATTGGTACCGTGAACATATCCGCTATCAAGGACTCCACCGACCTTAAATGAATTAAGGACATCAGGAATGCCTCCGATGTGGTCGCTGTGCGGGTGACTCATTACCACAAGTCTCAACCGCCGAACGCCCAGTTTCCTCAGGTGCGATACAACCTTCGGCCCATATTCTTTTTCGCCCGCATCGATGAGAATAGCATCGCCTTCAGGCGTTTTGATAAGGATGCTGTCTCCCTGTCCAACATCGATGAACTCGACTCGTACAGAAGGGCCAATAGGCTCCTTCTGTTTATTCCAGCCGGTCCAAGTGCCCAGTGCAAGGGCGAAAACTAGTAGTATTATCGGCAATAATCTTCTCATATTCTAGTTTATGTTAGTATTCATTCACCCTATGGTCAAGCAAAGGTTTACTCAGCTATGCCATATGGGTCTTGTTATTCTTTTTGTTTTTCACTAACATCCTCATAAAGGTGATTTCTCTCAGTCAAGTGAACAATCAATGGGTATAGTTGATTGGCGGGATGTATTTATGCCTGCCTAAGTCTTACCGATTAAAGTGATGTGCTTAAACACTATTTAAATTCAAGATAATCCATCTTTTATCCGTTGCTAGAGAAGTAAACTACTACTATACTATGTACCAAGCAAGCAGGTGATTAGAGTTTGAAGCTGTTATGAGTAGGGTAATACTTATTGCAGAGCTAGCCTGCTAATTGGGCAGTGGTTAAGTGTCTAATCCCAAAATACCAAGGGGCAATGTTACGGCAGTGCAAACGATAACAGACGAATTCAGTCGCAGCAACTACATCGCCGATGGCTTGTGGGAACGAGAGGTATGGCGTATTCCAGGTGTTTCCGATGACCAGCCTCGTATCTGGCGGATTTCTCCAACACCGTTTCCAATCGATTCGGAACTGGCTGGCTTGCTTCATCGGCTGGGGCCTGCGCTTTTATCTTTTTATAATGCAGTAAATTCGCTTTATTTAAGGTCAAATTATCCCTGGGTCAACGAATATCTGGATAAGGGCAAGCCTGATTCCATCATTGAACATTCCCGCATGAATTATCATAAACGGCGGCTTCCGGGGATAATACGTCCGGATATTCTTCTGACAGATGAAGGCCCGAGAATTACCGAACTGGATGCTGTTCCAGGTGGGATGGGGCAGCTCGATGCAATGTCGCTTCTTTACGCAGACCTGGGTTTTGATATCCTTGGTTCCAGCCGTGGTATGCTACATGGTTTTGATCGGATGATCCGTTCAGCGGCGGGTAAGGATGATCCTGTGCTTGCAATAGTTGTCTCTGAAGAATCATCGGACTATCGTCCTGAGATGGGCTGGCTTGCTCAGGAACTAAAGAATATCGGGCGAAGAGCGTTTATGATCCGGCCTGAGGAGCTTATATTTATGGAAGATGGTCTGTTTATCGATCAAGATAGCCACATGCTCAAGCTGGATGTCGTTTACCGGTTCTTCGAGCTGTTTGACCTTAAGAATATTCCAAAGGTAGAACTTTTGACCTATGCTGCGAAGAAACGGTTGGTTGTGGTGACTCCGCCTTTCAAGCATCATCTCGAAGAAAAGATGCTGCTTGCGCTGCTGCACCATCCAATGCTCGAGGACTACTGGTTGGGAGAATTAAGCGCTGAAGATTTTTACTTGCTAAAAGAAATTGTGCCCAGAACATGGATACTGGATCCTCGTCCGGTGCCGCCGCACGCTGTAATTCCGGATTTCAGGTTCCGTGGAAAACCTATTCAGGACTGGAGAGTGATTAAAGAAGGAACACAAAAGGAAAGACGGCTGGTTGTGAAGCCATCCGGATTTTCACCTTCGGCATGGGGCAGCCGAGGCGTTGTGATTGGTCATGACAATCCTGCTGATAAATGGGCTGAGGCAGTCGAGAATGCACTTGAGTGTTTCGATTCTGTACCTTATGTTTTGCAACATTTCCATGAGGGCAAACGAATTCCGGTAAGGTATCTGGATCAGAATACAAATGGTATAGTGGAAATGCAGGGCCGTGTTCGGCTGACGCCTTATTACTATGTCACAGATACTGGTGCCGCTTTGGGTGGAGCACTGTCTACCGTTGTGCCTCCAGATAAGAAATTGATACATGGAATGGTGGACGCCGTTATGGCGCCATGTATGGTTGCTAATGATGTTGGATAAAAAATCTAGTCACCTGCAAAAGCTAATGATATGTGAGGCTGCCGTTGCCAAGCAGTTTACAACATCGGAACAGGAACTTAATGGATCTGGTGATGAGTCTCTGGATCCGCTGCAGGAAGACAAACATGAGGTAGTCCGTGGGCTTGTACATAAATACCGCAGCAGGGTATTGTGTTTGTTGACGGCCGAATGTGCATCTTACTGCCGGTTCTGTACCAGGCGCAGGCGTGTTTCCGATATAGAACACGGCAGAATAAGTGAAGGAGATATTGAGCGCTGGGTTGAATACCTGAGAAATCATCCGGAAATCAGCGAAGTCATCCTTTCTGGCGGAGATCCGTTTGTTGTTTCCACGGATATATTTCGCCTTGCGGTAGAAAAGATTTGCTCAATACCAACCATAAAGGTGCTGCGTATTGGCACTCGCGCTCCTGTATCTGCTCCAGAGTTGGTTACCGACGAAAAACTGGACATAATCAAGTCTGTTAAACAGCCGGTGTATGTTGGTGTACATTTTGAGCATCCTGCAGAACTGACAGATGAGACTATAGAGGCACTGACCAGGCTGCGCCGCAGTGGAGCGACTCTTTACAGCCAGACTGTCTTCCTGTCCGGTATAAACGACGATTATGACACGTTATACAATCTGTTTACGCGGCTTCTGGAGGTTGGAGTGCGGCCGTATTACATCTACAGGTGCGATCCTGTCGTTGGGATAGGGCACTTTATAGTTGATCCTCAGAAAGAACGGCATATTATGACCGAGCTTCGCAAGAATCTGAGCGGATTGGCCTGCCCAACCTATGTAATTGACACACCCTATGGTAGTGGGAAGATTCCTGTCCCGCTTGAATTCTGGGATGCTGATGTCTCATACTACAGGGATTTCGATGGCGAACCTCATAATGTTGTTGACAGATAAGTAAAGCCAGTGTGGTTTGTTTTTCGTTACGGAAACCCCGAATTCAGCCTTTCCTGAGGCGTATGAAATGTTGAAGTTATATCAAACAGAATGGTGCTACTACTGTGCTCGCGTTCGAGCCAAAATGACCGATCTCGGCATAACCTACATAAACGTAAATGTGCCTGCTGCTAAAGAAGAGCGCAAGGAGTTGCTGGAAATATCAGGTCAGGCTGGAATTCCGACTCTTGTTACTGAGGATGGACAGGTTATAGCTGACGATGATGATGCAATAATTGCTTATCTGGAGGAAAATTACGGCAGCAGAAAGATGTAGTAAAGGCGACGGATAATGCTCCATCGCCTTTACTACAGGTTGCCGAAACTCACTGCTGATATTAGTGCGGTCGGTTCATCGTCACTGATGCGCCACCGAACGCGTATAGTATGATCATTGTCCTCATATCGGTTTCGCTGAAGCTGAGGAAGTTCTCGATTTTCTCCCAAAGGCGGGACCAGAATCCCCGTTCTCCGGGACCTGTTCCATGCTTTCCACCCTCGCCCATTTCTGAGTCAAAGAATGTCCTGAGATCGCGCAGTAATCTTACCTTTGCTTCTTCCGGCAAGTCCTTGACTCTGTCTACTTTATGCATCCTCAGATGCTTTTCGATTATTCTGACGCCCCTGTTAGCCACTCCTTGAGGCACATCCGGGGTGTCTGGAAATATCTTCTTCATACGAAACCTGCAGTCCCCTATACAGCGGTGAGATCGCTTATCAAGCAGACTCTCTGCTCTGGGCACAGTGTCACCGGTCTCAGTTCTCTGCCCTGAAGCTTAGATTCAAAGTCCAGGTGACGGTCGATGACCTCAGCCATTTTTTCCGCTCTACTGACTATAGTATCCCAGTCTTCTGCGACACGAATCGGCAGTTCCTCAACTACATCGCGATGTGCTGCGATGTCACTTTCATGATCTAGTAAACGTCTGAGTCTGTCCATGGTTTTTCACCCCTCGACTGTAAGGTGGTCAAGGTTTGCTTACCCATGCCGTCTAGTGCCTAAACGACAGCATAAGGGTTTAATGAAATTGTCACCTTATTGCAGCCAGTGAGTTTTGTGCATCTAATTATAATTTTTCAACTCAACATGTAGACACTTGACTACTGATTTAGCTTGTAGTACAATTATATGTCTGGTGACGAACAGCAATAATGAGGACAGCCAAATGCAAATTTGTATAACACAAAGAAATGGAATCAGGCACTTCAGCCGGTTCAAGAATATTCCTGAGAGAGACCGGCTTGAGGTAGAGATAACGGTCGAAGACGAGCGGCAGAAAGTATTCACGTTTGACTTGACGGATGTGCTTATGGAACGTTTTGCAGAGCATCCTGAGATAATAGGAAAGAAAAAGGTTCCTGCAGGAAATGCCGAGCGTCCGAAGACTGAACAGGAAAAGCCATCTATAGTTGAGAAGAAGGCTGTCGTGACTGCAGTGCCTGGAGAACCAGTAATATCTCAGGAACTGCCAAAGAAGAACGGACGGAAAAAGGCTGCTGTAGTTGAACCTGCAGCCGAAAAGCCAGCAGATGTTCCAGCAATTGCTCCTGAGCAGCCAAAGAAACCTCGGGCCAAGAAGGCCAAGGTTGAACCGAAAGCTGTTGAGACCAAAGAACAGGTGAAGAAGCCTTCCGAGAAGAAAAAGGCTGCGAAGGCAGATGTTGCAGTCAAGTCGGACGACAAGAAACCTGCGGCTAAGACTGGAGCGTTGAAAACTAAAACTGCCAGGATTGCTGAACCTGAACCTAAAGCTGTGTCTAAGCCTGTAAAGCCTCGGAAATCGACTGCACCGAAGATTGAATCTGCACCTGTACGAAGAAAATCCAGTACATCCAAAGCAGTTGCTGCAGAAACACAGGCAAGTGCAAAGTCGAAACCATCCAGTACAGTGAAAAGTAAGGCAGAAAGCAAGATAAAAAGCAAGATAGCAAGTATTAAACCTCCTGTGAAGGCGGCAGCGCGGGTAAAGTCGAAGACATAAGCCGTATATAACCTCTCCTTTCTGGTAATCTGGCCGGGTAGTGATGGCACACTGCCCGGCCTTTTTGATATATGTTTTGAGTTTTATCAACAAAAGATTCCTGATATTTGGTTTCTACTGGCAATACTCTATAGATAGTGGGTAATTATCATTTTAATGATCTTCGATTTAACTGAATTACCAATCAAGTATAACTAAATATTAACTTTGTTTTGCTATCATAGGGAGGAACTTCCATACCCTTTGTATAAGTAGGAAATTTGGTACACGAAAGGCAATGATAGCAGGAGGAAAAACTGAATGACCAACAAGAAGCGCGTATACCTGTTCAGAGAAGGGAACGCGACTATGAGAGACCTGCTCGGAGGTAAAGGCGCCAACCTGGCTGAGATGACCAATATCGGTCTCCCTGTACCGCCGGGATTTACCATTACCACCGAGACATGTAATGAATATACCAAACTTGGACACTTCCCTGAAGGACTCTGGGAAGAGGTTCTTGCAGCTTTGGCTGATGTTGAGAAAGATATGGGCAAGAAGCTCGGTGATACATCGAACCCGCTTCTTGTATCAGTAAGATCGGGCGCAAAATTCTCCATGCCTGGTATGATGGACACAGTCCTTAACCTGGGACTTAATGATGACTCCCTGAAGGGAATCATCGCAGCAACCGGCAACGAGCGTTTTGGCTACGATGCTTATCGCCGCTTCCTTATGATGTTCTCGGACATCGTTCTTTCTGACGAGTATCCGAAGCTCAAGAAGCATCACTTCGAGCATATCTTCGATGCACTGAAAGAGAAGAAAGGCGCAAAGTTTGATACGGAAGTCGATGCTGAAGGACTGAAAGAGCTTGTTGCTCAGTATAAGGCGTACTTCAAAGAAGTTACCGGCAAAGATTTCCCAACAGATCCACTGGAGCAGCTCAGACTTGCAATCATTGCTGTTTTCAAGAGCTGGAATAACGAGCGCGCTATCATTTATAGAAACCGTGAGAAGATTTCCCACGACCTTGGAACGGCCGTTAACGTTCAGACAATGGTCTTTGGCAACATGGGAGAGGACTGCGGCACAGGCGTAGCATTTACCCGCAACCCAGCCACTGGTGAGAACAAACTGTTTGGCGAGTTCCTGAAGAATGCGCAGGGTGAGGATGTTGTTGCCGGCGTGCGCACTCCTGAGTCTATCGATCAGCTTGAGAACGAGTTCCCATCAATCTATAAACAGTTTGCGGAGATTGCAGAAAGACTCGAGAAGCATTACAAAGATATGCAGGACATCGAGTTCACAATTGAGAAGGGCAGGCTCTTCATCCTTCAGTGCCGCTCTGGTAAGAGAACCGGTGTTGCTGCTGTAAAGATTGCTGTTGATATGGTGGCTGAAGGTCTCATTACTAAGGAAATCGCATTGACCCGCGTTGCCCCAGAGGCCCTCGAGCAGCTTCTGAACCCGAGAATCAAAGACACCAAGGGCGTGAAACCGATAGCCAAAGGTCTGAATGCAGGTCCTGGCGGCGCTTCTGGCCATGCAGCGTTCGATTCCAAGACAGCAATCAAGATGGCTGAGGCTGGACAGGATGTTATCCTTGTCCGCAAGGAGACCAACCCGGATGACCTTAGCGGAATGCTTGCTTCCAAGGGTGTTCTAACAGCCCTTGGCGGACGAACAAGTCACGCCGCTCTGATAGCACGGCAGTATGGTATACCGACAGTCTGCGGCTGCGGCGATATCAAAATCGATGAGCAGGCCAGGCAGTTCACAGTCAACGGTTTAGTGGTTAAAGAAGGTGATGTCATCACCATCAATGGCACAACCGGTGAGGTTTATAATGTGAAGCTCGAGACTGAGCCTGCATCCGTAACCGGCGACTTCGGTACGTTCATGGCATGGGCAGATGATGTCCGCAAGCTCGGTGTTCGCGCAAATGCTGATACCCCTGAGCATGCCGCCGAAGCAGTTCAGCTTGGTGCTGAGGGTATTGGTTTGGCCAGGACTGAGCATATGTTCCTTGGTTCAGACCGTGTTCCGCTTGTGAGAGATATGATCCTTGCTGACAATGAGGAGATCCGCGAGGCCGCAATTGCCAAGCTTCTTCCGATGCAGCGCAAGGATTTTGTAGGTATTTTCAAGGCTATGGGTGGCAGACCGGTCACAGTAAGACTGATCGACCCGCCGCTTCATGAGTTCCTGCCGCCGCTTAATGAGCTTCTTGTTGAAGTAACAGAGCTGCGCTGTAAGGATCCGAACAGTCCTGAACTCAAGGAGAAGGAAACTCTTCTTGCCAAGGTACAGGATATGCATGAAGCCAACCCGATGCTCGGTCTGCGTGGCTGCAGGTTGTCTATCTACTTCCCAGGCATCGTCAAGATGCAGGTTGCGGCTATCATCGGCGCTGCATGTGAGGTCAAGAAGTCCGGAATGGACGTTCATCCGGAGATCATGATCCCGCTTATTGGCACTGTAAACGAGCTGACCTACATCAAAGACCAGCTCGAGGAAGTTGCAAAGAAGACAATGGCCGAAGAAAGTGTGGAAGTCGACTACATGTTCGGCACAATGATCGAGATTCCGAGAGCTGCTTTGACAGCCGACGAGATTGCCCAGCATGCACAGTTCTTCAGCTTCGGGACCAACGACCTGACCCAGATGGGTTATGGAATCAGCCGAGACGACGCTGGCAAGTTCCTCCCGCTCTACATTGAGAAGGGAATCTTCAAGACAGACCCGACTGAGACCATCGACCAGAAAGGTATTGGCCGGATGATGAAGATCTGCGTTGAGGATGCAAGAGCAGTAAATCCGAATATCAAGCTCGGCATCTGCGGTGAGCACGGCGGAGAGCCTGAGAGCGTTAAGTTCTGCCATAAAATCGGCCTGAACTACGTAAGCTGCTCACCTCGCCGAATCCCGGTTGCGAGACTGGCTGCTGCCCAGGCTGTAATTGAAGAGCAGGGCAAGGGAGTCCAGAGAGACAAGTAAGAAAAGTTGTAAGTTACAAGCTTGCAGCAGTTATTGTGAGTGCCTGGTACGCCACCGTATCAGGCACTATATGCCGTGGTTGTCCGTCGGCGCTTATATTCCGGCCACCCGGAATGTATAAACGGACAAATGCAAGTACGTTTTGATCAAAGCAAACTTAGCGGAGCGGATAAGGCCCCTGACGAAGCAAGTGTTTTGTCGGGGGCCTTTTGACAGGTTAATGGGGATAGGCTTTCGACTATAACTATAGAGTTTCAGGTGTTGAATAATTTAGCCATTATTCTCGATATTTTGCGGAGCCAGGTGGCAAGTAAAAGGTCTGTTTTTTGGTATATACGGAGAAATTCTATAACTAACGGAGGTTATGAAATGGATCCGAATGAGGAACGGGGAAGCGGACGCATTCAACTTGCAACACGATTGCACGACCTTGCCGATATGATAGAGAGAGGTTCAGTAAATATTGGCAGCGAGACAGTCACAATACCTGAAGATGTCAGATATGAGCTTGAACTGGAGAAAGAACAGAAAGAAAACAAGGCGGAAATAGAGATAGAACTTCAGTTGCCAGCCTCGATGTAGCCTGTGCAGCCCGATTGGAACCATAGGGAGGACTTCAACTTGCCTTATGGTTCCATTATGACTTAATATTATCTTACGTGATTAGCTAATTTGATTAAGTTGCTTAATCTATGCCCTCTTAGTATTAAACCCTTTAAATCTTCAGCCAAAACTGTCTTAGTGAAAAGAAATACTAAACACAAGCACACAATTCGTGTTACAATACCAGCGTACATGTAGCAATCGGGCTTAAGTTATACCGATTGCATGTGCTGGCTCCATTGGTCTTGAGAATGTGGTTCGAAGACCGGTAACATTAATGCGCCGGGATAAGTGTTGTTTATGTAGGCGTAATCCCGGTTCCCCGTGTAAGAGCCGCGCTGTACTTGAGCATCATGCTCTCATCTCTTTAGAAGGAAAGGTTAAAGTACAGATGAGGTTTTGTTTCTGTATCTTGCTGCTCTGCCTGCTGTTCTTGCAGCCGGTAATGGCTCAGCCGGAAGCCTATCTCGGGTGGTTCACTGATGCCGATATCGTAAACAGCAGCAAACTGGCTGCGCCTGCAGGCGCGCCTAAACTGGTTTCCGGTGGCACTGCCGGAAAATGCATAGACCTGCCATTAAAACCGATTGGACTATCCCTGCCAACAGTCGGATTGGAAAAGTATGGAATTATCAGCTTTTGGATCAGGCCAAAGTGGGATGGCAAGGTCGAGAACGGTGGTTCTGCCCATAAAATCCTCAGAATGGGCGATCCGGGTGAGAATGGTCTCCTGATAGAGGTCAATAACGCCAAGGGACTTCTTCGATTTGTAATGGCTGGGAAAAACGGGTCTGAGAAGAAAATTACCGCGTCAAGAACCGATGTTTCTAACTGGAAGGCCGGAGATTGGCATCATGTTATGGTAGGTTGGCTCGAAAAGGATGGCTCGCCTTCCGGGCTTGTAATCTGGATAGATAGAATACCTGTCGTGAGCACTGTTTTTGGCGGAACTCAATACATGGATCCATCCAGTATGTCGGATAATAAGCTCTACCTGGGTGATCCATCATCCGGCGCTTATATGGATGAATTGATCATCAGGAACAGCTTTGAAACTGCTGACTGCAGAGGTGGAACTCCTATTGCATATAGAGATTACTTCAGGACTGCTCCTTATACCGGTATACAAATAACTCACAAAGCTCAATTAGTCGAGTCTGACAAAAGAGTTGTTGCCGGATTCAATAAGCAGTTTGGATTGATTGCAACAAAGGTCGTAAATGTTGATAAAGGCACCAAGACAACAGAATATGTGACCTGCTCCGATGGCCCTGCAGGCTCCTGCTGGGAAACGATAGATGCAAAACCGTACATAACCTGGACAACAAGCGATGAAACCAAGGCAACTGTCGATGCTGATGGGCTTGTTACCGGTGTGGCGACGACATCGAAGCCAATCACGTTAAAAGCCGGATTCAGAGGGATGACTGCAACATATCCGCTCAGCGTTATACCTGTTGACCAGCCGGATCTCGACCTGATGTATGTTGAGAGGACTCCCAGATACAGAAGAGGCCGCAACAATACAAAGGTTTGGCCTGAT
>JAKPFN010000097.1 GCA_029551395.1 Armatimonadota bacterium | reverse complement strand
GGTGTGTACTCATGCCAAACTTGTTGTACCGCTAAGAGAAGTATTTGCTGATGTCAAAGTTGAAGACAAACCTGTAGCTGTAAAGGTTGTGGGAACCACTCCCGGTTACGATCGAATTACTCGTTCTAGGGTACAAAACGGCCGTTTTCTTACTCAGGAAGATGTAGATGCTCATCGGCCTGTTTGTGTGCTTGGAGCTGCTGCAAAACGAGAACTATTTGGTTTTACCAACCCCATTGGTAAGATGGTTAAAGTGGAAAAGCGGTTGTTCCGGGTAGTTGGTGTGATGGAAGCCAAAGAAACAGACACAGCAAAAGCATTCTCAGCACTTAGGGACTTGAACTCAGATGTATACATTCCCATCACTGTCTCTTTTACTGATTTCCGTATAGCTTCCCAGCAAGCGATAACACCGGATATCAGGAAAGTGCAGAGAATAGTAATGAATATGCTGAGTAGGACCAGCATAGACAAGAATCCCATCACTGAGGTCATATTACAGGTGGAAAGTGATGCCGCGACCGTGCCTACAGCATCAGTCATCAGATCAGTCCTTGACCGCCGGCACAGAGGGATAAGAGACTACGAGATCATTATTCCTGCTGAACTGCTCCGCCAAAGCCAGCAGACGCAGAGGATTTTTAACATCGTAATGGCGGCGATAGCAAGTATCTCACTGTTTGTTGGCGGAATCGGAATCATGAACATCATGCTGGCTACCGTCTCACAGCGCACGAGAGAAATAGGAGTACGGCGGTGTATTGGTGCAACAAGATGGGATATAATCCGGCAGTTTATGCTTGAGGCGCTGGTTATAACCTGCCTGGGCGGAATAATTGGTGTAGTGCTGGGTGTTGGCGGCGCAAAAGCCATATCGATTTATGCTAATTGGCGGACAGTAGTCTCTGTAGAGGCTGCCATAGTTGCATTTAGTGTATCAGCGATGGTAGGAGTTGTCTTCGGACTTTATCCTGCAGTCCGTGCTGCACTTGTAGACCCTATTGAGGCACTGAGATACTCATAAAATGGCAATTATTGAAGTAAAAGACCTTAAAAAGACCTACAAGATAGGAACTGTAAGCGTTCCTGCTCTTCAAGGTGTGACATTCAGCGTAGAACCAGGCGAGTTTGTAGCCATTATGGGCCCATCCGGTTCAGGCAAGACAACTTTAATGAACCTTATCGGCTGTCTGGACCGACCGACTTCAGGCATTTATATGCTCGATGGAGTTAACGTCCATAAGCTGGGTGATGCTGCGCGCGCTGCCATCCGCAACAGGAAGATAGGCTTTGTGTTCCAGAGTTTCAATCTCCTGCCGAAGTCCTCTGCGCTCAAAAATACTCTTCTTCCGATGATGTACTCCGGTGAGCGAAGAGACCGCAGCGTAGCTCGTAAAGCGCTTGAGTCTGTAGGGCTTGGTAAGAGACTTCATCATACTCCCATGCAACTCTCAGGTGGTGAACAGCAGCGTGTAGCTATTGCCCGTGCATTGGTCAACGATCCTCCTATCATATTCGGAGACGAACCAACCGGCAATCTGGACACTACTACAGGCAAGGAGATTATGGCGATCTTTACCAGGTTGAACGATCAGGGAAAGACGGTAATCATCGTCACTCATGAGCCGGATATCGCTCAATATGCCAAACGGATTTTGCGGTTCAGGGACGGATTGCTTGAGGCGGACACCCCTGTTGAGAACAGGACTATAATAGAATGAAAGCTTGAGGCATAACTACTTCTTCTTGCCAAGCCGCGCCATAAGGTCTTCAAGCGGCAGCGCATTTAACACATCGTCCTTTTCTACCCAGCCTCTGCGTGCCGTTGCGATGCCGTATCTGATAAGGTCTAGCTGGTCTGTTGTATGCGCATCAGAGTTGATTGCCACCATAACCCCCATATCAACTGCACGTCGCGCATCCGTGTCCTTCAGATCGAGCCTGTCCGGTTGAGAATCGATTTCCATGGCAGTTCCAGTCTCGACTGCTGTTGAGAAGACTACTTCCCGGTCGAAATCGGCGGGATCGCGTCTACCAATCAGCCGTCCTGATGGATGCCCGATAATATCGACATGTGGATTCTGCATAGCTTTGATCATTCTCTGTGTTATCTGTTCCCGTGGTTGAGCTAATCCGCTGTGGATAGATGCTGTCACAACATCAAACCGGGCAAGTACGTCATCGGGATAATCCAGGTTTCCATTGCCTCGGATGTTGACCTCTATACCTTGAAGCAGCTTAAAATCCTTATAAGACTTGTTCAGATCATCGATAATCGCTCTTTGCTCACGTACGCGGTCTGTTGAGAGTCCGTGGATGAATCCCATAGAGACTGAGTGGTCTGATATGACCAGATACTCATAACCTCTGGCCTTAGCTGCCTCTGCCATTGCTTCGATGCTGTTTGCCCCATCGCTCCAGTCAGTATGACAGTGAAGGTCTCCCCGGATATCTGAGATATCTATCAGATTTGGCAGTTCTCCCTTCATTGCAGCTTCTATTTCACCTGTTGCGTTGCGGATTTCAGGCGGAATACACAGCATATCGAGTGTAGAGTAGATGTCGCATTCTTCCCTGCCGGCAAGCCGTTCTCCGGTATCTATGCGAAATATGCCGTATTCATTAATTTTCATACCTCTGCTTTCAGCAATTGACCGCAGTTGTATATTGTGAGGCTTACTACCAGTGAAATACTGCAATGCAGCTCCCCATTGTTCAGGAGAAACTACCCGCAAATCTATTTGAAGGTCTTGTCTGGTAAGAATGCTTGCTTTTGTGCCTCCTTTAGCAATGACTGCTTTGACTATCGGTAAGCTGGTAAAGGCATTGATGGCATCTTTGGGTGATGATGATGCTACCAGAATATCGATATCTCCGATGGTTTCCTGCATCCTCCGTATGCTGCCTCCAACCTCAATCCTTTCAACTGATGGATGTTGTTTCAGCATACGAATAACCTCTTCAGCAGCCGGAAGTGCTACGCCAAGCAGCATTCTGGTAGATTTTTGCCTGAGCCGTTCAATGCCTTCCAATACGTTTTGCTCTGTTTTTTCTTTAATGGAAGGCAGTTCCTGAAGTTTATGTTCACGAGCAGCCTGTTCCAGTTCATCGATAGTCGATATCCCTAGTTTTTCATAAAACAACAGAGCTTTTCTTGACCCTATTCCTGGAATCTCCAGAAGTTCAGCCAAACCAGGCGGAAGCGTGCGGGCTAGATTCTCTCTGTACTCGGACCGCCCCGTAGTGACGAATTCGTGTATTTTTTCCGCAATGCTGGAGCCTATTCCGCGTATGTCGGTCAACTTACCTTCTGTAGCAAGTGCGGCTACATCCTCTTGTAAGTTTTCTATCTGCCTTGCTGCTTCTCTATATGCCCTTACTCGGAATGTAGACTCTCCTCTGATTTCAAGCATATCAGCAATATCATTTAAGAGTTCAACAACATCCTGGTTCTTCATTTTTATGACTCCTCATGCTATTCTTACCCAAAGAGTGCTGCGCACTTGGCTAGGCGCGCAAGATGGGTATCTTTGCCAGAGGAACCTGGAGGAAATTGTTGTGGATAACTATGTACAGGTTGTAACGGTTTTTGTTGAACACCATGGACAGGTCTTTGTCATCAAACGAAGCGAAAAAGTAGGATCATACCAGGGGCAATGGGGCGCCATAAGCGGTTATGTGGAACAATTGCCGCTTGCACAAGCGTTAATCGAGCTACAGGAAGAAACCAACCTCAGCCCAGATGATGTACATCTGCGCGGTATCGGAGTGCCAACGCTGGTAAACGACTTGGAGCAAGGTCGTTCTTGGCTGGTTTATCCTTTCCTTTTTGAAACAGAGTTCCCTGAACGAGTTACTACGAATTGGGAAGCCTCAGAAAGCCGATGGGTCACTCCTGAGGAACTCCAATCTCTTAATACCGTCCCTGGTCTTTCTCTGGTGCTTGATAAAGTATGGCCTCCGTTTGGCGGCCATAAATTCTGGAATGAGCTTAATCGTATTGCAGTCGATACCACTCATGGCGCTTTGGATTTGGCATTAGATGGACTGAAAGCATTAGCTGAATATACCGAGCAGACGGATATCCATCGTGCTGCGCTTGCCTTTGCATCTTCAAGACCTTCTATGGGGCCGTTTCCCAACCTGGCAGCCCGGTTTCTTGCACTAGTGAAGTCTGGTTATGATTATAAAGAAGTCATCCAGGCTCTTCGGGCTGAAATTATCAACTCAACCAACAGATCAGTTGAACTGGCAGCGGCTAAATTGAGAGGGATGAACCGGGTTCTAACGCATAGCAAGAGTAGATCGGTCTATGAAACGATTCTCACATGGGCTAAAGATGTTAAAAATCCCGAGGTTGTAGTTACTGAGTCTCGGCCTAAGAACGAAGGTGTTGTACTGGCTGGAAACCTGGCTGAGAAAGGGCTTAAAGTAACGCTGATTACTGATGCTCAGATGGCTCACTTCATTCCAACCTGCGATGCTGTTCTTGTTGGTTGTGATGCCATTACACCTTCAGCAGAAATAATAAATAAGGCCGGAACAAGATTGGCAGTTCTAGCAGCGCAGGCTTATGGAGTCCCGGCCTTTGCAGTGGCACAAAGCTTCAAAATAGTCCCTGGGGGGTGGCTGGTTCCAATTGAAGAGCAGAACCCGGATGATGTTCTTAGCGATAAATCCCTTAGCGTTCGAAATGTTATTTTCGACCGCACACCAGCTTCCGACTTTACGGCAGTCGTTACAGAGAACGGTGATCTTTCTCTGCCGCTCAAAACCGACCTGTTGAAACTGGATTTGGAACTCTAACGGACTTGAACTTCCACAGACCAGTCTACAATATCCAAATCTGAAAAGTTGACCGGGACATCACCTGGCTCTTCTATCTGTAGCAGATTGTTGGAGTAAACCTGGCTGGTTCGTACGGAAAAAGAAATAAAATCGTTGCCGCGATCTCCAAGAGCATCATAATATTTCGGACCGGGGTAATTTGGGTCAACCGGAATGATGTCAGTTGTGATAAAATTAACATTGATGAGGTCTATATCTGCTGCCGGCATATCATCAGTCGCCAACTGACCTAAATCTAGTGTAAACTGTAGATAGTTGCTTCCTGGTGATGGCCTGATAAAACTGATTGGCGGACCTACAGGGTTTGAGAACAATAGATCAGGCCCGGAAATCCTGTATAATAAATACCCCTGCGGCTGTGAAGAGTCGTGAACTACATAGTGCGTCAAATTACCGGTACCCCAGCCATTTCCCCAAGGTGGACCAACAACAGGAAGTGGTCCTGGCGTAGTGGTACCGGAAGTGTCGATTGCAACGTAATAATGGTAGTTCGGATTGATTTGTCCGGCTACAGTCATTGTAAATATAAGCCGTGTGCCGGTAGTTGGTGTTGCGTCTTCTGGAGACCTGGCGCAACCTGCGGCAAAAACGGCAATTATCAGACCAGCTAATAAAAGGATGAATCTCTTCAGGTTCATATAGCACCTTGGTTAAATGAGTAAAGATAAGTCTAAGAGATTATATCATATACGGGCGATGCAAAATGCGGCTTTGGCAGTAGTCTCCGGCGTGCTGATGGTTCTGGCATTCCCGAAGTTCGGCCTCTTTCCGTTAGCTTGGATATCTCTTATACCTCTTATAGTCGCAGTGAATCGCGCGCGATGGCTTGGCAGCTTTGGATTAGGTGTTATCACTGGATTCGTGTTCTTTGGCGGTCTCCTGTACTGGATATCGTTGTTCGGTTATCTGCCGTGGTTCCTTCTTGCGCTTGTTCAATCGTTATCCGTTGGTATATTTGCGCTTCTGATTAATGTTATTGGCAAACGCGGCTTGATTACGCTTGCGGCCGTTCCATCATTATGGACTGCCTTGGAATGGATACGTTCTCTTGGCGCCTTCGGATTTACTTGGGGCGACTTGGCATATTCACAGGCAGGTTGGCTTCATATAATCCAGATTTCGAATATTACCGGGCCATGGGGCGTGACGTTTCTAATCGTGCTGGTCAACACTGCGCTTGCTCTTCTGCTCATTCAACGAGATAAAGTTGCTCTTGTGCAGGCATCCGCAGTGGCAGGACTTGTTGTAATTGCAGCCGTTGCAGGAGTGGTTACGCTCAACAACATAGAAAGTGACATCAATCCTGACAAGAAGGTAGCACTCGTTCAGGGCGGCGTTGAAATGACCTGGCGAGACGAAAAAGTGTTGGAAGAAATCCGTCAGACTTACTGGCCGATGACAAAGAATCTTCCCAGGAACCTTGACCTCATCGTTTGGCCTGAGTCAGCGCTTCCCGGTTATCTGCTCTCAAGTGAGTGGCTTCGGCAGGAAATGGCTCACCTTGCTCGGGAAAACAAGGCATACATGCTGGTAGGCGGCCCTCACGTGATTGAGGATGATAACACCGAAGCCGGTTACAAAGAACAAAATGGGGCATACCTGATACACCCATCCGGCGAACTTGCAGGCGAATACTATAAAGTCCATCTGGTTCCGTTTGGAGAGTTCGTCCCAGGCCGAGACTGGCTGCCGCTGCTTCAAAACTACAAAATCAGAGAAGTGGATTATTCTCCTGGACAAGGCCATAATACTCTTCATTCCAGTCATGGCAGCATTGGTGTTGCTATTTGTTTTGAGTCGATATTCCCTGGGATAAGCACCAAGTTTACGCAAGCCGGAGCTGGTCTTTTGGTTGTCATCACGAACGATTCCTGGTTCGGAATGACTGCGGCACCGGCACAACACCACGATTTCTCTGTATTCAGAGCAGTCGAAAACCGGCGCTATGTACTCAGAAACGCCAGCACAGGTATTTCCAGCATCATTTCGCCAACCGGACGAGTACTTTCGAGCGCTGAACTTGGAGAAAAGGCGGTAGTAAAAGGTGAAGTAGCCATGTTGACCGGTGAGACCATCTACATGCGCTTCGGCGACTGGTTTGCAGTGCTGTGCTCGATTGCTGGGATGATTTTGTTGTTTATTTCTCTCAGGCCGTACAAGACGATGGGGCACCCGCGCTAGGTGGGGTAGGGATCACGCGAGTGCCCCGTCTGCTCGGCCGATTTCACAACCAGCCGACACTGGTTTTTTATGCTTCAACCCCTATATTTGTCCCGGAACTTGACGTTTAGCGCTAAGTTGATGTTATTCTCCTGTTCTGGCCACCAAATCATCAGTCTTACGTGCAAATGCAAATGCGCTGTAGACTGCAACTAGTGTAAGTATCACCAGAATTCCAAAGGTACTAAGTAACACTGCGATCATAAAAAGCACCCCACCTTCTTAGTATTAACTTAAAGCACAGATAAGCTGTCTGAAAATACTATTCCCAATATGATGAGATGCAAAACTCAAGCCAGAAACAAGTCCAGGGGTTATTCTGGTAATTCTACCAGTTTTTGAGGAAGTATATTCTTATTCAGTACTTTTACTGACATAATCAGTAATTGGAGATGTTGTATAATGAAGCTGGTAAGCTAACACATCAGATAACCAACATTCACCGCTAACAGTCTTTATTATGTCTTGGTCTGTAGAGGTAATCCAATGAGAAATCTGAACAAATCTGCCCGATGGATAATGCTTGCTGTTCTTGTAAGCCTTGCCTTATCACTTGTTGCTGAAGCGAGCATCGATCTTGACGTTACCCACATAGCGCGGCTGCCAAGGGACACTTACTTCTACTCTGTGAATTATCCAGACGGTGTGCCTATCGTCCGACCTGGCACAGAGAACCAGAAGCGGTATCCTGCTTATGGTGAAACCGTTACTTTCGAAGCCCATTTTATAAACAAGGGGAACACCGACTGCGGGCCTGTTAATTATAGATGGAAAGTCAACGGGGAAGTTATCGGTACAGGAAGTATTGCTGGAGTAGCTGCCGGTCAGGAAAACACTGCTTCGATCAACTGGCAATGGAATATCGACGGGATCGATACCGACCATACCGACCAGACTGTAACATTTGAACTGGATTACGACAACCAGGTCATTGAGTCCTATGAGCAAAATAATACTCTGACAGACTTCCTGGAAGCCTGCAGTTTGGCAATATATGTAGAACCGCATATATATGCAGCATTTAACCAGACAAAGAACCTGGCAGGAACCTATAGCTTTGAGGACTGGATTCAACGGCAGATCAAGGCAATGAATGATAATTTTGCTCGGTCTATATATCCTCTAGCTCCGAGAGGCTGTCTTGAGAGGGTAAGGATCGACAAGATACAGGTAAGTTCGCCTCCGCCGAATGATGGCCTGGCTGATGGCCGGTGGCAGTTTACCGGAGATGTAAGTTACGTCAGTTGGGCTGCGACGAAGGTAGATAACGGTTTGATTCACGAGTTGATGCACCAATTGGGCATAATCGATCTCTACAATATGCCAGTCCTCGCAGGTGGAAACCAGGTTATCACTCCCGATGGGCTTCCAAACGGCTATACCTTTGGTTTTGGCCGTCCGGGAATTATGTCTGGTGGAGATATTGCTCCGCATAGTTCCGGTCAGACTGATACGATGCCGCAGTATTGCAGTTCTCACGACGTAATAGCGCTAAATAAGAACTGCGGCTACCGGCGCGGGTTCTACGGTGAGTATCAATATGACATTCCAGCCGAGAACTATATTCTGGTCAAGGATTCCTCCGGCAATCCTGCACCGGGAGTAAACATCAAGGTATACCAAAGTCAGTATGGAGACTTAATCGGCACGCCTGTCATCACCGGTACTACGGATGCAAATGGGAAGTTCATATTGACCAACAGGCCGGTGAACAGGACCACAACTACGCCGACAGGTCATACTCTTCGACCGAATCCGTTCGGGACTATAGATGTTGTAGGCGGCCGCTCAACACTGTTGGTCGAAATGTCTCGTTCGGGAGGCGATTTCGACTACGCCTGGATGAATATAATAGATTTCAATATGGCTTATTGGGAAGGCAATACCGAGTCCTGGACTTATACGATAAACAGCAGGCTGGGTGCTAGCTCGCTTCCCAGAATAACCGGCCTCAAGGGCGCTGTTGAGTCTTCAAAGGTTGTGCTGACCTGGCCGGCGGTGGAACGTGCTGTGTCTTACAGAGTTTACCGGGCAAGCCCGTATCTAAACCGTCCTGATGACCCGAACCATGAGTATGAAAATTGGGTTTTCAAACTCCTGACCACGACTAAGCAGACTTCCTATACGGATTTTTCCAGGTTCGAGACCAGCCGTTATGCTGTTACAGCGGTCGATGCTCAAGGGAAGGAATCTCCGTTATCCAATCGGGTATTTGCACCCAATTTAATCAATCCTGCGGCTGTTGCTGTTTTGCCGGATAATACACGCATAATACTTGACCCGCAGAATGGTTACGCTTATATGCGGCAGACTTCTGACGGTATCTACATTGGCAACACTGGAAGCGTGCATAACCACGTAGAGTACTCAAAGTTCATGACCGTTGACAATCGGTTGAACAGAATGCTGACTTCTCATCCAGGAGACTGGTACAATGGGCCGCACTCCATTAGAGTAACAGATGTCTACGGCAACACAGACGGAATGTGGGATATAGGCACCAAAGGCTCAGGGCCAGGGCAGTTCAATAATCCCACTGGTGTCGCTGTCGATAACGAGAGCCGCATCTACGCTGCAGATTCCGGCAACAACCGGATTCAGGTGTTTGATTCCAAGGGCAATTTCCTGACAGCCTTCGGGAGCAGCGGCAGCAATCCTGGGCAGTTCAGCAACCCTCAAGGAGTTGCAGTAGATTCTGACCACCGGATCTATGTTTGTGATAAGAACAACAAAAGAGTACAAATACTTCAGTTCGATCCCGCGAGCAACACAGTGTCTTATACAGGAATGCTTACAGGCAAAGCACTTCAAGGTCCTACAGGGATTGCGATTGCGCTATCCGGCAGGATATATGTCACAGATAGCCCAGCTAACCGAGTGGAAGAGTTCTCTGCTTCTGGCAAGTGGCTGCGGTCTTATACATCAGCTTCAGGAGGATACACTGGCACGCTATCGAATCCGACTGGAATAGCGGTTGACAGCACCGGGCAAGTTATTGTTTGCGATACCAATAAAAAGCGTATCGTGACCATTGATGTAGTATCCTCTGTCGATGTCAGTGACGCTCGCAAGATGTTTGACAATCATCCAGTCCAGATGGAAGGCAGAATCGTCACTGCGAGCTTTGGAAACTCGTTTTATGTTCAGGATTTAAACAGGCTGCCAGGTATCAGGGTTGTCTCAGACTCACCGGTTACTATCGGGCAGAAAGTCGACATCTATGGAATAATGGCCACCAACGGCGGAGAACGCGAGATAATTGCATCCATTGTCGATCCGCGCGGAATGAGTCAGATACGACCACAGCCGCACGCGATGGCTCTCCGAAACCTGGGAGGTGAACCTGATGGCCCGGTCCCGGGTACAAGCGGTGGAGCAGGGTTGAATAACATAGGTCTTCTTGTCCGGGTGTTTGGGAAAGTTAGTGATTCCAGTTCCAGCACATCTGAGTTTATGTTGTACGATGGATCGCCAGATAAAGTAAAGGTCAGAGCAATAGACCTCGATATTCCCGCTGACGGGACATACGCCTTGGTGACAGGGATAAGCGGGGCAGACAATTCCTCAGGGGAAAACCTTCCTCTTTTGCGAGCTATCGCTATAAACTGATGCTGTGCAAGTTAGTCGAACCTTTTGACCTCAAACCTGTACAGTTGTATCGGCTCATTCGGGTGGATCATAGCTTTTTTGCAGGCAATATCTATCTGCATGTCCACTGAATCCACTCCTTCCAGATCCGGTAGTAGCAGTCCCCGGCGCATTCCGCATTCGACGATCACGCCGTACACCTTTGGATCAAGCATAGATCGGTCAGCTATCTTCTCTGGTGGATATAACACATCTACTGAACAGGTTAAAAGCCCTAATTCTTCTTGCTCGACCGGAAAGAACCGTGGATCGCGAGTCGCAGCGCTGATAGCATTCTGGATGATCTCGTGTGCAATGGTAGGCTGTGTTGGTTTAATCGTGCCTATGCACCCGCGAAGCTCTCCATACTTCTTGATGCACACAAAAACACCAGCCCGTTCTTCAAGCTCTGGGGCCAGTTGGGTAGGAGGCGAGATAATCTTACCTTCGACTACATAAGCATGGATAGCGCTTTGTGCAAGGATTACATGCGGGCTGAAGTTGCCCATAATGGTTCACTCTCCTTTATCTTCCGCTTGCTTACTCTCTTCCTCAATCTTCACTTTCTGGCCGAACCTTGGCTCATTCCCTTTAACTAATCGTTTGATGTTGGCTCGGTGTCTTAACAGGATTAAAAACGCTGCCGCCAATGCGCAGACCGTGTATTCTCTCGGCACTGGCTGGCCGAAAAGCCCTTTTGAAAAAAACATCATCACCGGTACGGAAAGACTGGCGAGGATTGATGCAACTGATACATACCTGGTGACTGCTACAATCAATACCCATGCACTAAACGCGATTGCTGCAATCAGCCAGTTCATCCCAATGATTACCCCAAGGCTGGTTGCGACACCTTTACCGCCTTTGAAGCCTAAAAATGGTGACGCGCTGTGTCCTACAACCGATAACAGCCCAGCGCCAATCACATAATAAGGCTGATATGCGCCACTTGTCAGCTTAACCGCGAGCAGGACAGCAATAAGCCCTTTAAGAGTATCGCCAATGAACACCATTGACGCCAGCCCCCATCCGAGAGTGCGCAGAACGTTGGTAGCACCGATATTCCCGCTTCCGTACTGCCTGATATCTACTCCCCGGGTCACTTTTCCGATTATCAGCCCTATAGGAACTGCCCCAAGCAAGTAAGAGATTACAAGAACAGCAGCTTCTTTCATCTAGTCCTTTCCCTTCTCTCCTTTTCTCGGGAGGATGCGTATTGGGGTTCCTTCGTATCCGTACACCTTCCGAATCTGGTTCTCAAGGTATCTGATATAAGAGAAGTGTACCAGGTCAGGGTCATTAACAAAGAGAATAATCGTAGGCGGCTTTACTGATGGCATAGTGGCATATCTGATTTTTAGCTCTCTGCCTTTGACTGCTAGTGGATGGGCATCCAGCGCGTCCTGGATAATTCGGTTAAGCTCCCCGGTTGGAATCCTGAGCGCATGGTTTGCAGACACCTCTATTGCTGTCTCTACGGCATCTTTTACGCCAAAACCTTCCAGTGCGGATGTAAACACCACCGGCGCGAAGTTCAAAAATGCTATTTCTTTTCTAATTTGAGCTGTAAACTCGCGGTAACTAATCTTGCCTTTAACCATGTCCCACTTGTTGACCACGATAACACAGCCTCGGCCAGCCTGGTAGATGTATCCGCCTACGCGCTTATCTCCATCTGTTATGCCATCGGCAGCGTCTATGATAAGCAGCGCTACATCGCTTCTTTCGAGCGCGCGGATTGCTCTTAGAACCGTATAATACTCGACCGAGCCTTGTATTTTCCCTGCTCTGCGGATTCCTGCTGTGTCTATCAGCACCAGTTCATGCTCATTGTGCTTAAACAAGGTGTCTATTGCATCGCGGGTAGTGCCGGGGATGTTGGAAACGATGACTCGTTCTTCTCCGAGGATTGCGTTTACCATAGATGATTTGCCGACGTTCGGACGCCCGACTATCGAGAGCCTGATTGCATCTGACGGCAGTGCTTCCTGCCCTGTTGTGGGCGGCATGGTATCGACCACAGCATCCAGCAGGTCAGCCAGTCCTCTGCCGTGGACTGACGATACCGGATAGACCTCGCCAAGCCCCATTTGATAAAACTGCGCCGCTTCCAGTTCCAGTTTCTCGTTATCTACCTTGTTTGCAACCACCAAAACAGGCACTTGCTGGGTTTTCCGGAGTTCTTCTGCCAGTTCTTCGTCTGTGCCTGTGATACCTTCGGTAGCATCAACTACAAACAGGATAACGTCTGCTTCATCTATTGCAAGCTGTGCCTGTTGGGCAGTCTGAACCTTAAGGGGGTCCGTTTCATTGAACAAGATACCGCCGGTATCTGTGACGACGAACTGCCGTCCGCGCCATTCCGCTTCGGAATACAGCCTGTCCCGAGTGATACCAGGGACATCTTCAACGATTGCGATACGTTGTCCGACTATTCTATTAAACAACGTGGACTTACCGACATTTGGCCTGCCCACTATTGCGACAATTGCTCTATCCATATAGCCCTTCCCGCCTCCACTACAGCCGAAATCCTACCACGAATTGCCTTTCAGGTCAAACAGGAGGGCTTTATGCCTTAATGCTAATCTAATCTGAATTAATATAGCAATGATACTTCTGGACTGGATTGTTTTTACATCCTTGATGTCCTGCATGTATGGTTCTTATTTATTGGATTTTTAGTCAGGAATATTAATCACACTTATTTCCCTTTCCATTAAGTGCCCTAAATCGTTTCACGCTCATTTGTTGTGGGTAGTATCAGGTGCAGGCGCGTATCGAAAATCGGTTTGTGCTACTTTAGGAGGTGACCCAGATGCCTATGGACCCGGTATGTGGAGTGCATGTTGATATCGAAGATGCTCTGACTGCTACCTACGAAGGACGAACATACTATTTTTGCAGCGAAGAATGCCGAGAAGAGTTCAGAGAGGCTCCTGAAGAATACGTTGGTGATACAGCAAGCTTACTTTTCGAGGATGAGGAATAGCCTCTCTCCGCTAAATGATTTGCGGCCGGTGTTCTTTTTCAAGTTCACCGGCCGTTTATGCTTATATATCCGTTATCTGGCTAATTCCTGCATCAGAGGCTGAGTATCAAGCATTTCGTAGTTAATCTGATGAGCAAGTTCATCCACCGAAAACTCCTGGCCTTGCTTCCACATCCCAACCAGCATATCACCAGCCTTCTTAGTTCTGAACCACAGCACTCCGAATGAATCTTCCATGTGCTTTCGCAGCATGACCTCAAATATCCACGCTCTGAGGTAGTTTGCAGAGTAAAGCCCGTCATCAATATCAGCCAGGAAGTTCGCCGGACTGACATTGAGCTTGAGCGCCTTCCCGAGGATTTCTGCATACTTGTTTCTCATAGATGGAATGTCTTCTGCCGTGTGCAATAGCTGCTCATACTGAAGTTTTGCTGCATAACGCCTGATAATCCAGAGCTTGTGGAAACGCGCAAGCCTCAGATAATCGTCTACATGCCGTTGTTCGAGGATTTCGATAAACCAGTTCCGGTTTTTCAGGAGGTTATCGAACAAAAACGCATACGATTCGCTTATGGAACCATCTCCCAGACGTTTGAACGCAAATGGCAGGTCTGGCGAAACACTACCCAAATGTTCAGCATGTCCTGACTCATGCAGAATCGCTTTATAATCATCCTGGCCGCCTCTTGGCGAGATTACCAGGTAAACTTCATCTGGAACCTGTACAGGCGCGCAAAAAGCCCTTGGCGACTTAGTTGGTCTTGATTCAATGTCCAGATGGATATTCTTTTGAGCATCCAGGTCTATACCCATTCCTATAAAAGTAGCCTTGAGTGATGGAACGAGCTTTTCCTGTGGGAACAGCCCGTCGAACTGAGGTGCGCGGAAAAGGTATACAAGGTCTGCAGGTGTAGCTTCATCAGGTGCAACACCTATCTCACCAAGGTAGTGCTGAAGTTCTGATTCATAAATCGCTTCAGTAGTATCAAGAAGCTGTTTCATCTCGCCCAGAAGCCAGTCCAGACGGATGCCCTTCAACTGATCGAACATGACAAGGTAGTTTGTAAAGCCAAGGTCTTTAGCCAGTATGTGCATATGCTGCATTCGCTCGACCCGGTCAGTATTCTGAGAGTCGGTAACCGTCAGTATTCGGTCTTCCAGGTCGTGCCGCTTACCAGGGTCCGGCTCATTTGCCAAAACAAGCGTTGCGCGGCGATAAGGTACCTGTTCTCCCTGCCATTCAATCTTTGCCTGGGTCATCTGGTTGGTGATTTTCTCGCTCAGTTCTTTGACATCCGCATCGAGGAAGCCGTCAGCAACGAAGGCCGCAATGTATCTGCCTTCTTTATCCTCACGTTTTAATGCCTCTTCGACTGTAGACCGCTCAAATATCCATCCATAACGGTCGAAGATAGGAATGATGTCGAGATTTTCTTTAAGTCCGGCGCCATTTTGATAGTGTTCTCTGCCTATTTGCTGCAGGAACTCTTCGGCTGCGCGCTCAAAATCAGAAGTCATGAGCATCCATCTCCTTTATTAACACGGTGAAGTAAAGGTCATACGGGATTATACACCGGATGAGGAGGTTCTGTCCCGTTTTTATTGGCCGCGCTTGTGTTACCCAGTCAGGCTTAGGAGAAAACGTACAGGCAGATAAAGGCAGGCTACTGAAGCAGTTGTTGGTTGTTTAGAATCCCTTGAATATCGGGATCAGCAAGTATTTGCAGGACTTCCGGCTCATTTGGGGCTATCTGGTATGCTCTGGTGAACCATTCTGCGGCTGCCTCGGTATTGTTCATGCGTAAAAACAACTCTCCCAGTTGAATACACGGATAATACCAGTCTGGAGCCAGCCTGACGGATTGAAGCAGGTGTTTTTCCGCTTCTTTATAATCACGTCCAAGTTCAATGAACGCCCAGCCGATTCCAGCATGTGCAGCAGCATCGAGTGGACTGAGTTCAACTGCTTTCTGATAAGCGCGAAGAGCACGCTGCGGGATGTCAGCCGTAGCTTCAATCCCTGCAAGCAAATACCATAGATCAGGGTTTTCAGGCATTATTTTAAGTGCAGTCGTTACTGCTCGCCGAGCCTCGTCAAGGTTTCCCGTCCGGTCACAGGCGTTAACGAAGCAGGTCAGGCTGTATGGCGATGCCGGATCGATATTGAGCGCGCGCCTACAAGCTGCAGCGGCTTCATGATAACGTTCCTGTACTATCAGCACCTCTCCAAGTCCTGCCCATGCCTCGCAATCATCAGGATCTTCATCAAGAGCTTGTCGAAATTCCAGTTCTGCTTCGGTTATATGCCCAAGCAGCAGACTGACACGCGCGGCAAGGCATCTGGCTTCGTGACTTTCAGGCTCCAGTCTGAGTGCTTGCTCGTAAGCTTCAAGAGCAAGGTCCAGTTCATGCAAATCTTCGTATACTTCACCCAGCGTCACCCACACTTCTGCATCTTCCGGATCGATATTGGCAGCTTCTTCCAGCGTATTTCGTGCTGCTACATAGCTGTGTTGTGCTATAAGCGCTTTTCCGTAGTTGAACAGAGTGTTAGTGTCTTGAGGATCCATATCAAGCGCTTTACGGTACGATTCCATAGCGCTTTCTACTTCACCTTGCATGTGGAGTACATATCCGATTGCGGAATGAAGGTCAGCGTTGGCATAACCAAGACCGCGAGCAGAAATAAGTTCATCAAGCGCACGTTCATAATCTCCGAACGCTCCCAGTGCGTGTCCGAAGAGGTAATGAGCCACTGGAGACTCAGGTTTGATATCTGTGAGCTGTTCGAATATCCTGACAGCCCGCTCCCAGTCTGATTGTGCGGCGTAGGCTTGTCCAAGTCCCTCTAATGCTTCAGGATTTTTGGTGTCCATCTCCAGAGCACGAACATAATAGTCTATGGCTCTGTTATAATCGGCGTTCTGGTAGAAATCGTCGCCTCGATGGACAAGCGCCTCTATGTCGTTTTTATTCATGGCGCCGCCTCCGCTTGGTTGGTGGTTTCTTTCCTAATGTCTTGTTGATTCATTGCCGGTCTATTACTCCGACAAACTCAGAGTACCATGACATGCCGCTGCTGTCAACGTTGAATGCTTAATCGGCAATTATTATGTCTACTGGCTTATGAAAGAATGATGTCCTGGATAGCTGACAAACGGCATGTTATTATTTGGATATTCTTATACCCATGATACCTGATATTGCCAAGCCTGTATTTAGAAAATTATCTAGTACGCGGGAAGAGGACACCAGGGTGGCCAGGCGTCCTCTTCTCTTCAGCACCGGGTATTCAGTTGTCAGTAAGTGTATGATGTCTATTCTTTTTTTTGCTCCGACCGGACCGCTGCCTCCTTTCTACGAACTAATTTCCGGCCGGTTTGATGCTCTTTGGGAGCCGGTTTCAACTAGGCCGCAGTAGTCAAAGCTCAGAATCAGTTTATTGTCTGGATTCTGGTTACTTTGTCGAGGCAAACATCCTCAATATCGCCCATCAGATAGGCTCCGTAGAGCGGAACGAAAGTGACGTCTTCTATGTGAATCTTTGTGGAGTGCTCTTTGCCGTGTCTATCGTGCCAGGTAACTGAGCAGTCTTTTCCTACGTATGCTTTGGCCTCAGGTATAGTCATGGTAGTGCCCTCCTCAAAAAAAATGCCAGGTCTGCCGATGCAGGGGCACGCCGTCTTGAGATGTCTGAAGGCGTCAGCCAGATGGCAGCTCAAGACGATGCGTCCCGCACTACTTTCGGCAGCCTGGCAACCGTAGGAGGATGATCCCGTAGGCCCGTTGGCTTTGCGTCCCCGCCTTTCGAC
>JAKPFN010000072.1 GCA_029551395.1 Armatimonadota bacterium | reverse complement strand
CTTAGACCAAGTGACTATGCAAAACTGATAGCTGAGTTTAATATGACAGGGCAGGTCAGTGTCGAACAGGCAAGTTATACTCCTTCAGGTGTTCCAGTAACTCTGATCGGCAGTCCGATGATGCAGCAGGATATGATACTTTTCGATGTAATAGAACAATCAGGTGGTTACGTGGCGCTGAACGGCACAGAAAACGGTGAACGCACACTGCCTGCTCCATTGGACCGCCGCACAGCGAGAGAAGACCCGATAACAACGCTTGCGGATGCTTATTTCGGCAGCATACCCGATGCTTTCCGGCGTCCGAATAGCGGACTGTATCAGTGGATGAAGAAGGAAATCGGCAAAAGGGGCATCAGAGGTGTTATTCTCAGGCGTTATGTATGGTGCGATACCTGGAGCGCTGAAGCACACCGGATGAGTGAGTGGCTCGATGTCCCGTTTCTCCATCTGGATGTAAGCGATGACCACGGAGACAGCATCCGAACAAAGACCAGGCTTCAAGCGTTTATCGAGATGCTAAAATGAAACAACTGCTGAAACAAATCACGCTGGAAGAGTGGGATAAGCATTACAAAGAACTGCGTGCATCAGGGCTTAAAGAACCTTGGTACGGCGGGCCAATCAGCAGGCATGTAGAAGACGGCGACCTGCGGCTTCTCAGATTGGTCTATGATCCTTCTCCGGCTGCCCTCAGGCTTTGGAACTTCCTGCTTACTGAAGAAGACAGGCTTAGAGAGTATCGGGCAGCAGGTAAGAAGCTGATCGGGACGATGAAAGACCTGGGGACTGTTCCGGTGATGGTCTACACATTGCCGAATGCCGTGGCATTTTATCCGGATGGCGCTTGGTGGATTCCATGCGTGATGGAAATGAGCGAAGGGTTGTTCGCAGTAGCCGATTCATTGGGGTTGGATGAATCATTCTGTCCTGTGCGGGCAATGATAGGCGCGTTCATCACAGAAGCTCATTTTCCCATACCAGACCTCTTGATATCGAGCGTTGGGGCAACCTGTGATGATTTCTCAGCCATAGCGCAACGGTTGGAAGGATTAGGACATCCGATCTTGTGGTGGGAAATCCCTAACCGACGCAATCCTGATAAAGATGAGGCTGATGTTGAGCTTCCTGGTGGATTCGTTGCTCCAAAAAGTCAAGTAGAGCAGGTAAAAAGTGAGCTTGAGCGAATCAGACTGGTTCTTGAACAGCTTTGCGGCGGGAAGCTCAATGATGAAGCGCTGTCAGTTGGAATCAGGACTGCCAACAAGGTAAGAAGCGTACTTAATGAGCTTCGTAGCACTGTCTATACTGCTCCTATCTGCCCGATGCCTGCGCTTGAGATGCTGATTTCTGAGATGCTGGCAATCCACTTCTGTTCAGATAGAGATGAAGCCTTTGAGGTGCTATCTGAAGTGCTGGCAGAAGCTCGCCATAGAGTGAGTGAAGGGATTGGAGTGCTGCCGGAAGATGCAGTACGGGTTTTCTGGGTGAATCCGGTCGCAGATCTAAGAGTGATGAACCTCCTTGAACGGTGCGGCGGACGGATTTGCGGAACGGACTACCTGTTTACACATGCACTGGATACAATACCGGAGGATCTTCCACCAATGGAAGCGCTTGCCCGAATGGCACTTGCTGATCCAATGGTTGGCAGTACTTTTGATCGTGTAATGCGTATATGCCATGATGTAGAAAGGTTCGGGGCAGAGGCGGTTATAGTTTCACGGATTCCTGGAGCCAGCCACTGCGCTACTGAAGGCATGGTCATAGCAGAATATATAAAGGAACAGCTTGGGATACCTGTTGTGGAAATAGAAGTGCCGCCTATTACAGACTCGATGCGCCCTACCCTTTCCACCAGAATAGAAGCTTTAATAGAAACAGTAAGAGAACGGAGAAAGTAATGCTTGGTGTTGGTATAGATGCCGGATCAAGGGCAACTAAAATCGTGTTAATGGATATCGATAGCCTGGAAGCGGTTGCCTCCGGTTCAATAGAACAAGGAATAAAGCACAATGATCTGGCAATGGAACTGTTAGACCGGCTTTTGATTGACAACGGTTTCACTAAATCGGACATAGAAAGAGTTGTAGCAACTGGATACGGAAGAAATGCCATAAGTATTGCAGACACGACCATCACTGAGATAACCTGCCATGCCCGTGGAGTCATTCACGTGGTTCCAGAAGCCAGAACCGTAGTTGAGATCGGCGGGCAGGATAGTAAGCTTCTCAAGCTCACCGAGCAGGGCACTGTACAGGATTTTGCTATGAACGACAGATGTGCTGCAGGTACGGGAAGATTCCTTGAGGTTATTGCATCACGGCTCGGAGTCAGATTGGAAGACCTTGGAGAAATGTCGGCAAAAAGCATCAGCCCGGCATCTATCAGCAGCATGTGCATCGTCTTTGCTGAAACGGAGATTATAGGACTCTTAGCAAGCGGCACTGCACCCGAAGACATCGTTGCAGGAGTTCAAAACTCGATAGCAACACGCATCGCCACTATGGCAGGAAAAAGCATAACTCCGCCAGTGGTATTTACCGGCGGGGTTGCGATGGTTTCCGGTATGGACCGAGCGCTGGAACATGTCCTCAGCTATCCTGTCAAAATAGCTCCGAATCCTCAAATGACCGGCGCTCTAGGTGCGGCTATCCTGGCATCATCACAAGCAAGGAAAAGCTAACCTCCAGGCCCAATGACTTCTACTCTTGTGCCGATGGGTGTAGAGTGGTAAAGTTTGCGTGCATCGTGCAAGGTCAGCCTGTTGCATCCTGAGGATGCAGGCTGGCCTAAATATTTATACAAGTTAGGGCTGGTTGCATGGATAAAATGCCCTCCGTGATAACGCATAGCGTAAGGCATTTCCACATTGAACAGTGTTGACCAATGCAGCCTTGATTTTGTCAGCACACTGAATACTCCGGCATGGTCATGCGGTGATGGGATATGACTACCTGACGGTCTCCAATTGTAGCTTTGTGATGAACTGGATATATATGCCTCTATGATCCTATAATTCTTCTGAACGTACAATCTCTGATTCTCTCTAGAGGACAAATCCAGATATATTCCATCCGCCAGCCGATTTGCCAATGTGGCAGGTCTAAACCCATATCTTCGTTTTGCTTCAGTGACTTGCTGGCCTGCTGAGTTATAGCCTTTAACTCTTATGGTGAATTTGACTGAATCTATCCAAGGCACAGTCCATTCTACTGAACGTTGCCTTGCCGGCACGCTTTCGGCAATTGTATATGAGAAACTACCCCGAGACTCTGTCCCAAGCGGTGTTCTTTCTCCATCCGCAACTACACTTACACTTGTTACACCAGATGCTGTCCAGGCTATCCTATATATCTCTCCTTCAAGCATTGCAGCCCGATTTGGGCCGGTAATTGATATGCTTTGGCCAAATGCAGCCTCCGCAAACAATAAAGCAAGTATAACCAGTATATTTAACAGCTTCATGGCTTCATATAACTATTGATCAATTGCTAGCTACACGCGGCGAAGTAATATAAACAACTCGATTCCGCGCATCATAATGAACCGAACCACCAACAGACTGCGCGGCAGCCCTTACTGGGGCATACGTGCGACCTTCACATATAATAGGTGCAGCGCTGAGATGAAGCGTTCTAACCTCACTACCCGCGCCTGTTCTCACTGCATTATTGTATGCATATATTCGCACCGTCCTTGACCCAACTGCCACTCGGACAGTCCGCTGATGCTCTGGAAACTGTGCATAAAAAGCCTGTTCATTCTGCATCCAGACTACGGTTCCGCCAAGGCGCTCCAGAATCTCTCTTGCAGCTAAATAAGTCCTCCCATTGCATATAAACCCACGGTTCTCTGTTTCTTGACCGTCTATTATTACCCGTACAGTAGGAAATGTGCCGCATCCTTCTAAAGTCACAGCCGGTGTGTCTGCCCATTCATCGAAAGGTTGCTCTTCCTCTTGAGCAGCAACAAATGTGAGTGCAAGAAGCAACATCACAATAAACAATGTTCGCTGCATAAACATGCTAACCATCCTTTTCTGCCTGTTTATGTATTCGGATTCTGGCCTATCAGGTCTCCTACTGTCAATCCCTGTGGAGCAGCAACTTGCTCACCTTGAGACTCTTCTTCTGCATTTCCACTGGTAGGCGAAACTTCTAACGGCGCCTTACTTTTTAGCAGTTCAGCTACCTCATCAAATCCTTCTTTAGCCTTCTCTCCTGATATGGGATCCAGTCTGTAGAGCAAACTCGTGAACTCACCAGCATGCACAAGTTCCTCAAGTGCTATGTCATAGAGTACCTTCCTTGCATCTTCGTTGCTGGTTGCGTCCATATGAGCCAAGTAAAGATGCACAGCCTCCAGTTCTGCTGCAATGTCCAGCATAATCGCCCTTACTAACTCTGTGTGTGTCATTTCTCGGGACACTAACCCAGAAAATGGATTCACAAACTCAGGCATAGATACTTCCTCCAATGGCTTAGATGACCTTCGGCAGTAACCTGCCGTCAAATGGCAAATACCCAAAATCCTGTCGAGCCACACTCGTTGTTTACAAAGATAAGGTTACTTAGCCAACTCAGCCCGAAGCACTTTGGTAAGTACGGGTAAGGGCGTCATGTTGTGCTCAGTAAAGCGTTTGGCAAGATCGCAGACGGGGATACCTGAACCAGGGAGAACAAGGTCCGGTTGCAGTTCACATAATGGTATAGCATAGAACGGGCGGTTAAATATATCTGGGTCAGGAATTACGAGATTGTCCGACTGCACTATAAGCTGGTCGTATAGAAGAATATCTAAATCAATGGTGCGAGGAGCGTATTTATTATCTCCGCGCCGTCTACCCAATCTGGCTTCAATGCACCGAAGCACATTGAATTTCAAATCTTCTGGAGATAAATCTGTTTCTGCAGATACTACTCCGTTTATGAATTTCGGTTGATCAGGATAGCATTCAGGTTCAGTCAGGTAAAACGTAGATACGGATGTCAAATGCAGGCTGCACTGTAGTTGCCTTACAGCTTCAAGAATGTTCCTCTCAGGGTCGATGTTACTTCCAATTCCTATGTAAACGCGAGACATAACTTACTGACGGGAACGGGTTATTTCCACGCCGACACTTCGAGCAAATCTGAGCGCTGAGGGCTTTTCAACGGTCACCTGCACCTGCTGCACTGCAGGATTCTCCAGGCATAAACCGGCAACATGCTCAGCCAGTGCTTCCACAAGGTAGAAGTAGGAGTTTTCTACCAGATTCAGCACTTGATGCTTGATCATGCTGTAGTCAACTGCATCCTTAAAGTCATCTGTTTTTCCAGGCTTGGAGAGATCAATCCATAAAACGATGTTCAGGATAACATCTTGCTTTTCCCGCCGCTCTTCTTCTCTTACACCGATAATCGCCCGCGCCAACAGGTCTTTGATGAAGATTTTATCCATTGGAATACTCTTTCAGGTGTCGTCCTCCATCTACATATATTACTTCTCCAGTGATGAAGCTGCTTTTAGCAAGAAAAACTACTGCTTCAGCAATATCCTCAGCCTCTCCGTGGCGTTTGAGAGGAACAGTGCCGACAAGCCGATCCAGATAGCTTTGATCTTTACCGGGAGGCGGAAGAATCAATCCTGGTGCGACGGCATTTACTGTAATATCCGGCGCATAGGCAAGCGCTGTGTATCTGGTAAAAGCTGCCAGGACGTGCTTGCTCATTATGTAGCCGATATGAGACCAGTCGTACCCGCTGGTACGGCTGTCTTCGAGATTGATGATCTTCCCCTTCCCTACAAGCTCTTTGAAAGATCGGCTGAGAACAAAAGGCACCCAGGCATTGACTTCCATGTTCTTGATCAGGCTGTCCAAGGTAACATCTTCCAGCTTCTCGAAGGGGAAAATCGAAGCGTTATTGACCAGGATATCCAGCGAACCGGTAAGCTCCAGGGTGCGTTCGATGAGAGTCTCATACTGCTCCTGTACATCAAAGTCTGCCTGGATTGTCCAGGCTTTCACACCACAAGACTCAAGCTCCAGGGCAAGGTTTTTAGCTTCACCTTCTGAAGTGTTGTAGTGTATTGCTATGTTGACTCCCTCATCTGCAAGCGCAAGCGCTGTAGCTCTGCCGATCCTTTTTGCAGCACCTGTTATGAGAGCAGTTTTGCCTTTCATCTCTGTTTTACTCATATTCCGCCATTATCTCGTCTATCTTTGCAGCCAATATAAAATCGTTTCTTGAAAGACCGCCGATTTTATGTGTCCAAAGCTCGATATTTACCTCATCGTAATAAATGCAAATATCAGGATGATGCTCCTCTGCTTCTGCCACTTCAGCGATTCTATTGACGAATTCTATAGCCTGTTTGAAGTCTCCGAGCTTGAATTTGCGCTCAATAGACTTACTATCCTTCAACTTCCAGTCTGGAATTTCCTTCAGGAGTTCTTCAGCTTCCTCTTTGGGAATGGTTGGAGTTCCTACCTGGCAAGGTATACATTTTTCCTGCGACAGTTGCATTTGACAACCTCCCTTCTTTACTTGATTGCGCCGCGTAGGTCTTCAGAAGTCATTTTTTCGCCTTTTCTGATTATCTCCCTGGCAGCATCCAGTTTCTCCCAAACGTTACACAGCATAACACCGCGCACTATACCATCTTTAAGATAGTAAATAACACCTGTATCATTCTCCTTTTGCCAATCAGTAACAATATCCAGCCTGGAGTCTATATCTCCGACTGCCTCATAACCAAAATCAAAGAGATCGGAGAAGAAGTATGGCATGTAGGTGAATGGCTCGTTGACACCGGCCATATTTCTGCCAGCATGCAAACCCTGGTTAAGTGCATTGTCCCAATGTTCTATGCGAACCTGTTTGTCCAGCGCCAGATATGGGAAGAAAGCGTTGTCTCCGGCTGCATATATGTTCGGATCAGAGGTTTGCAGCCGATCATTCACCAGTATCCCATTCTTAACAGCCAGGCCGGCATCTTCTGCAAGCTGCACTGATGGATCGATGCCTATGCCGACTATCACCATATCGGATTCGATAGCTTTGCCTTTTCCGGTCATCGTCAGGAATCTGTTTCCACGCTGCTCTATAGAAGTTGGAACATCTTCTGAAAGGATTTTAATACCTCTACTGTCATAATCCCGCTCGATTGCACGGCCTAACCCCTCTGGAAACACTCTTTGAACGATGTACTGCTCAGGATAAATGATAGTCACATCGACCTTGTTCGCGTTCAAAGCGGCAGCTAACTCCGAACCAATAAATCCTCCGCCGATGACGAGAGCAGATTTTCCTTCAGACGCTTGCTCGCGGGACTTGAGATAATCCCCAAGATACCTGTAGTAAATAATATCTGGCAGATCTCCGCCGGGGATAGTCAGCCGTTTAGGATAGCCGCCCGTAGCTAGAAGGAGCTTACCATAAGTGTATAAGTTTCCCATAGCATCGTGAACTATCTTGGAATGTGCATCCACGCCGACTACAGCAGTGCATAAAGACAAATTGACATTGTTGTCTTTGTAGAATTGCTCATCATAAACAAAAATATCCTCTACCTTCTTCTGACCGAACCATAGTTTCTTGGAAAGAGGAGGACGGTTATAAGGCAAATGCTGCTCAGAGCCTAAAAGCAGTATTGAACCTTCTTTGTCCACACCCCTGATACCTTCAACTGCCGAAGCTCCAGCCAGATTTGCACCCACGATTATGTAGTCATAAGACTTATCAGCCATTTCTCACCTCCATGCAATCAGAAATATACTACCCTCAGTTGTGGTATTGGTAACAAGCTGACTTAGGCATAAATGGGTAAGTTTGCAAGCACTGTGGGTAATATATCGACTAAAAGCCATTCCAAAGCGTCTGGGAAGGAGATCTATCTGATGAGCGTTCAAGTCTATGGATGCAATCACGTTGCTATAGAGGTCGATAACATCGATGAAGCAGTAAACTTCTACCAGGACGTGTTTAACCTTGAAAAACTGGATGAAGGTGAAGGCAATGCTTTCTTTCGGCTGGGAGAACACCAGTTTCTGGCTATGTTTGAGGTCGATGAGGTAAAGCCGGACAGAATGAGGCATTTTGGGATAATCGTAAGAGATGAAAAGCAGCTTGCAGAAGTTAGAGATAAAATAACAAAGAAATATGGGCTTGAGCTTAACCCCGGGTTCAGATGCGATTTCCGTGACCCATTTGGAAACCGGATACAGGTAGTAGACCTGCATGATGAATCACTCGTCTGGCTGCTGCCATATCAGGAAGTGCAGAAAGTAGGGATCAAGTTCTAAGACTGCTAGCCTTTAATTCCAGTCAGAGTCACTCCCTGAATGAAGTAGCGTTGCGTGAAGAAGAAGATTGCCAAAACTGGCAGCATTACGATTGTCGCGGCGGCCATCATCATTGCATGGTTTGCGCCATGCATGCTTTGGAACAACTGAAGCGCATAGGCCACAGTCATCTTTTCTGGTGAACTTATATAAATAAGCGGCCCCATGAAGTTATTCCAGGTAGCCATAAAGGTCATTATGGTCACAGCAGCCAATGCTGGTTTTATCAGAGGCAGCATAATCCTCCAGTAAATCCCAAAAAAGCCACAGCCATCGATTCGCGCTGCATCTTCAAGATCATTCGGAATCGTCATAAAGAACTGCCGCAGGAGGAAGATGAAAAACGCGCTCCCAAGGAATGAAGTAACCCATAAAGGCCTCAATGTGTCTACCCAGCCAAGCCATCGGAAGATAAGGAATACAGGAAGCATTGTCACTGCACCGGGGATCATCATTGTAGCCAGCATAACTACAAAAAGCACATCCCGTCCCGGCCATCTGAGCCGAGCAAATGAGTAAGCAACAAGCGAACTCGATAAAAGCGTCCCAATAATCGAAAGCAGCGTGACATAAAGTGTGTTCAAAAGCGGTACCAGCCCATTTTTATACTCAAAAGGCAGATAGGCAATAGCTTCGGCATAATTATTCCAGAGAAGCGTCGGTTTCCTGACTTCATGGATCTCGTCTGCGTTCACCAGAAGCTCCTGGGATACATCAGGTGCATCCAGCAATCTTACTCTTCGGTTCTCCCCTGCCCTTGTTATGATTGCTACCTTTGTTTTATCCTGGCCCATAAGCCCAAGGTCATACTGCCGTCCATCAACAGAAACCTTTACAGGCCGTCTGGGGATGAACTCTGGTGGATAGTGATTCGACTCTGAATCCGGTTTCAGAGATGTAGAGAGCATCCATACAAATGGCATCAAAAAAACAACCGCACCTGTGGCTAAGACCAGATGCAGTCTCACTTGACGTTTCAATGCCCGCCGTCGTTTTCTCTCCTGCGGCGATGAATTCGTATTAAAAAGAAGCTTTTGATGAGCGATCGATCCAGCTACAACAGTTGAACAAGCTGTCAGCAACTTCCATTGAAAACCTGCAGAATCCAGCTTTAAAATAAACATTGCTAATGCTGCGATAGCAACCAATGAAATGAGATGTAAACGCCGCCGCCGCTGCAGCGTATCGACTGCCAGATAGAGCCAGTATCCCAAAGCAAAGTAAGCGAGAACTACCGCAATCAACCAAACCACAGGTGTCATTCTTCCTTCTCCGACTCATAATGGACCCATCTTGGCGCTATCTTGAGCTGCACAAGCATAAGTACCAGTATCAGCACAAACAACAACCAGGCCAAAGCCGATGCATAACCCATCTTGAAGTAAGTAAAAGCATTATTGAACAAATAAAGCACAGGAACCATTGTCGAGTCCAAAGGGCCACCGGTGCCTGATGTCATCACATAGACACTGTCGAACGTCTGGATTGCGCTAATCGTTCCCATAATCGTGTTAAAGAAGAGATATGGGGTAAGCATCGGCAGCGTAACGTGTCTGAATCTCTGCCATTTACCGGCTCCATCCAGCTCGGCTGCCTCATAGAGATGCTGAGGTATTCCTTGCAGGCCAGCCAGCCATAATATCATGCCGCCACCTGCGCCCCACAAGCCCATCAAGACAAGCGCAGGCTTAGACCATTCAGGAACAGCCAGCCACCCAGGAGCTTTGAGACCAAACCACTGTCCCAGCGTGAGCTTCCAGGCGGCGTTGATTATCCCATACTCTGGATTAAGCACCCATATCCATAACACAGCAGAAGCCACTACGGGGAGGATTGCAGGAAGATAATAAATTGTCCTGTACCAGGCCATCCCAGTGACCCGTGTATTGAGAAGCATTGCGATGCCTAATCCTGTTACCGTGCCAAGCACAATTCCAAAGATTGCCAGATATGCCGCATTGTAAAGCGCTTTCGAAAGCAAAGGCCAATCGTAAGTAAGCAGATCATAATAATTGCCTAATCCAACCCATCGAGCTTCGTGGAGCACATCATAATCACAAAAGCTGAACACTACAGAAACGACCACCGGACCCAATGTAAATATCAAGAATCCGATGATCCAGGGAGATGCAAACAGATAACCTGCAACAGCTTCGCTTCTCATCAGCCTGCCTACCTGCCCCATCTGTCGGATTTTCAGATAGACGATGCCGATTATAAGCAGAACCACAGCGATAATAGCAACCCACAGCACAGCCATCGGCACAACTGGATATTGCAGCCGTTTATAAGCCTTATCCAGTTCCATCTGGACAGTTCTTGTGCCTTTGTCCAGTGCTTGCTTGGCAGAAAGGCTGGTTTGTTCGTGATGAATGGCTTCATCCATCGCTCTGGCTTGTTCATCCCACAGCCTTTGTCCAACAAACGTTACAGGACGGTATTTGGAGTAGTCCATTAGCTGAAGCGCAAAGTTAAAAGAGTCTTTGAACTTCGGAGACTTAGGGCCGCACTTGCTAAAAACAGCTTCGTTGACTCTTCTGTTGGCGTGCATTGAAGGAACGTAAGATTGGCCGACGGACTCATTATAGGCTTTTTGTGCGCGAGCGCCTATCAAAGCGGCTTCGGGACTTGTCATCCACTTAATGAACTCCCAGGAAAGCTCCGGGTGCCTTGCTCCGCGAGGTATCGCCCAACTGAACCCGCCTGACCATGTGATATACCTCGGCTGGCCATTGAACCGGCCACGTTCCGGTTTGGGAAACGATCTGTATTCGGACTTGGGCACATGACGCGGGACATTTAACCCCGCTGTTATAAAATTGGGATAAGTCTGCCTGATGCGTTCGGCTGGAACAGGGGCAGGCGCAACTCCAAAATCGGTATCAGGCGCATAACGCGCAATATTAGCCATCGCCTGGTCAACATCTATCTTCATTGCAACCTTCCCGGTTATGAAGGGATCCATTGCACCGCTTTTGAACCCCTGCTGGAAGGTATCAAGCCGCTCCGCGCCCTGGAATTCGTCGTAGAAGCTTACAATGTACTCAAGAGATTCAACTACATGCAGATGGTTCAGAGTGCATGTCCTGCCATCGGGACTCATAAACTCACCATCGTTGGCCCAACTATACAGATATAGCCAACAGTTACCCCAGTTTGGGATAAAACCGATGCGATTCAGCGAGCCATCCTTGTTGTAGGTAGTCAGTTTCTTCGAATACTCAAAAAGCTCTTCCCATGTTTCAGGTGGCCGGTTCGGATCAAGACCAGCAGCACGAAACAGGTCACGATTATAATAAAGGAAGCGAGTATCAGTCGAGTTGGGGATTGCAAAGACTTTGCCGTTATATTTGGCTTCATTCCAGCAAGGTTCATAGTAGTCTTCAGGTCTTATGCCATACGGCTTGTTTTTATCCCGTTCTATCAGGCCGTTTAAAGGTTTAAAAGTGCCACGGGAAGCCCAATCTCCAATGGTGAAACGGTCTTGATTGATAACATCTGGAGGTTTCTTACCAACAATGGATGTCATGAGCTTCTGCGGGTTCATCTGTCCAGCGCCCATCGAAAGCATACTTACTTTGACTCCCGGATGCCTTCGTTCGAACTCTGCAATCATTGCCCGCTGTCCGGCAGCCCATTCAAGCGGTTGAGGTCCCCAAACCATGAGCTTTATCTGATCTTCAGGCGTGTCGGAGGCAGCGCTTTGATGGAGAAAAAAAGACACGCAGACCAGAATGATGAGCAGAACCAGTAGAATCAGGCCTTTTCTCATAATGCACCCAGTTTCCCATAGAATCTGCTTACAAAGGCTGTAAGTGCATTCTACCCAAAGGAGGCAAACAACACAAGCATTACGAGCAAAATGAGAGACCTGATACCCACGTACCAGGTCTCCAATCCGTTTATCTTATTAAATTGGAATTAGAACCTAAAATACATCTCCGTAAAGAAGATATTATTGTCTACCTTAGCTCCAGTATCCGTGTCTTCAGAGTTGATCTCATACTCATACTGCAGCCACATATTCTTGTTAAGCGGCTGAACAATGGAAAATACCGTCTGCTGAACATCCCATGACAGCGGATTAGTTGTCGGTGCGACATCCATGTTTTGTTCGGCATAACGAGTATAGAACTTCCATCCGTTTGGCCTTTCCAGACCAAGGAGAAGATACCAAGCGTTATAATTAAGCTTACTTACATTGAAATCGAAGGCTTCACCTTGTAGAACTATACCGGAAGGCCGCTTCAATGCGAAATCCAGCCCCAAGATAAGCTTGTTGTCATTTGTTGTACCTGCAGGCAGAAGCGAAGGTGTCGCGCCTGGCGTAAGACTGTTGGTAGATGATGAAGTCGTCAATGCAACAAGATCACGATCATCGAGTTTTGCAGCCGAAAGCGATAACCCAGCATTCAGACCATTCTTCCAACTCTTACCGACTCTTGTCGAAAGCTCAAGTTCATGACTCGGCGCGCCTCTAATCTCTCTCATGCAAAGATGACGCACGGTATGGCTTGCGTTCCTGTCTGCCTCATCAGGAATTTCACCTATAGCTCTGGTTCCAAGGCGATTAGCTCTCTGAATGTCTATGCCCCAGTCTATATCGCCTTTCTTCACAGTATACTGAACAGCTTCTACTCTATCCTGAGTCGCTGCCTCTGATACAATTCCATAATTAGAAGTCTTCCTGTTCGTGAATGTGGGAACGATACCAAATGTGAGCCTTCTGCCTTTTCCTACTCGAAGCCGACCATCACCCAGCGGCCTATCATAATATGCACTTTCGAGATAAAATGGCCGGTCTGAAGCCCAGGCATGATAATTTACCTCAGCATAAATAAGGCTGTCGTTCGGAAGCGTTGCTGTTGTAGATAGAGCTACTCTCTCCGGCTTATACGTGGTATTTATGCCGTCACCATTATAACCTCTGTTCTGCATATAGCCCGAGAACTGGAATCCAGGCGCAAGTTCAATAGTATATGCTGCGTTGGCAACTATTCCAAGCAACACAGCACAGGCAACTAGAATAATCGATATTCTCAAATATTTTCTCCTTTCAGAAACCTGGTTATTATCAGCAACTAACCTAAAAGTATGACCTTCAAAGGAAGTTACGCGAATGCTCATGATGGATATTACGACTCAGAAGAAGATTTTCCCTGCACTTACAGCAGAGAATTTGAGGATTTTGGCAATGGAGACAACGAATTATATGTGCCTGTTTGTTTACGCTATGAACCAGTCCAAATGATACATGGCCAAAAGCTGCGGGTAGATATTGCCCTTATTCTCAGCAGCAGCCTTTCTCACCCTCTTATTCTTGATAGATTCTAATATCAGAATCCGAGTTCACTCGAAGCACTGGCCCTAAGGAATCAGCGCCTAATGCTCCTGTGACTGCAACAAAACTATCTAATGGCGGAGCAGTTACTTGATGCAACTCGACTGTTATTTGATTAGCTCCATCATCTATGATGAAAACA
>JAKPFN010000165.1 GCA_029551395.1 Armatimonadota bacterium | reverse complement strand
ACGGTTCTATCTTTAATACTTCCAAATCAATTACAATATTACCCCCGGCTCCCAAGCGAAAAATTCCAGGATAACCGCAAGCAGTAGCAATATCGACAAGCTGCTCTGATTTTGAGTTATCTTCAGGTATAAATAATCCCGCAAGCCATTACATTCCGCCGCTACTGGGCTGTAGTAAAAAGATAATCTCCAATCTTTAGGATACCTTTAGGAACGTCGTACTCATCAACATGACCATTCATAGATTTCAAGTTCTCGGAACATAAATTATTTATTTATGTACTTGACAGTTCTGTCGATCTGTATTACTGTATAAATCGTTATATAACGTATTATGATGTTATGTATTGAAGGGTAGTAGAATAATAAGCATGGAGGGATGAAAATGAATACCAAACAAGCCCAAGAGCTTCAGGAAGCGCTGGACGCAATCAGGCGTAGAACGATCAACAACATCTACTTTGTCGCGTGCGGAGGTTCAAAAGCTATTTTTGAACCTGTTCAGTACATCTGCGATGTGGAATCCGAAAAGCCTTCCGCAGTGTATACCAGCAATGAATTTAATTATCGTCAGCCAAAGGCTCTGGGAGAGACAAGTCTTGTGATTACTTGTTCCCATAGTGGCAACACGCCTGAAACAATAGACGCCACCAAGAAAGCGCGTGAAGCCGGTGCATTAACAATCTGTCTATCCTTCAAACCGGAATCTGAGCTCTGGCTGGCTGCGGAATATGGCATTTCTTACACCTGGGGCCCAGATTCCAAGCCTTCACAAACCAACAGTCCCATGTTGTTTCGTCTAGTGTTTGGTTTACTTAACATCCTCAAACCCAATGAGAAGTATGACCGCGCGATGATGGAACTGGAATTATTGGATGACGTTGTTGCGCGTAACAAGGCTGCTACTCTTCCGGCAGCCAAGGCATATGGTATAGCCTATAAGCGTGAGCCGCTCATCTACACCATGTCTTCAGGCGAGTGTTATGGGGTTGCTTACTCCTTTGCGATATGCCTGCTGATGGAAATGCTGTGGATAAACTCGCAGTCCATCCACTCAGGTGAATACTTCCACGGTCCCTTTGAAATCACGGACTACGACGTGCCCTTTATAATTATTCTCAATAGTGGCAAAACACGTTTCTTGGATGAGCGAGCTTTGGACTTTGCCCGTAAGTTCTCAGATCGTGTGGAAGTCATCGACACTGCTTCCTTTGATATGCATGAGATCTCTGAAGACCTGCGCGGCTACTTGGCACCACTCATAGCTGGCGTTGTGCTTCGACAGTACGCTGACGCACTGGCTTATCACCGCGGACATCCACTCTCTGTTCGTCGCTACATGTGGCAAATGCCTTACTGATTTTGTTACCTCTGCTCAGAAGAGCGTGTGAGGATATAAAAACCATAGGAGGAAAAACCATGAAGAAACTGCTAGCTCTGTTCCTTGTCGCTATCCTAACCATGGGGCTGATGGTCACTCTTTCGTCCGCTGTGGCGGAGGAAAAAATCACGCTTCGCTTCTTCCATCGCTGGCCTAGTGAGCCGAAGGGTCCTTACATGGACGCTGTCATCGCGAAATTTGAAGAAGCAAATCCCAATATCGACATTGTGCTGATCGATCCGGTGCTTAACGATTCATACAAGGAAAAGATCCGTGTCCTGATTGGTTCTTCAGAAATTCCGGATGTATTTATGTCCTGGAGTGGTAGCTTCGGCGCAAACCTGGTCAAGTCAGGCCGCGTAATGCCCTTGGATGACATGATTGCCGCCAATCCTGAATGGGCTGGCAACATCGTTGAAAGCCAGTGGGGACCGTTTAACTAC
>JAKPFN010000042.1 GCA_029551395.1 Armatimonadota bacterium | reverse complement strand
CTGGACAGGTGGCGGAAGTGGCTCTCTTGACCTTCGTAGCGTCTATCCCGGCAACCTGCGTCCTGTGACTGCCTTGGCTGCATTCAACGGCAAGCTTGTTATCTTCTGTGACAAGGTAATCATTATCTACACAGGTGCTGCCGGTGATCCATCAACTAACCTCACCTTGGAAGATACAATCTACGGTGTTGGTTGTATCTCTAGGGATAGCGTAATTAATCTTGGTAACGATATTGTCTTCCTGTCTGATACTGGGGTCCGTAGCCTGAGCCGTGTACTGATTCAGAAGTCTGCTCCACTCAATGACGTGAGCAAGAATGTTCGCGATCGTCTGATGCAGGATGTAGCCTTAAACAACAGCAATGACTGGGTTAAGTCTGGTTACAATGAACTAGATGGTCAATATATCCTTAGTTTCCCGCTGCTTGGTAAATCTTGGGTCTTCGACCTAAAACAGAAGCTGGAAGACGGATCTCATCGTGTAACTACATGGACTATTGCGCCCTATTCCATGTGCTACAGACTTAACAGGGATTTCCTGTACGGTTTCGCAGGCACAGTTGGTAAAGCTTCCACGCTCTACACAGACGATGGCGCACAATACGAAATGTCTTACATCAGTAGTCACCTTCATGGTGAGGACATTGCATTCGAGTCTATCTTGAAGTTCCTTCGGCTTACAGGCTATGGAGGGAGTAACTATCTAATTAGATTCTTGTGGGGTACAAACTATGCTGGACTTTCTTATCAAGCACAAACACGCTTCCCTTCTAAGGGCACTGCTTCTGAATACAATGTTTCTGAGTACGCTATTGGAGAGTATGGTTCTGATGTTACTGTTATTCGTACAGTACGGCAAAATCTGAGCCACTACGGTAGAGTCTTTCAGATCGGAATCCAAGTACCTATCAAAAACTATCCATTTAGTATTCAACAGGTGGACGTGTTCACCAAGAAAGGAAGGATCAGCACAACATGAGCGACTATACCAAGACAGTTAACTTTGCAGCTAAGGATGCTCTTATCACAGGTGACCCTGCGAAGCTTATCCTTGGGGCTGCTCTGAACACAGAGTTTGACAACATTGCCACAGCTATCTCATCCAAGCAGGACGCTAGCGGGGCTACATACTCGTCTATCACCCTTTCTGGTACGAATACCTTGTCTGGGACTCTTAGTGGTTCCGGTACGATTGATGGAGGGACATTCTAATGCCTCGTCTCGACAACACAAATAGCGCCTTGACTGAACAAATCTGGCAGCAATTCCAGGCTCAGAATCCCGGCGCAAGTTGGGCAGACTTTCGCGCTGCCTTTCCGATTAATACTGAAGTTACACAGCAAGCTACACCACAGGGCACGCAGTGGATTCCTGTGCCTTCCCAGTTCCAGTCTGGTATGCTTACTGACCAGCAACTCAATCCTTTGAACCCCAACTTTGAAGGCTCTCAATACAGCCGTGTAGCGGGTCAGGATGACCAGTGGTATGCTGGGAACTATGCTGCATACCTCCAAGCCCAGAACGGGGCTCAGGCGGGCTTTAATGAAGCCCTACAGGGTGTTCTGACACCGGAGGAGTGGGAAGCTTTGCAGATGGTACAGCTTGGTAATCATTCGTGGTTTCCTGGCGGCGGTCCTATCACCTACGGGATGTCGTCCATTGATCCTCGCGAATACCTTCAACAGAAGTTCGGCACATGGGATATTAATCAGATTGCTCAGGCTAAAGGTGTTCCTCTGATGCCTACGCTGGATCAGGGCAACCAGCAAGCCAAGCCCTATAACGACTATCTCGAAAGCCTGAAGACACTGCGTAGCCAGATTCCTACCCCTACGCCGTCTTTTCCGACAGCATCACCGATCAGCAGCGGGACGGTGATGCAAGCTCCGATGATGACCCCGCAATCACCTTTGACTACTAATCAGCCTCAGATTACATATCCCACTGTTGGGGATTCATCTGCATGGCAGGCTCAGAATGCTGTGCAGACTCCGATGCAGCAGAGGATGTCGGCTAACGGTATGCTCTACAGCTAAGGATAAATAATGGCACTGAAAGACCAACTGGCTCAAGCTGCCGCTAAAGTCGGCAAGATTACCACCGTTCCTGGCGCGGAAGGTGGAGACACAACTTACAAGACTGCCGATGGGGCCTATGCTGAAAAGGTTGGGCAAGATCGGTTTCGCGTTCCTATTCTTGATAACATTGATTCTGATGGCACTCCCGGTCGTGGAGCTTTTTGGGCTGAATATGATAGCCAAGGCAACCTTGTTCGTGAACCTTACTACCAGCAAACTACTAACCATGACTGGAGCGGCTTAGTTGCCTTTGCTGCCACTGCCTTGGGTATGAGTGCGCTGGCTAACGCAGGGCTTGGTGCTGCTGCGCAAACCTCCAGCATTGCTGACCAACTCATCGCTGCTGGTGTGGACCCTGCGCTGGCGGGCACACAGGCAGGCAGTCTAGTCAATGCTATCGGTACAGGTTCTTTGGCGTCTATTGGTGCTGCTCTAAAGGCTATTCCCTCCGCAGCATTAGGTGCCATTAAGGCTTTTCTTCCTGATAGTGTGAAGGGCATTGTTGATAATCTTACTGGCTCTGGGATGTTTGGTCTAGCC
>JAKPFN010000140.1 GCA_029551395.1 Armatimonadota bacterium | reverse complement strand
CCTGTTTTACGCACCGACTTGGCGATTGTGTCTATATCGAGCGGGTTGAGTGTCCTTGGGTCGATGATTTCGACATCGATTCCATCTTTTTCCATCTCAAGTGCTGCATCCATAGCAAAATGGAGCATCCTGGAGTAAGCAATTACCGTCGCATGCTTGCCCTGACGCTTGATATCGGCTACTCCCAGCGGGATTATGTAATCTTCCTCAGGAACAGGCCCCATGACAGCGGAGTAAAGCACCTTGTGCTCGATGAAAAGCACCGGGTTGTCATCCCTGATCGCCGCTTTCAAGAGTCCCTTTGCATCATACGGTGTGGAAGGCATTACAACATAGATTCCAGGCACATGGAGGAACATCGCTTCAAGACTTTCGGAGTGGTGGGCTGCTATACTGCGCCCTACACCGCCTTCCGTCCTGATAACGCACGGAACCTTCGTCTTTCCGCCGAACATGTAGCGGTTGTAGCCTACATTGTGGATTAACTGGTCAGAAGCGATGGTCATGAAGTCTATATACATTATCTCAGCGATGGGCCTGGTGCCTCTCATAGCTGCTCCGCCTGCTGCTCCGACGATTGCAGCCTCGGAAATGGCTGTGTCTATGACTCTCCTGGGGCCGAATTCATCATACAGACCTCTAGTAGCAGCATAAGCGCCTCCGTAAAGGCCGACATCCTCTCCCATGACGAAAACCGTCTCGTCACGCTGCATTTCTTCTCGCTGTGCCTCAAGAACAGCCTGTCCATAGGTGATGACTCTCATCCCATACTTGTCTTCGATGGCCTTGGCCTGGTCAACCTTGATTTTGGGCAGAGCAGCCTTAGCAGCGTCTTTTGAAGCCTCTCGGACAATCTGCCTGATTTCTTCCTCTGCCTTGTGAACCTTGTCCAGCACCTTAGACTCAGCCTTTTTCTCAGCTTCCAGTTTGGCAACATCCACGGGTACGTAGACATCGTCCATAAGCTCGGAAACGTGAGGGTAGGGGCTGTCAATAGCGAACTGGGTGGCCGTTTCTATGGTCTGCTCGGCCTTGTCCCGGATGGCATCAAGCTCTTTTTCAGTTGCCATTCCCCAGTTTATGAGCTTGTTTCTGAGTACGGTCAGAGGGTCTTTCTCTTTCCACTCAGCTTCTTCTTCTCTGGTGCGGTAGATTCTCTGGTCGCTCGATGAATGGCCGTACCATCTATAAGTTTTTGCCTCGATTAAAGTGGGGCCTTCACCTCTGCGTGCCCGTTCGACTGCTCTTGAAACAGCTTCCTTGACAGCCAGAACATCCATGCCGTCCACGATTTCGCCAGGGATTCCGTAAGATGATGCTCTTTCAATAATATCTTTAATCATGCTGGCCTGCCCAGCACATTCGACCGACTTCTGGTTGAACGGGACAGACATACCGTAAAGGTTGTTCTCGCAAATATAGACTACAGGAAGGCCGCATAAAACTGTGCTTCCCATATTGAGCGCTTCATGGAACGACCCTGTGTTGGTAGAGCCGTCTCCAAAGAAGCAAAGGGTAACTGCTCCGGTGTCTTTCAGTGCTTCGGCAAGCGCTGCGCCTGTAGCTACCGGGATATTTCCTCCAACAATGCCTGTAGAGCCAAGATTGCCCCGTTCTACGTCCGCAATATGCATAGACCCGCCACGGCCTTTGCAGTAACCGGTAGCTTTGCCCATCAGCTCAGCCATCATCTTGTTCCAGTGGTCCTGTCTGGCTTCTTCAGTCTTGGCGTGCTTGTTCCCAATAGCTCCGCAGTGACCGTGGCCTCTGTGAGTGCTTGCTATGATGTCTTTCTCTTCTATTGCGGCGATGGCGCCGACAGCTACCGCTTCCTCGCCTGCGTAAAGGTGCGATGCTCCTTTGATTGTTCCTTCACGAAGAAGGCTGTAGACCTTGTCTTCAAAGAAACGGATCTCATACATCGACCTTAAGTAATCTAATAATTCTTCTTTCGTCTCCACCGGACTGGATACCGGCGCTTCCCTGGTTTCCATTATTAACTTCTCCTGGCCCCTATAATATCGAGTTTCACGTATTGAGGCAAAAAAAGATTAAGAAACTCGATAACAAATAATCCGCGTCTGTTATTGCACGGAATATTATTATTCCAGTGTCATTTTAGCTTGCAGGCAGGTTGTTAGTCAACTGAGGAACATCTGTGACAATCATATACAAATCAAGATATGTAACTGTAAATTTCTGGTCTGTGCTTATGCATCTTAATCTTCAACATTTTTGATTGTCGACAGTTGACAGTATAGCCAGCAGGCTATATTATGCAGGTGTGGAGGTAGACAATATGCTTAAGATTGTTTCGCTGACTCTGATGGTTACTTCGGTAGTTATTGTTTTTATGGCATCTTCTGCTGCAGTTTCATCTGCAGGAATATATGATGGCATAACTTCAGGCATAGAGGTGAAAGAAATGATCGAATGGGCTGAACAGTCTTTTCTGCCCGCAACTGATACACTTAAGCCCAAAGTGGATGTAGTGGTCCGAAAGCAGGATCATGGAGTTTTGTGTTTTGGCAAGTCATGTCTAAAAACACCCATCAAAATCGGGGAGCAGGAATTTGAGCATGGATTAGGCACACATGCCTACAGCGAGATAGCTGTCGCTGTTCCTGATGGCGCTGCACGCTTTGAAGCGTCTGTTGGGATAGACAACAACCATGACACTCAGGGAAAGAATGGAAGCGTTAATTTCGTTGTGGAGATGTCTGGCAAGGAGGTTTATCGGTCTCAAGTCCTTCGCGGTGGCGATAAAGCTGTTCCTGTCAGTGTGCCTATACCTTCCGGTGTTGAGGAAATCATTCTCAAAGTGTACTCGACTGATGATGGCGCAGGTTATGACCAGTCTGACTGGGCTGATGCGCGTTTCATAATGAAAGATGGCAGCGTTCTCTGGCTTGATGAAAATCAGGATGATAGTCTTATCAGTACCAGGCTGCCTTTTTCCTTTATATATGATGGCATACATTCATCGAAGTTACTTCGGGGATGGAAATGTGAGTCAATCAGCAATGAAAACACAGACTATATTAAGCAGGTCATCAACTGGACGGACCCAAAGACTGGTCTGCGGGTAACTGCAGAGGTCAAGGCATTCAAAGAATATCCTGTAGTGGATTGGGTGCTCTATTTCGAGAATACAGGCAAGTCCAATACACCGATTATCGAGGACATACAAGCCCTGGATACCAGTTTACGCACTGAAGATGAAGGCAGGCCGGTCATACTGCATCAAATACAGGGAGATAGCTGCGGTTCCAGCACTTTTCAACCGTTTGACACTGAAATCGAGCCAAATAGAAGCATCAACATCGCTCCGTATGGCGGCAGATCATCGAATGGCGCGTTTCCATTCTTTAATCTGGAGTATTCAGGCGAGGGGATTATAACGGCAATAGGTTGGACAGGCCAGTGGAAGGCATCTTTTGACCGGCCTTACAGCGGTGCTACATGCGTGAAGGCAGGAATGGAAAAGACTCATCTCGTGCTGTATCCCGGCGAGCGGATTAGAAGCCCCAGGATACTTGTCATGTCGTGGAAAGGGGATTGTCAGGCTGCTCATAACTTATTCAGAAGGCTTATGCTGTCTCAGTATGTTCCAAAACAGAACGGGCAGCCTGTGCAACTGCCATTTGCGCTGCAGTGCTTCGACCGTTACTCTCGGAGCAGGCCGGATTGGGGGACGGAAGCAGGTCAGATAGAAGCTGCAAAAGCTGCTTGTGATTTAGGATGCGATACATTATGGCTGGATGCTGCGTGGTTCCCCGGAGGATTCCCGAACGGTGTCGGCAACTTGACCTGCAAGCCAGAGGAGTTCCCAAACGGACTGAAACCTGTTAGCGATGCATGTCATAAACTGGGGCTTAAGTTTATGCTCTGGTTTGAGCCGGAAAGGGTATGCGAGGGAACTGATGTATCCGTACAGCATCCTGAGTTTGTTTATGGGCACGAGAACCGTCAATCTCATGAAGGTTTATTCAAGTTGGGTGAACCTGCGGCACTGCAATGGATGACTGACCTCTTATCAAAGCGGATCACGGAATACGGAGTGGACATCTACAGGCAAGACTTCAATATGGACCCGCTTGAAGATTGGCGGGCGAACGACGAACCTGACCGTGTAGGCATGACGGAGATACTCTACATACAAGGGCTTTATAAGATGTGGGATGACCTTTTGGCAAGGCATCCTGGGCTGATTATCGATAACTGCGCAAGCGGCGGCCGGAGAATAGACCTTGAAATGTGCATGCGGTCTATCCCTATGTGGAGAAGCGATACCAACTGCTGGGCAGGTAATGCAGACCTGAACCAACTGCAGAGTCTGGGGCTTGGGCAGTATGTTCCGCTTTCGATGGCCTGCGGATGGCAGGTTGATCCTTACGACTTCCGAAGCTCCACTACCGCAGGGAGTATCTCTCAGTGGGACTATATGAACGCCAAATTCCCGGCTGAGACAGGTAAAAAACTGGTTGAGGAAGCTAAAAAGAACGCTCCATACTGGTATGGTGATTTCTATCCGCTGATGCCGAGCAATGCATCGCCTGACCAGTTCTCGGCTTACCAGCTTCATCGGCCAGATATGGATGCAGGACTTGTGCTTGCATTCAGACGGCAGGAATGTGATTTGGTAGGGATTATCGTCAGTTTGAAAGGCATAAATCCTGAGATGAACTACATTGTGGAGTTCGTAGACGAATCGTTAATGCCGAAGGAACGCAAGATGACCGGTAGAGAGCTGATTTCAGGAGTCGAGTTAAGGCCTGGAGAGAAGCACAGCAGCCTGGTAGTGTGGTACAGAGCTGATTCATCCGGCAGATAAAGAGATTTCAAAGAGGAAAACCGGAGATAGGTGATAAGATAGAAAAGCTTACTTGCTCGATTTTTGGTTTTCCTCGTCTTTTTAATAGTCCTGCAAACAACTTGACATGTTAAGGTTGAGAGGGATATAATGCCATCAATCCATAATAGGAGGTATACCTGCGCTGAAATTAAGACTTAAAGAACTGCGTAAGGCCAGAAGGCGCGCGGACGAGCGGCATAAGAAGTATATCGCAGAAGCTCGCGAGCAGGCCAAAAAGCGTAGCAAATAGCCCTGTTTGGTTTAATTAATAAGATTTCGGCCCATCGGAGGTTTGTTTACCGATGGGCCATTGCCTTGTACATTGCAGTGATTCACAGTATCTTGTCCCACAGACTAAAACAGCGTGGGTTTAGGTTCTTTTCTGGCTTCGATTACTTTACGGCGGGCGGCGGCTATGTCTGCAACCAGAGATGTGCGTGTTTGATCGTACATTTCTCCATCCTGCCTTAGTACGTAAGCCGGATGCAGCGCGGCAATGGCATATCTGGCATATTTTGTCTCGAAGAACCGGCCTCTTTCCTGGGTCATGCGGAAGTCTTTGTGGATGATTGTGTTTGCAGCCGGTGCTCCAAGGCACAGAATAACAAGCGGTTGAATTATCTCAAGCTGACGCTCCAACCACGGGATACAAGCGGCCATTTCAGATGTTCTTGGCGGCCGGTTTCTTGTTCTTCCCCCTTCAGAAATGCATGCTCTGCATTTTATTACATTGGTTATATAAACGTGCTTGCGTGTGAGGCCGTTTTCACGCAGCACCTGGTCTAACAGCGCGCCTGCCCGTCCGACGAATGGTTTACCAGTGGCATCTTCATTCTCTCCAGGTCCTTCACCGATGATAACAAGTGGTGTGTCGGGATTTCCATCTCCAAAAACGACGTTTGTGCGGGTCTGGGCAAGCTCACATTTATCGCATGTAAGCGCTGAAAGCCTCAACTGCTCAATTTCTTCGATAACTGAAGCACGTTCAATCGTCATTCCTGCAGATTGTCCCCTTTCAGGTCTGAAAGCGCTTTCTTAAGCTGGTCGTAGGTATCACAAAGCGCCTGCGGCATAACTTTAGTGTCAGCTATGACAGGCATAAAATTAGTATCGCCGTTCCACCTTGGCACGATGTGTATGTGTATGTGGTCTGCGATTCCTGCGCCTGCAGTGTGCCCCATATTGATGCCGATGTTGAACCCATCAGGCGAAAATGCCTTAGCGAGCACCTCTTTACCCAGCTTCACCATACGCATTACTGACAGGATTTCATCATCGTTCAGGTCTGAGATATCGCCCGTGTGACGGTATGGGGCTGCCATCAAATGTCCGTTATTATAAGGATATGCATTGAGCATTATGAACGCAAGGTCGTCCCGTTCAAGGATAAGGTTTTCCCGGTCTCGATTTTCTTTAGGTTTTACGCAGAAAATACATCCTTCTGGTTGGTCTGCCATTATATACTGCACCCTCCAGGGTGCCCAGAGTCGTTCCATGTAAGCCTCACGCTGTTCGTTTGATTATCAACATACTGTAGCGCATGAGGTGACTTTGGGTCAAATCTATCGAGTGCGGAATGTATCAAGTGCGGAGTGCGGAATGCGGAATGCGGAATGAAGGGAGACGCGGAAAACCAGAAGGAGAGAAAAGAGAGTGTAAAGAATAAAGTGTAAAGTTATATGCGTCGGCGCGTGCTTTTTGCGCCGACGCCCGGTTATGAGTTTTAATCGACATTATCACTCGTCCAGGAACAGATGAGGTCAGATTTCCCGGATGAGTAGAGGCACTTCCCTGCTCATCACTCATCACTCGAAACTCGCTTCTATACCTTATATGCGCCGGCGTATGTTTTTTGTTATATAGTGGCTGATACTTAACTTTTTCTGAAGAAAATCCGATTATCTTAAACGGTCATTCAAGGTATGTTTTGGCTGTCTTGTTTGTCGGAGCTTCAACTGATAGAGTTCACACATATAATCTTATGCACTCTAACAGAGAAAGGAACATATACCATAGACTGCTGAGATGACCGGGATGACTTAACATATTAGTACGGAATAGCACTTTAGAGCGGTGTATGTGGAACAAAAGTGGCTAGAATTTAGTCTAGGCTATTGGGAGACAGACCACTGCATTCGGAAACCAGAGTGATTCTTGAGCGTCTTCGGTGCATTACGTGTTCTGGAAGCTCCCTGAAGTGGTTAGGAAAAAGCAAAGCTATTATTTAAGGAGTAAGATATTGATGAAAAAATGTCCAAGGTGTGGAGTTGATAACAGCCTGGACAGCGTGCAGTGCAGTGAATGCAGTGCACCGCTGCAAGCTGCCCAGCAACCCACAGCCTACCGGCCGGCAGTGGCAGGTCCTGGGGCGGTCAATGCGTACAAACCAGCCGTAGCAGGCCCGAATTCAGCCGGTGACAGCGGTATGGTTAGAGCGGGCGGCGGTCCGCTTGCTGGCGGGGACGAATCTAGCGAAGTACAGTCCGTAGTCGGCCAGCCCTTGGGTGGATACCAGGGTCCAGCGCCTGGTGGTTACGCAGGTCCAAAGACAGATCCTTACGGTACAGTACAAGCCCCTCCAAGAATGAAGTACCATGACCGGGTAGATGACAAGCCGGTTAAGTACTCTGCAATTGGATCATATATCGGCCCGATATTGACGCTTATTGTCGTTTTAGCTGTTGGTGTATTCCTTTATTGGAAGTTCGTTTACCTGCCAAAAGGTCCGCTTGATGCAATGCGGGTATTCGTGCCATCTGCCCACAATAACGATGTTGCTGCCCTGCAGAGCTGTATTACAAAGGATTCGATGGTCGTAATCGCAAACGTAGAGAAAGCAAAAAGACTGGGCCGTTCTAATATCAACTTCGATTTCTTTAACAGCCAAAATGAAGGCTTCGAGGAAGGCAAGCAGTGGGTTCTAAAGGTAAAATCCTTGAATGAGACATCTGCTAAGATATTAGTCAAGCCTGGGCCTGCGCCAAATCTTGGTTTCAGTGAAGAATCTCTGCCTGCAAGGTTCAAAGAAGGCTATGAGTTCAACCTTGTCAAAGAAGGCGAAGCCTGGAAAGTCGACTTGCAGCAGTTCATACAGACGATGTACAGCACATCCAGCTCAACAGGAGGTTACAACACCGCATCAACAGGATGGTAGCACAGGAATAAGCTTCAGCCGGATGTAATTATTGCATTTGGCTTTGTATAACATCATCTCCACTTCCAGGGGCAGCTATTTGGCTGCCCCTTTCGTGCATTTTTAGTAGATACAGCTAACAAAATTCTTGACTGTGTGGTAAAATCCTGACATACTGCATTTACATCTTCCAAGAGAGCAGCACCGGTAAGGAAGTTGGTTTCCGGCGCAGAGCACTCATCCCGTAAAGGAGTCGGCAAGCGATGAAAAAGTGCCCGAAGTGTAGTGCTGAAAACAGGATTGATGCTGTATCTTGTTTCCAGTGTCAGGAAGACCTTTCAGGAGTCCAGCCTGCAGCGATGGCAGGCGTACCACCTCCCAATCCGTTGAATCCTTCAAACGGTCCGAACGTACCACAAACACCACCCAGCGCTCCACCTGTTAATCAACCACCTCCAACAACAGGTACTGGGCCTGTTGGACCTGCTAATGTAATGGGAAGGCCAGGTCCGCTCAATGGAGGGGCTGATGAACAAGAAGGCCCGATGACAGTTGTGGGACAGCCGCTTGGCGGACCTGGTGGACCTCAGTCTCCTCAAGGGCCAAGTCCATATGGTCCTCCGAGGAGTTCCTATGGGCCTCCTCCGCCAGCACCTCCGGGATATAGAGGCGGACCTCGGAAGCCGGAGACGAAAAGCAGTTCCAATATTGGGTCTATTATTGCGACTATACTGCTGCTTTTTGCGCTTGTTGGCGGCGGTGGATTTGCATATTACCAGTTTATCTACCTGGCTAATACCCCGCTTGGAGTGGCGCGAGGGTATATGAACGCCATGATGAATGGCGATGCCGAAAAAGCTAAGAAATATATGACCAAAGCTTCTCTGGATATGCCAGAGATATCCGATGATCAGTTTATAAACCAGATTAATCAACTAAAAGAAAAAACGGATGAGGCAGGCTTTGCTGAAGGTAAGGATTATTACCTGGAGCTGGAATCTTCAGATGAATCCACTGCCAGGGTTGTATTCAATCTTAATGCTGATAAGCTCAATGAGGGTATGAATTCTCTGCCTCCATCTAAGACCAGAGAGCTGTTAAGAAAATACCTGTTGGAAGGCTTCCCACTTATGTTAGCGAAAGAAGATGGGAAGTGGAAAATGGATATTATTGAGACAAAGAGGATTTCTCAAGAGAGACAGCAGCAAATATTAAAAGAACTCTTTGGAGGAAGTATACCACCAGGCATCGGAGGTAGTGGGTCAACTCCTTCTATGCCCTCGCGGCCTATGCCTGCGCCACCTAGAGCAAGCGGTGGCTGAGGCGGCTAGATTTTGATTGCCCCTGCGGTTCGTAGGGGCTTTAATTTTATCCAGTCTAAGGAGTAGTGCAAATGGCTAACTGCCCTGAATGTGCTGCGGAAAATGAGGCTGAAGCAGGACTCTGCCAGGAATGCTCGAGTCCGCTTCCAGGCTCGGATGCTGTCGAACCAGCAAACCAGCGCGGTAGAAGACGGTTGTTTAAGATACTCGCGCTTACTTTTCTGGTAGTGGCAATAATCGGCGGTAGTGGGTTCGCTTACTGGAAGTATATCTATCTTCCCCAACAGCCGGTTATTGCTGTTCAATCGTTCATTTCGATGGTAGTCGAAGGCGATATGGCTGAAGCCAGGCAGTATCTCACCAAAGATGCATCGAAGATGTTCGAGTTTGCCAAAGCCATCGCCGGAGTCGATGTTGAAGCAGAGCTTAAAGAGATATTCTCTGGCGGAGGCGAGAAGTCGTTCCGCAAAGGTATTGAGTATGAGCTGAAGCTGGTGGAATACAAACCTGAACGAGCGCAGGTGAACTTCAAACCAGGCCCCAAACCAGCAGAAGCGTTCAGAGAGGATAATCTTCCTCCAAACTGCAAAAATGGCATCCCAGTTATAGTCGTCAAGCAGGATGGTGAATGGAAAATCGACCTGATGCAGACGTATCTTGTCATTAATGGAGAAGGAAGTTGATGGAATCAGCACAAGAGACCTTAAACCTCTTGCGCTGTTCTATATCAAACCTAAAATAGTGAGAACCGGATGTTGTTGATTGGAGGCTTGTTAATGACTGAACGTATCGTAGTGTCACTCGGAATGTTTGCTGTGGTGTGTTTTGCATTTGTAGTGATGAAGTTGGTCGAACTGCGCAGTCAAGAAAGGTTCCCAGCAAAATTCTGGATTAATCCATATATAGGTATGGCAGCCACTGGAATATATGTAGGAGTAGACATCATCGCTTATGTTTTAGGCTATTGGCCTTATTCCAAATCTTTCCAGATAGGTAAGTCTGTAGTTTTATGGGCAATATTGCTGACAGTAATAGCAAGACTCTTTTTGTTTATTATCAACAACAGGTCTTCAACCAGTATAGATAGAATAATAGATAACAAGCCCAACGAATAGGAGTATCACTTCGAATCTTCGGCGCACTGTATGGGAGTGTTCAATGAGCTACTCCCAAGGAGTGCGCCGAAGCATATTTTCTACAGTCTGTTTTTATGTCTGAGTTAGTTGACCGGCGAAGTAGGCGTCGTATGCTCCCAGATCGAGATAACCGTTTCCACTTACATTGAAGAGAATGACTCTCTCTTTTCCTTCTTCCTTTGCCTTTATCGCTTCGTCTATTGCGCATTTAATGGCATGCGATGACTCAGGTGCTGGGATGATACCCTCAGCCTTGGCGAACTGTACTGCGGCGTCGAATACATCCAACTGCGGGTAAGCGACTGCCTCGATGAGTCCCTGATCGTAGCAAAGGCTCACTAGCGGGGCCATGCCGTGGTACCTAAGTCCTCCTGAGTGGATTCCGGGCGGCATAAAGTCGCTGCCCAGCGTATACATCTTAAAGAGCGGGGTCATCTGTGCTGTATCGCCAAAATCATACCTGTATTCACCTTTTGTAAGCGTCGGACAGGCTGTTGGCTCTACAGCAACGGCACGAACCTCTTTTCCAGCTATCTTGTCTGCAATGAACGGGAATGCTATTCCGGCGAAGTTGCTGCCGCCGCCAACACATCCAATAACTACATCAGGATACACACCGGCCATCTCCATCTGCTTCTTGCATTCCTGGCCAATAACCGTCTGGTGTAGTAATACATGGTTAGAGACGCTGCCAAGCGAATACTTTACACCCTTGTTGGAAACGGTATCTTCCAATGCCTCGCTTATGGCAATGCCAAGGCTTCCCGGAGAGTCCGGATCTTTCTCGATAATCGATCTACCGAATTTTGTCTGCGGGCTGGGGCTTGGGTAGATGGTAGCGCCGAAACTCTGGATCATCGACTTACGATAAGGCTTCTGATGGTAACTCACCTTTACCATATAAACAGTGCATTCCATGCCGAAATAACTGCAGGAAAGTGCGAGCGCGCATCCCCACTGGCCGGCTCCTGTTTCAGTGGCAAGCCGTTTGATCCCTTCCTGCTTGTTATAGTAAGCCTGGGCAAGCGCAGTGTTCAGCTTGTGGCTTCCAACCGGACTTGTGCCTTCATACTTGTAGAAGATCTTCGCAGGCGTGCCCAGTTTCTCTTCCAGCCTGATAGCCCGGTAGAGCGGGGAAGGCCGCCACATGGCAAGCGCATCAAGTACCGGCTCGGGGATGTCGATCCACCGTTCGTTACTGATTTCCTGCTCTATAATGGAATTGCAGAAGATTGCACTTAAATCCTGCGGGCCAGCAGGCTCTTTTGTAACCGGGTTAAGCGGTGGTGGTGGTGGAACGGGTATGTCCGCAGCAATGTTATACCACTGCTTTGGGATATCCTTCTGTCCCAATAAGAACTGTCGTTGTTGCATAAGATACTCTCCTTACCTCTTGTAAAACCATGAGAGCACAGCAATACCCTGGCTGTACTGAATCTCCCTTATATAATTATACAAACCCAACCGTAAATTGGAAAACCCACGGTCTTGAATTGGGATGCCTGCAGCATCCGGCAATCTAATCTCATGCTAACTCTTTTTCCAGATTTTATTCATGAAAACCCAATTAAGATTTATTAATCCTTTGGCAGGCAAAGGGAATGTGGAAAATGAGTAAAATTACTCATACTGAGTTGGAACATATAAGGCACTGGTAAAGTCAGACAGGTAGGAACTGTTACAGCACAAAGCGGCTGTAGAATTCTAAGTTGAATACCGAACATCAGTATATAGGCTGTAGAAAGGTAGATCAGCTTCGGTTTGACAACTTAAGACTGAAAGGCAGGTGTGAGGGATGCAGCTCACAAGAAAGATCGAGCTAGTGTTCCCGCGGAGCGGACAAGTAGTTGCCGTTCAGGTGCCTACCGATATTTATGAGCAGGTAATGCTGGTAAACAAAACGCTATTATCTTCCATATCTAGATTGCGTGCCTGCGTTCCAAGTGAGCTTCTGAACAGGTTGCACCTACAGTAAAAAATTCTTAAGAGAGCCTGGGTAAAACCAGGCTCTCTTAATTTTTATGCCTGCTAGACATAAAATATCCCTTTCTGTTGGTATGTATGGGGTAAATGAGGCTGCTGGCAGATAACCTTTTTTGCATCAATAAACTCTTCGCAGAATTAGGAGGTAGTAATATGGCGAGAGGGCTAGGTGGACGGTCACCCGCAAACATTGCCAACTTTTTAGAAGGGATAAATTTCCCCGCATCCAAAGACGAATTAGTTAACCACGCAGAAGACAATAATGCACCACAAGAAGTAATCGACGTTTTAGACCAGCTTCCAGACCAGGAATACACAAGCATGGCAGATGTTATGTCTGGTATTGGACAGGTGGAATAGTCCAAATACAGAAAACAGAATCTCAGGTATGGTGTATGTGAGATGAAGTACGAACGGCTGTTGAGTAGAGATTCTACTTTATGCTGCTGGTTTGGGCTGTGTGTTTGTCTGAGATCATGATATCTCTCGGGGGGAATTGCAAATTCCCCCCGAGGTTGGTTTAAATTCTCCCCCCGAGGCCGACACAAATTTCCTCTACGGCTGGTGCAAATTCCCACCGAGGCTGGTGCAAATTCCCACTGTGGCGGGTCCTGAGATTGAAAAATCGAACATTTGTACCCCAAACAACTCCTTCTTTTAATAAAAGTATGGTACAATGGACTGTAGTAGATTCCCACTACATCCAATTTCATGGCACGACGGATTATTCAACCTAAGAGTAAAAAACCACGGCGGCCGAGGAAGCCTGAAATCAGCCCTACAAAGCTCAGGATGTTCCTTGAATGCCCGCTTATGTACAAACTGGTCTACGTAACGAAGATCGGGCGGTATTACTACGTACCTAATGCTGGCAACAGCTTCGGTGGATCGCTCCACAGGGCGCTTCAGGATTTTCATTCTTCAGGCGGACACGAAACTCAAACACCTGAACAGCTTGCAGAAAGGCTCAAGAACACTTGGGTAAGCACGGGTTACAATTCTCGGCAGGAAGAACGGGAACATCTGGAAATAGGCGTCCGGCTGCTTCAGGATTATTACGAAAACTCCAAGTCTGGTTCTGTAACGCTAATGACTGAGCGGCAGCTTCGTGAAGATATGGGCGATTTCGTGCTGATAGGCCGCATCGACAGGCTGGATGAGCGTCCAGATGGGACTATTGAGATTGTAGACTACAAATCAGGCCGGGAAAGCGTCACGGAAGCCGAAGTTGCGAACGACCTGGCAATGAGCATTTATCAACTGCTGGCTAAAAAGAAGTATCCAGACAGACAGGTGATGGCTACTATCCACTGCCTGCGAACGGGCCAAATAGCTTCTGCGTCACTTTCAGATGAAGAACTGACGGAGCTTGAGAAGATGATCCGCCACGTGGCCTCTGAGATGCTCAAAATAACAGAAGATACCGAAATCCCACCTAGCCGCAAGAGAATCTGTGACGGATGCGATTTTTATAAGATTTGCGAGCGCCGTGCGCGTATTGCCGGAATAGAGTGGGGAAGTAACGAAAATCCTGACACTGCAGAATAATAAACCGCTTATTCCATCGCTTCCGCAAGCTGCTCCAGTCCTTTGACCAGCCTTGGGCCAGGGCGGAAAATCAGATCAGGATCGATTACTACTACCTTTCCATCCTTTACCGCGCTTGTTTTCTTCCAAACGGCGCTTGTATCGAAATGAACCTTGTCTTCTTTTCTGGTGACGACGATCAACTGCGGGTCTCGCGCGAAAGCCTTTTCTAACGAAAACTGTTTGAAACCTGATTCTGCATCATAAGCGACATTCTTCCCATTCAAATATGAGATCATCTCGTCAATGAAAGTCTCCGGTCCGGCTACCCAAAGCGGATTAACCTGTACTACTACCAGCACTCGCTTTTGATGGTCCGTGCGCGGCTGTGATTTGAACGACTCTATCGTTTTTTCCATCGATGCAGCCAGTTTTTCAGCTCGATCGATACATCCTGTGGCGTTCCCGATTGTCCTGATATCCGAAGTGACATCAGCAAACGTTTTGGGGTCGGTGGCGATGGTCTTTATGTTATATGATTTCAGCCGTTTTATCTCGTTGTCGTTGAGATAACTGTGGGCAAGCACCAGATCGGGTTTCAGCGCGACGATTTTCTCCATATCGACATTCATATCACCGATTTTCGGCTTTTTAGCCGCTTCAGGAGGATAATTGCAGTATCTAGTGACGCCAACAACCTTATCACCGAGTCCGAGAGAGAACAGTATCTCGGTATGGCTCGGCACAAGCGATACAATACGCTGTGGAGCTTCCGATTTTGGTCTTTGTGTCGATGTTGCAGGCGTGCTGCTTCGGGATTTACAACCAGACGGCAGGATAACAACAAGACAGAGCAATATTACAGCAGGATAAAGGCTTTTCTTCAACAATCCGGGTCTATTCCTTCTTGGCTTTTGGTTGGGCAGATTCTTTGAGCCGTTTTACTTCATCATCCGTAAGATACCGCCACTCGCCAGCTTTCAAGTTGCCGATGCTGATGCTGCCAATTTTAGTCCTGATAAGGTGTTCGACTCTATGGCCAATAGCATTAAACATCCGGCGGACCTGCCGCTTTTTACCTTCGTGGATAGTAAGTTCGACTGTGCTTCTTCGGCCATCCGGGCTGACATTCAGTAGTTTTGCTTTTGCAGGAGCGGTCACACCGTCTTCGAGTTGAATCCCGGTTCGCAGGCGGTCGAGATCATCTTCATCCACTTTACCTCTGACTGTGGCAACGTAAGTCTTGCCGATTTCATGGCTGGGGTGGGTGAGCCGGTAGGTCAAATCGCCATCATTCGTCAGGATAATGAGTCCTTCGGTATCAACATCGAGCCGACCGACTGTGTGAAGGTTCGCACTGACATCCGCAACAAGTTCCAGCACTGTCTTCTTGGCAAATGGGTCGAATTTCGTGCTTGTGTAGCCTGCAGGTTTATTCAGCAGTATATAATAGTTGCGGTCAGGCAGAGTAACGAGCTTGCCATCTACCCGGATCTCGGATTTTTGAGGGTCAACCTTCATCCCGAGCCGGTCAACAACTTTACCGTTGACTGTTACTCTGCCTTCAGAGATAAGTTCCTCACACTTCCTGCGAGAACCTACTCCGGCTGCCGCCATCACTTTTTGCAGTCGCTCTTCCACAAGCTGCTCCGACTCCAAGCATAGAGATTAGTGCCATAGTCCTTACCCAAGGCCACATTGCGCTGACAGTGCTTTCATCCACATCATTTGCAGCTTCAAGATCGACTGTGAACACCGGACGGCCATCAACAATGGCTGTCAGTGTGCCGACCTTATCGCCCTTTTTTACAGGAGCGCTGATTTCATCCAGTTTGATTTCAGTCTTAGCTGCCTTTTGATTTCCAGCCTTAACAACCACATGAACACGCTCTGCCGGCACCACTTTCAGTTCCTGGTCACCGCCTTTGACTGCTATTGTTTCCACAGGCTGTTTGGTATGTGCCAGAATGAGCCTTTGGTAGTTTTTGAACCCATAATTCATTAGCGCGGAAGTGTCTGCCTGGCTGTCGTTGCTTTTCAGAACAGCGGATACCAGTCTCCAGCCGCCGCGCGTTGCGGAACCTGCATAGCAATATCCTGCTTGCTTGATGTAGCCGGATTTGACCCCATCAGCGCCGGGATAATTCTTCAGAAACTTGGACTTGGTGGAAATCAACAGATCCTGTTTATTGATAGACCTGTCGATTATTACCCGCTGCGTTGTGATTATCTCATTAAAAACAGGCAATTTTAGAGCGTATCTTGTGATCAACGCCAGGTCGTAGGCTGTGGAGTAATGGTCCTTGGCATAAAGACCGTTAGGATTGACAAAGTGTGTATTTTTAGCCCCGAGTTCCTTCGCCTTGGCATTCATCATCGCAGCGAAGCCTTCCACGCTTCCGGCAACATGCTCAGCGAGCGCAACTGCTGAATCGTTTGCAGACCGTATCATAAGCGCATAGAGAAGATCTTTTACCTTGACCTGCTCACCTGGTTTAAGATGCAGCGAGGTGTAAGGCACTTTGGATGCATTTTCGCTTGCGGTTACGACCTCATCCATCGAGCAGTTCTCGATGACGATGATAGCTGTCATTATCTTGGTAGTGCTGGCCATGGGCCTGCGCACGTGAGCATTTTTCTGGTATAGTATTTGTCCGGTCACCGCGTCCGTAAGGATAGCGCTGGCAGCATCGATTTTTGGCGGCGCTTCGGCGCCAACTGCCATATCGACAGGCGCAGTTCCTATCGAAAGTGCCGCGACTAAGACTAATATGTACCGTAATTTTTCTATCCGCATCTTTCCATTGCACATCGGCTGGAGTCACATCTCCTGTCAACCGGCGCAAGACCCCGCCCGAAGTCGTTCCTCCTTGCATTTCTTCCTATGGTCATCCATGACCTTGCGCCTACGGATAGCAAGCGCATCAGGTAACACTTTCGGAGACCGCTTAAGGAGCCTCCTTTAACAAGCATCGGCCATTTCAGGTTCAGACTCCGTAATGGCCGCAACTATCTCTCCATTTGTAAAAAGTTCCTGTTGAGCCTCAAGCTCACGGATCTTATCTACAGCAAGCGAGTCGATATCCGGCAGTTCGGACAGGTCGTTCAGCCCCAGATGTTCCAGGAACTTGGACGTCGTGCCGTAAAGTATCGGCCTGCCTGGAGTCTGTTTTCTACCTACTTCCTTGATTAGCCCCCGCTCGAGCAGTTTCTTCATAACTCCGCTGCTGTCTACGCCTCGGATCGATTCAACCTCCGGCTGAGTGACCGGCTGCCTGTAAGCGACTACTGCAAGCGTCTCAAACGCCGCCCTGGACAGTTTCTGGTTTTGCGGAACCAATATACGCTGGCAGGCATCCGAGTATTCCGGCCTGGTACACATCTGGTATCCACCAGCTACTCTGACTATCTGTAAGCCTCTTTGTCCAAGGTCCAATATAAGGTCATAAACGGCCTGTTCTATTGCAGGTTCATCTGTCTCGAGCGCAGCAGCCATCTGAGCGGCGCTGATCGGTTCCTGCGAGACAAACAGCATACATTCAATTGCCGATTTTAGCTTGCTGTTATTAAAACAACTCTCCATTATTGTCTTTCCCCATCAGGGATGGATTCATTACGAATGATTTCGATTCTGCCGAACATTTGATCTTGTCTGACTACGATTTTCTGGAGCCTTAAAAGCTCAAGTACAGCCAGGAACGTGATAACTATCTCCGGGCGCTGCCTTGGTTCTTCGAACAGGTCATCGAACAATACACCTTGTCCGGCGGCTTCGTTGATCCTGTGCCAGACTTCGCTCATCCTCATTCGGACTGAGATACGCCTGCGGGTGATGGTCGTGACTTCCTCTTCGCCTTCACCTACTTCAGACAATATCCTGTTCAGCGCTTCTATGAGGTCGACCGGTTTTACATCTTTAAGCAGGAAGGGAGCATAGTCTATTTCTATATTTCGTGCTCCGCTTGTAAAGACTTTCTGCCTTTCGACTTCCAAGTCTTTCAGGATTTCTGCTGCCTCTTTGTAGCGCTGATATTCTATAAGCCGTTCGACGAGTTCGGCTCTTGGGTCTACCTGCTCTTCATCTTCGTCGGCTGTTGGGTCAGGCGGCAGAAGCATTTTAGATTTGATTTCGATAAGAGTCGCCGCCATCACGATGAACTCTCCGGCTATGTCCAAGTCCAGAGATTCCATCAGTGTTAAATATTGTAAATACTGATCAGTAACTTCTGCAATAGGTATATCGTAGATATCGATTTTATTTTCCCGAATCAGGTGCAAAAGCAGGTCAAGCGGGCCTTCGAACATCGGGAGGACTATCTGATATGGATTATTTTTTACCGTTTTCAGCTTCATTTGTTCTACCGAGGCAAGCCCCGTATTCCTTTTAACACCCGATTTCGGTCTTGGCTATACTTTTAGCCGGTACAGTTCTACAGGATTGTCCCAGAACCACTTGTGCGCAAGGTCGATGGCCTGAGATTCGGTCATCTGTTTTTCTGCCACTCTCTCTGCCAGGGCTTTTGCTATGTCTTCCCGTGCCATGACCAGGTGGCCGTATACTTTTTCCACCGGAATGTGGTAGTCTCCGCCGAATGCCAGCATCTTGTTAGCTGGGATGAGGTCGATTGCCTCATTGATGGCGGATGTTGCCATTTTCTGCGAGATAATATGAGTCCAACACAGGTTCAGCCATACATTCGGGAAACCTTTTCCTAACATCAGAGCCTCTCTTATCCACGGGAAGCCCAGATGGAAGATGTCGAACCTTGCATTTGGATGCCTCTGCAGCATTGGGATGATGTGCAGTGGGTCGAGCTTTCGGAAGTCTCCCCAATATCCCGTATGAACAGCTACGGTCATATCCTGCTCTGTAACGAATGAGATTATCTCATCAACAAAATAATCTACAAGTGCGTTGGATGCCAGATGAGGCGTTAACTCACCCGGCTCAGGCATCTTCAGCGGTTTGTCGTTCTTCAGGTCATGAAACACTTCTTCAGCCTGCTTGCGGGATGGTTCTCTGTATGGGTAAGATGTGGTTTTGATACCGACTGCACCCCTGGCTTTGACCTTAAGAATCGTCTGTTTCATACAATCGAGCAGGTCATCCAATGTGTTAACGGTTGCTTCCGGTGCAAAAACCGGATGATGCAGCTTTTCCCATGAAGTCAATGTGTTGTATGACGGTATCCAGACAAGCGGAGTAAGAAGCGGCGTGTCGATTCTCATCGCCTCGGATACCGAGTCCAGTGTAGTCAACGAAGTCCTGATGTTGCAGGCATCTCTAAGCACTCTTTCATAGATTCCGGGAGTGTTTGCTTCTTTAATTGCCTTTGAAAGCGGTTCATACGTCTCTTTGTTGATGTCATCGAAACCATAGAACTTTTCAGCAGCAAGAAGCGCAGCCCTGGAGTAGGATGTCCAGCGAATCTGCTCCCAGTAAGGCTTAAAAACATCCCACCGCTTGTCCAAAGGTATGCTGTGGTCGAAAAGGCTCTTATACTGCTCCTCACTCATACCTGCGGCCATCAAGTCACCCTTGGTATAGTGGTAAAACAACGTAAAAACGTCTACCTCAGTATCAAGGCGGGACTTTTCAGGGCCGATATGCTCGTGACAGTCGATGATTTCAAACTCGGATATGGCAGCGAGAAGCTGCTTTTCGATCTCAGGATAGCTCATGTTTCATCTCCCGAAATACAAACTGGTCGGTTGGTTGGATTAGCCTAACTTCATTGCGCATCGGACTTCAGCCATCGTAGCTGAAGCAACAGCCCTGGCTTTATCAGCACCGGCAGTCAGAATATCGTCGAGTTCCTTAGGATTCTCCTCAAGCTGGACTCGCCGTTCGCGGATTGGTGCAAGGGCTTCATTCATCGCCGCTGTAAGCTTCTTTTTACAGTCCACACAGCCGAGTTCTCCGGCTTTGCATACCACAGAAAGCTCTTCAGTCTCGCCTTTGTTGTAGATATTATGCAGAGCGAAGACCGGGCAGGTTTCCGGATGTCCGGGGTCTTTTTTGTAAATCTTCAGCGGGTCCGTGAACATTGTCCGAATCTTCTGCGTGGTAGTTTCTGCGGTATCCGAGAGATAGATGGCGTTGTCATAAGACTTGCTCATTTTCCGCCCGTCCAGTCCGGGCATTACTGGATACTCAGTCAGCTTAGCTTCAGGTTCAGGGAATATCTTCCCGTAGAAATAATTGAACCTGCGACAGATTTCGCGGGTAAGCTCCAAGTGAGGGAGCTGATCCTTCCCTACTGGAACGGCGTTGGCTTTGTAGACAAGAATATCAGCAGCCTGCAGCACCGGATAGCCCAGCAGACCATAGCTTGCCGATTCTATCTGCAGGTTTTCCATTTTTTCTTTGTAAGTCGGTACTCGTTCCAGCCAGGGAACAGGTGTAATCATAGAAAGCAGCAGATGAAGCTCAGCATGCTCCTTAACAGCAGATTGAATGAAGATAGCGCATTTGTTGGGATCAAGCCCGGCAGAGATATAGTCTATGGCTACCTGCCTGGTGTTGTGTTGGATCTGCTCAGGAGTCTCGCAGAGGGTTGTTAAAGCATGCCAGTCTACTATGCAGTAATAGGATTCGTATTCTTCCTGCAGTCTGACCCAGTTACGGAGCGCTCCTTCATAATTTCCAAGATGAAGCTGCCCGGTGGGCTGCATTCCGCTTAAAATTCTAGCTTTAGCCATAGAGTTATTATGTATCCTTTCAAAAAGGTTAGTGTTATCACCAGGGAATGCCGGTAAACAATTTGAAAAGCAAAGTTCGAGGCGGCCCAAGAATCATTCTGAGTATCGAAAATCCAAACATCGGTCCCATAAACACCAGCGCAAGAAGGATGATTCCTCCATATTGAGCCATGAACAGTTCATAACGTCTTGCCTGCTCCAATGGCAGCAGTGATGACATTATATGTGAACCATCAAGAGGCGCAATCGGAATCAGATTGAACACTGCAAGCCCGATGTTGATGATTACGAAGTATCCCACGAACAAATAGTCCACGTTTCCCAGATGATTGCCGTAGAACCTGATGATCTGCGCAAAGAAAAACGCCAGCAGCAGGTTGGAAAGCGGCCCCCAAAGCGATACCTTCAGGTTGTCCCATCTTGGGTTTCTAAATCTGTAGGGATTCACCGGTACAGGTTTTGCCCAACCTATTCCGATGCCGCCGATTACCGTCAGCACCATCATAAGGCTTCCCAACGGGTCTAGATGGGCGAGCGGATTAAGCGTTATCCTGCCGGCGCGGCGTGCTGTATCATCTCCAGCCATCTCTGCAGACTTGGCATGCGCTAACTCATGCACTGTCAGCGAGATGACCAGCACAAACAGCATGATTAATATTTCTTGTATATCACCCATTTAGCATAAAAACTTATCTAAGCCGCTCAGGGATTTCATCATGGCTTACAAGGTCTTCCATGGTTTCCCGGCGGATAATCAACTCAGCACGACCACCGGAAACAATTACCGCAGCAGGTCTTGGAAGCCGGTTGTAGTTCGATGACATACTATAATTATACGCTCCTGTTGAGTAAACCGCCATAATATCTCCCTCAACAGGCCGGGTAATTATTGTGTCCTGTATAAGTGTATCCGTCTCGCAGTGCTTTCCGGTGACTGTGACTACCATATTGGCCGGACTGGTCGCGCGGTTGGCGATGATTGCCTCATATTTCGCGTCATACAGCGACGGCCGAGGGTTGTCCGAAAGCCCGCCGTCAACCGAGACATAAACGCGGTATCCGGGGTCTTCTTTGATAGTAACCTGTTTGATTGCGCCTACTCTATAAAGTGTAGTTCCGGCTTCACCTACGATAGAGCGTCCTGGTTCAAGCATCAACCGCGGCGGCTCGAGGTTATACTTTTTAATCTCTCGCTTCAGTACCGCAGTCAGTTTTTCGGCGAATTCTTCTATAGTCGGAGGTTTCTGTGTGGACAGGTATCTGATTCCTAAGCCGCCGCCCAGGTTCAACTCGCTGGCCTTGTAGCCGATTTTCTGTGCATCGGAAATGAAGCGGACCATGACCTTGATGGCCTGCTCGTGGGCTGTAGTATCGAGAAGCTGTGAGCCTACATGGCAGTGAAGGCCAATCAGGTTGATATTGCTGCACTCCAAGGCTTTGCGGACAGCATCCATAGCCGCGCCATCTTTGATATTGAACCCGAATTTAGTGTCTTCCTGCCCTGTGCGGATGAGTTTGTGAGTGTGAGGATCAATTCCCGGTGTCAGCCTGAGCAGTATTCCAGCTTTCTTACCTGATGCCTTTGCAAGCTCATTAAGGCGAGTGAGTTCCAGGAAGTTATCGACTACAACACGCCCGACGCCCAGGTCTAGAGACATTTGCAATTCTTCGATGGACTTGTTGCTGCCGTGGAAGATGATTTTCTCCATTGGGTAGCCAGCGATTTTCGCAGTGTAGATTTCCCCACCTGATGCAACGTCCAAATAGAGCTTCTCCTGATTGACAATCTTGCACATAGCCGCAGTCATGAAGGATTTACCGGCAAAAGCTATCTCGACTTCAGGATATAGTGCTCGAAACGCTGTAAGGTAACGCTTGCAATTCTCCCTGATATAGACTTCATCCATTACATAGAGAGGGGTGCCGAATTGCTCTGCAAGGTCAACTGTATCGCAGCCGCCAATCTCTAAATGTCCTATCTCATTCACCCTTTGGGTGCCAAGGAGCATCATCCAAAAAACCTCTTTCTGTCTCTAACACTGATAGTAATAGAAATATCTGCTATATCTATACGTCTGCGTGTGTATCTAAAGAGCCGGGAAAAACCGCCGCACTCTAAAATATCTGCCTTATAACAAAGAAACCAGCCTGAGGCAGCTCAGCCGGTTCGATGTTTAGTCTACCATATTGGGCTACTAGAGTCAAAAATTCCTGCCCAAAATTGAGCCTGAGTCGGATTCCCACTTATAAGTGATTTCCACTGGCATTAAAAGGATGAGAGCAGGTAAGAAAGCAAGAATAAAATATAGAGTTTCTAAGATCAATATCTGAAACTCTCTCGGAAGAGTTTTGCTGGTAAAACTCTATAGCAATGTAACGTTTTGTTGCAGTTGTAGCATCTTAGTTGTGGATGTTAAATGCAGCGAGTGCTGAGGCCGATGGAGACAACACTCGAGTTGGTTGTAGATAATAAATTGGACGAACGGGAATTAGTAAAGCTTGCGCAGGATGGGAGCCGGGAAGCGTATGACCGGTTGCTCCAACGGCACAAGGCGTTCGTCTACAGTGTCTGCTATCGGATTCTGGGGTCATCTGTAGATGCTGTCGATATCACTCAAAGCGCGTTCATCCAGGCGTATAAGAGCTTGAAATCGTTCCGAAAGGAAGCAAGTTTCCGTTCATGGGTCTGCAGGATAGCGATAAACGCATCAACTGAGCTTGTAAGGCGGGAACAGCGGCGACTCCACATTTGACAGAGTAGATAGTTTTAGTTATGATGTTTCGTGTACAAAATATTTGTGCAATATTCATTTGTATACAAATAATCAGAATTGGTAATGTGCCAGTGAGGTTTTGACTACTGGCTAAAAGAGGACCACGATGTCAACATCAGATCAAGCGAGTCTTGATAACAGCGATTCATCTGCCCAAAAGGGCGGATGTACCGAAGATACAGCTCCGGCAGAAGCGCCGCATATAATACCCGCGCTTGCGGAGCGTTATGACATTCGGATACTAAAATCTCTACGCCGTATTATGCGTGCAGTCGATCTTCATTCGCGGCATCTCTCGATTGTATACAAGATCACAGGACCGCAATTGGTTTGTCTTATGGCAATAGTCGACGAAGGTTCAGCAACACCGTCAGCGATAGGCCGTAAGGTGCATCTTAGCCCGAGTACTATGGTCGGCATACTTGACCGACTGGAGGCAAAAGGGCTGATTCGCCGTGAAAGAGACAGCAGGGACAGAAGACGTGTTAATGTCACTGCAACGGATAAGGGCAGAGAGATTGTCGCAAGTGCGCCTTCACCGCTGCAGGATACTCTGGCGAAAGCGCTCAGAAATCTTCCTGATCTTGAGCAGACCGCCATTGCATTATCTTTGGAGAGAATAGTTGAATTAATGGAGGCGCGGCATATAGATGCAGAACCGATGCTTTAAGGGGGAAGCTTTATGTTTACAGTTAGCGATAGGAGCGTTAAGCTCGCCAGACGGCTAGATCCGTCAGCCGATAGTTCGGACTGGAGTGACTGGCGGTGGCAGTGCGTTCACGCGATCAGAGATATCTCAACGTTTGAACGTATGCTGGGAATCCGGTTTACTTCTGACGAACGAAAGCATTTGGAAGAAACAATAGCAGTCTTTCCGCTTTCGATCACCCCATATTATCTATCACTTATAGACCCAAACGATTTCAAGAATGATCCAATCTTCAAACAGTCCTTTTGCTCGACTCAGGAGCTGCGCCTGTCACCTTACGATATGGCAGATCCTCTTGCAGAAGATAAGGATAGCCCTGTACCGCTCGTGACGCACCGTTACCCGGACAGGGTGTTGTTCCATATAAGCAACGTCTGCGCCATGTACTGCCGGCACTGCACTCGCAAGAGGAAAGTTGGCGATAGAGACCACATTCCAAGCAAGGCTGAGATACAAAAAGGGCTTGATTATATAAAAAATACTCCAACTATACGAGATGTTCTTCTTTCAGGAGGAGACCCATTCTTGCTCTCAGACGATTACCTGGACTGGATTTTGACCGAGCTTCGGAAAAATGACCATGTCGAGGTTATTCGCATTGGAACAAGAACACCTGTGGTCTTACCTTACAGGATTACTGATGATCTGGTCCAGATGCTGAGGAAACATCATCCTGTCTGGATAAACACGCACTTCAATCACCCTCGGGAGATCACCAAATCCGCCCGGACGGCTCTGGCAACTCTTGCAGATGCCGGAATTCCGCTTGGAAACCAGTCAGTACTGCTTGCAGGAGTCAACGACTGTCCACGGATAATGAAAGTGCTCGTCCAGAAGCTGGTTCGGAACCGGGTCAGACCGTACTACCTGTATCAGTGTGACCTGTCAGAAGGTTTGTCCCATTTCAGGACACCTGTAGGCAAGGGAATTGAGATCATAGAGAGCCTGATTGGTCACACGAGCGGATTCTGTGTGCCGACGTATGTTATCGATGCTCCAGGCGGTGGCGGAAAGATTCCGATTATGCCCAACTATCTCATCTCCTGGTCTACAAACAAGGTTGTCCTTCGGAATTACGAGGGTGTTATTACTACCTATAAGGAACCGGATTCTTATGAGTCGATATTCTGCGATAGAAATTGTGGAGACTGCAAGTTGCAGTTGAATCTGGCAGGTGCGGATGAGCAGGAGCCTATAGGTGTCGAAAAACTACTTGCAGACTATAACCCAAGTATAGCGCTTGTTCCTGAAGATACCGAGAGAATGTCCAGGAGGGAAGAATAGTGCATTTTTTAGACTATACGATCTTTGGCGCATATATGCTCGGCGTCTTAGGGATTGGCTTTTATCATTTCCGCAGGAATAAAAACGCTGAGGATTACTACGTAGGCAGCAGGTCCGTCAGCGCGCACCATGTTGGTTTGTCCATTGTGGCAACGGATGTAGGCGGCGGATTTTCCATAGGTCTTGGCGGCCTGGGATTTGCTATGGGGCTTTCAGGAAGCTGGCTGCTCTTTACTGGGCTTGTTGGGGCATGGCTTTAAGCGGTGTTTATCATTCCCAAAGTCAAAGCGATTGATACCAAACATGGCATATTTGCACATCCTGATTTCTTGAGGTTCAAGTTCAACGAGAGGGTTGCTCTGGTTATTGTGTTGATTTCAGGGATCAGTTATTTAGGCTTTACAAGCGGCCAGTTGCTTGCCGGTGGAACGTTTACCCTTGTTGCGTTGATAAAGGGATTTGAGATGCTGTATGGGTTGGACGCAAGTTTCTACGGTATTTTGCTCTCTGGGGCAGAGTTTATATCACTTTCACTGCTGTTTTCTGACAGAGAGAAACTGGAAGCGCCGGAGGAGGCAGTATTATGATCGACACTATCGAGAAAATCAGCGATTGTATGGTCCAACACGGAGCACACAATGACAGGGTATACTTGATTAAGCTGGCTGAAGGCTGTGCTTCAGAGATGATATCGCACGTTGAGCAGCTCGCACAGAAGAACAACTACTCGAAAATATTCGCCAAAGTTCCTGAATGGGCGCTTGCTGAGTTCCAAAAGAGTGGATATATGATAGAAGCTGTAGTTCCGAGGTTCTATGATGGTGCTCAGGATGGTTTCTTTATTGCAAAATACCTGGATGCGCTAAGGTGGGAAGAGCAGCATCCTGATACAGTCAGCGATGTTCTTGCAACAGCCAAAGAAAAGGCAGAACAGTCCTGTGATGTAACGCTGGACACTGATTGTACTATGGATGTCGTTGGTGAGAACGATGTTTTGGATGTCTGCAGCGTTTATAAGCAGGTTTTTGAATCGTACCCATTCCCTATTCACGATCCCAACTACATAATCAAGACGATGAAGGAGAGTTCAGTCTACTTCTGCATACGAAAAGATGGAGAGATTATCTCAGTTGCGTCATCGGAGATGGATGCTGCAGGTAAAAACGTTGAAATGACGGATTTTGCTACAATGCGTGATTACAGAGGCAGCGGCTTTGCTTCACTGCTTCTTGGCAAGATGGAGCAGGAGATGGCCTTGCGAGGGATGAAGACTGCTTATACGATAGCCAGGTCGCTATCTTACGGTATGAATATCACCTTCGCTAAACAGGGCTATCAGTATGCCGGAACTTTAACAAATAACACCAACATTTGCGGGCATATGGAGAGCATGAACGTGTGGTACAAGCATTTGACTTGATGAGGTTTTATGCCTTTTGATGGCGGGGTAAATGCTCGTAGCCAGAAAAACTTCAGGAGGCTTTAAAATGCCCGTAGTCAAGGTTATTGAGCTAGTAGGTGCGTCATCAGAAGGTTGGGAGCAGGCAGTCCAGGCAGCACTCGATGATGCTTCCAAGACGATAAAGAACATCGAATCCATCGATATTACTAACCTGAGCGCTGTTGTGGAAGGCGGAAAGATTGTCGAGTGGCATGCCGATACCCGCATTGCCTTCCGCATCGAAGAAAAGCTGAGAGATGAACATCACAAACATCACGAAGAACACGAGAGCACGCATATATAGGGCAAGTAAGCCGCATTATATGCAGATTTGATTGTCTGACTCTTTAGATGAGTCCCATTCTCAACTTGACCTCAGCCATCGTGCGTTTTGCGATGGATTGGGCCTTGTGCGCGCCTTCCCTCAGGGAGTCATACACATAATCAGGTCTTTTTGCCAGGTTTTGAGCTGCTTCTCTGATGGGTGTCAGCGCGTTTGCAATATCCTCAGCCAGAGTCTTCTTGAGTTCGGAATATTTGATGGTGCCTTCGTCGTATTGGGATCGGAAACGCTGGTAGACATCGGGCGGAGAGAATTCCTGCATCAACATGAACAGGTTTGCTATGCCTGCTCCCATCGGGACATCTTTCTGCGGCCCTGAGTCGGTAACTGACTTCATTATCTGCTCTTTTATCTTCTCAGGAGAATCGGTAAGTGCTATGTAGCTGCCTGGGATGCTCTTACTCATCTTTTTGGTCGGGTCTGAAAGCGCCATTATCCTTGGAGCCTCTGAAAGCCTTGGTTCTACCTCAGGGAAGGTTTCTCCGAATGTTGTATTGAACTTGCGGGCAATGTCTCTTGTCAGTTCGATGTGCTGCACCTGGTCTTCGCCGACCGGCACGAGCGTCGCTTTGTAAAGCAGTATGTCCGCAGCCTGTAAAATAGGATAGTTGAACAGTCCTGCGTTTATACCTTCTCTGAACATTCTGGATTTCTCTTTGAACTGAGTCATGTGAGAGAGCCTGCCCATCGGTGTGATTGTATTTAGAAGCCATGCAAGCTCTGTGTGCTGCGGAACGTGAGATTGTATGAATATCGTCGATTTGTTCGGGTCCAATCCTGCTGCCATGTTGACGACTGCTGCATCGAAGGTGTTCTTCGGCATCTGTTTTGGGTCATAGGGGACTGTTATTGCATGGTAGTCCACTATCGAGAAGAAGCATTCGTGGTCATACTGAAGGTCTACCCACTGCTTTATAGCCCCAAGGTAGTTGCCGATATGCACCAGCCCCGTCGGCTGGATCCCACTGAAAACTCGTCTAGCCATATTTTGCTCCATCAAATGATACCCAATTCTGTTATGATGAGCCGTTGTTGTTGAGAATCATTATGCCTGCTGGTTATAATAGGGTGGAGGATGCCAATGGAGAATGTATCACCAACTCATAAAGAGTTAATCAATGTAATGAAGAACGCCCGGCGAGTCTTCGTATTTACCGGCGCAGGAGTAAGCAAGGAGTCCGGACTGCCGACATTCAGGGATGATGATGGCCTGTGGAAGAAATTCGACCCAATGACTATGGCCACTCCTGAAGCGTTTAGAGAGAATCCGGTTGTTGTCTGGAACATGTACCGGATAAGGCAGACTCAAGTTCTAAGTGCTCAACCGAACCCTGCTCATAAGACTTTGGCACAGATGGAGCAGTTTTATCCTGATTTCCTGCTTGCTACTCAGAATGTTGATGACTTGCATGAGCGGGCAGGGAGCAGGAGGATGGTCAAAATCCATGGGAATGCTCTTGAGATGCGGTGCCTGGATTGCGTAACCATCTTCGATGTTCGCGAGTTCTCCTTTCCTGAGGAGTTCACCCAGGATACTCTTCCCAGATGCACGAAATGCGGCGGATTATGCAGGCCGAACATAGTGTGGTTTGGCGAATATGTTCCCCAGGAACCTATGATGGCTGCAGTCAGAAGCGCTGCCAATTGCGATTTGATGCTTATAATCGGGACATCAGGAGAGGTTTCCGGTGGATACGGATTTGCAGAATATGCTCTGGCAAACGGAGCCGCAATAGTTGATGTTAATCCCGGTAGAGGTGCGCTGACTCGTTATGCCAGATTTTGGGTATCTGAACCTGCAGGAAGCGCTCTTCCGCAAATGTGGCAGGAAGTAACGAAGAACATAGCCGAGGGCTGAGAATACCGGTTTCCTACTGCCACTGTGCAGCGAATATAGCCAGTATACCTACAATAGCAGCACATAAGACCAGCAAGAGGTATTTGATTACATTAAAGAAGTGGTTCCACATAAAATCAGTGCTCCATGGTCTTATACCTGTAGAGCTTCAGGAATGAGTTCAGACCTTAAACTCTATATTTGCAGGTTATCACATCAATTGTTGTTTGTATCCTGAGCGAAGTACGGGTTTTATGGTATTAATTTGCTATTAAAGAGTTAAGAATATATAATGAACGTATGACGATAAAGTGTTGCCCGATATACTTCCCTGGGAGATAGTAAATGAGTCTGGCTCGTTTTGATGATAATGAACAGACTGGCCATGTATTGCTGAGTCCAATTGCCGCAATAATACTGTCGGTAGTAGGTTTGACTGCTGTCGTCTTGTTTGAGAGCTTTACAAAGCCGACAATCCCCGGTGCGTTGTATGTTCCTCTGCATACCATCATGGAGTTTGGAAGCATCGTCGTCAGCTATGCAGTGTTTGTAGTAGGTTGGTATGCTTACAGGCAGACTTACAACCGGAGAGACTTGCTTATTGCAGTTGCTTTTCTGGCTGTTGGCACAATTGATTTTATACACACGCTGTCCTATAGAGGAATGCCGGACTTTCTTGGTGTGAACACAGTTGGGAAAGCTGCGGCATATTGGTTAGTTGCGAGACTCTTGAGTGCAGTTGCTTTACTGGCTGCTGCGTTTATTACTCCGACATCTAAGGGCAGGTGGATTAGACCTGGAGTGTTAATGCCGGCATTTGGCACTCTGATTATTGCAGTTATCGTCATATTTACAGGGCAGACTCCGCTGATTTCTGGCCTGATGTACACGACAGGGCAAGGTCTGACATTACTGAAGATTGTTCTTGAGTATATAATTATTGCTATCTATATTGCTGCATTTATTGCGCTTGGGCGCACTTACATGCTGGGAATGAGTTCTATCCGACTGCTGCAGTCTGCAATAATTTTTGCTGTAACCGGAGAAATCTGCTTTACATTGTATTTGAATGCCTACGATGTGCATAATCTACTGGGCCACATTTATAAGATGGCAGCGTATTATCTGGTATTGCAGGCGTTGTTTGTATCATCTTTATACAGACCATTTCGGGAACTGTCTCAGGCAAAACTCAAGCTGGAGCAGTCTTTCAGCAGCATTGGTGAAGCGTTGGGAGCCGGTTTGGGAAAAGTGGCTACACTGGAGCAGGTATCTTCTCTTGCCAGACAGATGTTTGATGCAGATGTGGCTGCCATTGGCGAGATTAGGGCAGATGGAAGCATAGAAATCGGCAGTTTTGATGGAATCAATCCCGGAACATTCAGTGTTCCGTTAAATCAATCCATTATTGAAGAGGCATTTGTTAACCAGAAACCTGTAGTGGTCCATGACGTCTTTACCAGGCCATTTGTAAGGAAAGAACTGATAGACAATGGTATCAGGGGATTGATGTCAGCTCCTATAGTGAGAGATGGCCGGCCTGTAGGCGCTATTTACGTAGGTTCGAAGACGCCAGGCAGGTTTTCTAGTGAAGATGCTCAGGTGTTGACCGGATTTGCCCGTCACACTGCTATTGCGCTTGCTAATGCTGAACACTATGAGCGTGAACACAGGATTGCAGAGACTCTTCAAAAGGTTATCTTCCCTCCAGTGAGCATGGATAAAGGTTCATTCAGGATTGCCGGAAAGTATCAGCCTGCATGGGATGAAGCGCAGGTTGGCGGAGACTTCTACGATTTCTTCGACCTCAATGACGGCAGACTGGCTATTACAATCGGTGATGTATCCGGTAAAGGTCTTGATGCTGCAGTGCACACTGCTATTGTGAAGTACTCATTTCAAGCGTATATGCGAGAGGGTATGGAACCAGCCGAAGCACTGCGGATTGTCAGTGAAACGTTTAAGGAACGGGTCAACCGGGGCGAGATGCCGGACAATGTGTTCATCACGCTTTTCTGCGCTATTGTAGACACGAAAACCGGCCGCGTGGTATACGCAAATGCCGGACACGAACCTCCGATTAAAATATCGTCAGGGCCAGAGCTAGATATGCTTGAACCTACAGGGCCGATTCTTGGGATTTGGGCGTCTGAGTATAGTCAAAGTGAAGTCTGGATGGAACCTGGGGATGTGCTGGTGTTTTATACAGATGGTATTACGGAAGCCAGAACAGGCGGTATTATGTTTGGACTGGCAGGTTTAGTGGATGCTGTCCGAAATAACATCGGAAGAACGCCTCAGGAGTTGGCTGATGCCATTTATGAAGATGCAAGCCAGCACGCGCAGAATGAACTGCAGGACGATGTCGCGCTAATCGTCCTGCAGCGTTCGAATTCTACTTGACCTCGAGTACCTCCGAGGCTGACACAATACAGCTATTTGCCTCTACTTCAGCAAGAATGGGAGCTTTACCGTTCCATTTTTCTGGCACCTTGACCCTGAAGACAATCCTTTGCTCACCATCTTCATGAGGGATTAAGAACTGTTTTGTACCGTCTGACCAGCGCAGGTCCCAGCCTTCCGGTAGGTTCAACTTGACATTCCCTCGAAGCTGCTTTTGTGTGTTGTTCCTGATTTTAACCGCAACTTTGCAGTACTCGCCTGGTTTAGCAGGTGCATTGTCCATTTCCAGGGTAACAGCATAAGGTGGAAGAACATCGAAAGAAACGAGTGATGTCGATATCACATTCTCGTCGGACCTTACCTCGATACCCAGTGCTTCACTTCCCGGCAGCGCGGTTTTTGGTATAGAGGTTTTGAATGTCGTAGAGAAGCTTTTACCTGGCTCGATACTTCCCGGCCTTACCAGTTGACTTCCCAGCAGCTTGGATGTCCTGCCTTCGCCGCCGATGACCAGAGTATCCACCGTCTGAATGGTGTCCCCGTTGTTTTTCAGCGTCACTTTGGCAACAAGTTCCTCTCCGGGAGCAAGGCGGCTGTCTCTGATGTTCGTGCTGATTGCAAGCGGGCTTGAAGCGCTGGATTTAGCAGCAACCAGTTCAGCAGTCTGGACTTCACCAAGCATAGCAACGGGTATCCAGGTGGTATACTGGTCGCCAAAGCCAACTGAGAGCTTTAACCCAATCTTTCTGCCCTGTTTGAGTTCCAGTCCTGTAGCAGCGGATTTTGGGATGGCAATCTCATATACATATGCGCCAGGATTTGACCCGGCTTTCATTAAAAATGCTGCTGCCTCTGCGGCTGTCAACGGTGCGGCAACAGTTCCGGTCGATTTCTGAGACTCGTACCTGCTTACCGAAAGAGTAGGGCTGCCGTTGTTACGTGCTTGTCTGGCGGTAAATTCGTAGTTATCAGAGCCATGGAACCAGCCATCATTATTGCAGTCGAGGATGACTAGCAAATCGACAGGCTGGCTGGACCTGCAGGCTATATAAAGGTTTTCGTTGTCCCAGTTGACGTATGTGGAGACATTTGCTTCCACATATTCAAATCTGAAATGTGTGTCCCACTCGCCCAACTCTATCTGTCCGTCTATAGTAGGTGTGCGCTTGAATAGTAATAGGTCAGGTGTCACGCTTGGTGGTGGCGGCGGTGGCTCAGGTTCGGTAATTTCCGGTGCCATCCATTCTGATTCCATCTCAGTTTCTGTGATGTCCGGGATAACCGGAAGCACTTCCTGCGCCCAGACGAGGGCAGACGAAAGAACCACTGTAATAAGCACAAAGATGCTTAGAGTCTTCAACTGGTAGGACCTCCTATAATGCCTTCCAAGGTGCAGTCTAAAGCAGTATGTAACACCGAGCAAGTGTGTTTTTTCACGAGGAAAACCAGAAAAGAATGAAAAAAGGAAAGTTAATCTCTTTTCCGTAGAATATCCTCGTAAAACTACCTGCTAGCCGACTTCAACCAGCGGACGGAATGGTATGGCCTTCGGAAAGACCTTTTCTGCGAATTCGATAGCTTCTTTTGATGTAGGTTGAATCCGTCCGAGTTCATACGCTCTGACCGGTCTTACATAACCGCTGTATAGCTGCGCAAAAGTTTGTATATCCATATACAGACGTTCTTTTGCTCTGCTGTTTACCTTAGTTATTCTGCCTTCGGATACTTCTGTATCAAAATCGAAGGTATCCAGCACTGGGTCGGTGATTGTAAATCCAAGTTTACCGGATATAGATGTGTCCACACTGCGCATTTCGAGGGCTGCTGAAGGGTTTACGACGCGGAACTGGAATCCAGGCTCGATATCTACACGGACAGCTCTCGGGTTTGGTAGTTCCTGAAGAAAACCATCGTTTATAGGGGCGAAAAACTTTACTGCAGGTGCTCCAAATCCGGCAAGCGCTGCAAGAATTGACCTGCGTGCCTGCGGGTTTTCTGCGATAAGCTCCCGGCCTTTTATCGACTCATTTTCACCTTCACCGCTGATGTTGAACATTACATAGCCGTCAATTTTTCCGTCTGTTTCATGGACCATAACAGGCAGGGATGTTCTTGGGTCATCAGTGCCATCGAGTTTGAGGTCATGTACGGCTATCTTAAAACCCCACCAGCGTTCATTACGGACACAGCAGCAGGTGTAATTTCTTGCCATTTGGTCGAATAGCGCATTGATGGCAGGCAGGTCATCTCTGGTAGCCGGACGTGTTCCCGATGGATCTGTGAGACTGGCAGCGAACTCAGACGGCATTGTATAGGATCGGATTTCTCCGCCAAGCTCCCATCCGAACTTGCGGTAGTAATTGTAAGAGAAAGGCCAGAGTGCAGAAGTATGATAAGCTTTTTCATATAAAACTTGGACAGACTTAGTCATTATCATACCCGCGTAACCGTGCATCCTGTGGTCAGGATGAGTAGCCACTGAACCTACAGCCGAGAACGGTACGAGGTCGTTCGTGATGTAACAGGTACCTGGTGTACAGACAAGCGCTGCAACAATCTCTTCCTGTGCCTCAGTAACTACCAGATGATCAAGTCCTTCATTGTCAGCTATCCAGCTAAATGAGGACAGCCATGTCTGGATAGACTCAGTCTCAAATGCAAGCTGAGCAACCTCCGCAGCACGATGTACTTCATCATATTTCGGGGCACGTGCAATCGCTGGTTTTGAATCATGCATTGTCTGTATCTCCTGTTTTTAGATATTTTACAAGTTTTACTAATGTTCCACACTCAAACTTGAACTCAATTTCATCCATAACATCAGATATAATGCCGAGACCATAGCCTCCCCAACTGCCTGAACAACGTTTCGACTGGATGGTAGTGTCAAAATCGAAGCCGTATCCGTTGTCATGGATTCTAAATTCAATCATATCCCTGCTGATTACGCAGGTGAACCGGATTTGGCCTGTTTCCTGTGTAATGCAGCCATGTCTAATTGCGTTAGTTACTGCTTCACCTACTGCAATACGAATATCGTCGGAGATTTTCCTGCTGAAGCCTGCATTCAATGCCATGGTAGTTGCGTAATCGCGAATAAAACAGCTTACCCAGTTCTCTGCCGGAAGCTGGTAACAGTGAGTCTGCCAGAAAGGTTTCTCTTCAGGTTTTTCCCAGCTTTTCAGCATAGATGCAGATACTGCATTGGTTGTCAGTACCTCATTATGTTTTCCATGCCCGAAAATCGATACTCGTGCTGCCGCTTGCCTTACAGTGCGGACAATTTCGCTTACAACATCTGGATTTTTCGACAGATCCAGCGAACTGATATCCATGATTATGGGGGCATTTGCAGGACACACAGGAGGTCCGAATGCGGCGGTTATGTTCCCAATATCCAGGATACCAGCCTCTCCAGACATTTCCATAAATAGACCGTTATCTTTTTGCCAGGCCAGGATATGCAGCCCAGTAGGAATATTAATATTCATGGTACGAGCATACACAACAAATAGTTCTACTGCTAACGGGCTTAGTATACAGCATTAAGAAAACATAAGCTAGTGCAGGGAAGTTATGAGATGCGAGTGATGAGGAAGTAAGGGAGCAATATCAACTTGGGGAAATCTGCAATTTCTCACAGACAAGCTGTCGAGGGATGTGTGATTCCGAATCTGAAGCTTCAATGACCGGGATTGCAAATCCCAGTTATTCTTCCGGGCTAAATTGCAAATTTAGCCCGAGAGTATTGAGTATTAATTTAGCCCGAGGGTAGAGTCCGATTGTAAGCGAACTACTTCCCGATTATTCCCTGAATTGTGCAACCGGATGGTGTGAGTCACCAACACCATCCGGCTAAATGGAGAAATGAGGCGGTACTGCGAGGTAGGAGAAGATTAGAGAAGGCAGGATGTAGGCGAGAGTTGTCGAGAACACGAGATTGGATGTCCTCATCCCGTATTCCCGGTAGATGTTTGCTAGTTAGACACTTCAATAAGCTGATTAGTTCGCAAGCTATACATTAAAATTCTATCATCTTGATGGTTTTGTCTCTGAAGTTGGCTGGCCGTTGTTATTAGTGTTAGTGCGGTTATGCCCACCTCTGGATGCAAGTGGAGCGGCAGTTCTATGCTTCCACCAATCGGCCACTTCCTGTTTCACGATCTCGCTCTGGCCTGCAAGACAGCGTGCAGCCGTCATTGCAGTTACCAGGTGCATTCTGGCACGCTCATCAAGTGAGCCAAACCTCCTGCCGGACTGGCGGCTTTCGATAAGCAGTGTCGGTATGCCATAAGTCAACGGAAAATACCTGTGGGCAAGCCTTGGAGACCGGTTATCGGACACTGTGCAGTTCCTTACTATAAACCCTTCAGTCCTCAATTTGGATATCAACAGGCTTCGGATTTCGGCTGTATGTGCAGCAATTCCCGGATCAACTCCTGATTTCCTGCCCAGACATTCTATGAAGTCTCCCTGAACATTGTCCTCATCGAGTTCATGTGAGTCAATGATGAGATGAGGCCGCCACTGCTTTATCGCTTTGGTAACAGCCCTTGTTTCAGGCTGTTTCTGGTTAATCCAGTCTCGGTTCAGGTCTGCATTGTTGGCGTTACGGCGTTTATGCCTCATTGCTCCATCGGGATTCATCATTGGCACGATAATGAACGTTACCTGTCTCAGCAGATCAACATCTGAGGACTTGGGATTTGAGAAGAAGTAACGAATCAATTGCAGCATTGCCTCGGTTGATGCAGGTTCATTGCCGTGCTGCCTGCAGATGATGAAGATTCTCGATGTAGATTCTACTGGTACGTCAGGATTTCTGATAATCACCAGCGGTATATTTTGTCCAAGAACCGAGCGCCCGATACACATTGTGGATACTCGTTCCTGTCCGGCGAACAGGTTTAAAAACTCCATATCACCGAGCATACGCATCATTGCGGCCCGCTCGGTAGCTGCCGGTGCAAGGGATGCGGCCGAGATTATAATGACAGCCGCCATCATGAACAACCTCATTGCTAACCTCCCGCTTGCCGGCATGGTTAGATTTCGGCTATGTTACCGCATACTCCTGTACCTGAAACCCTGTATTTAGTAGCAATATTGTATTTTTGCTTGCTTGACCGGCAGCCTGTCTCGGGCTACAATAGGTTGGAAATATAATCGAGAAAATTATGCCTGATACAGACCGAATACTTGACCGAATAAACTCGCCTGAAGACCTGAAAGGTCTTAGCCAGAGTGATCTTGTGAAACTGGCCGAGGAGATGCGAGATGAGATAATCCAGACCGTCTCCCGAACTGGTGGCCACCTTGCGTCTAATCTCGGAGTTGTTGAGCTGACTATTGCTCTGCATACCGTGTTTGATTCCCCAAGAGACAAAATCCTCTGGGATGTGAGCCATCAAGCGTATCCGCACAAGCTTCTTACCGGACGCAGGGAAAGGTTTTTTACCCTAAGGCAGGAAGGTGGGTTGAGCGGTTTTGTCAGGCGTGATGAGTCTGAACATGACCCGTTCGGCGCTGGACATGCCAGCACATCTATCTCTGCTGCGCTTGGACTTGCCAAAGCAAGGGATCTCAGAGGCGGCAGTGAAGAGGTCATCGCAGTCATCGGTGATGGTGCGCTTACCGGTGGGCTTGCGCTCGAAGGCATGAACAATGCTCAAGATCTGGATACGGATGTAATCATTGTCTTGAATGACAATGAGATGTCTATCGCGGAAAACGTTACCGCGCTTTCTTACCACCTTGCCAAACTCAGGATGGACCCGCTCTACCAGAGCATTGAAAACAGGGCAAAGAATACCCTGGAACGGTCTTCCATTGGAAAACGGCTTGCACGCACTGCAGAAGGTTTGAGCCACGGCGTTACACACCTTATCGGCGCAAAAAATGGTATTATATTCGAAGAACTGGGCTTCAGATACCTCGGCCCGATAGACGGACATAACATCACGCTGCTTATGGAGGTCTTTGAGAACGCGAAAAAGATACGCGGGCCTGTGCTGATACATGTGCAGACTATAAAGGGCAAAGGTTATGAACACGCAGAGGCCAATTCTCGAAAATTCCACGGAATTTCCGGTTTTACAGTTGCTGATGGAAAGATTGAAAAGACCAACGGCTTTTCCAGTTTTAAAGATGCGTTCGAAGAGACTTTAATCGAGCTTGCAGAGAAAGATCCCCGAATTACTGCCATAACAGCTGCGATGCCTGATGGCACAGGGCTTGCTGCGTTCTCAAAACGATTCCCGGACAGGTATTTTGATGTCGGAATAGCTGAGGAACACGCCGTAACGTTCGCTGCAGGGCTTGCCGCAGGCGGTATAAGGCCGGTTGTGGCTATATATTCAACATTCTTACAAAGAGCATACGATCAGATCATCCATGACGTATGCCTTCAGAACCTTCCTGTAGTATTTGTTCTGGACCGGGCAGGGATTGTTGGAGAAGATGGCCCTACTCATCATGGCGCGTTTGACCTTTCTTACCTGCGGCATATCCCAGGTATGACGCTGATGGCTCCGAGGGATACGAACCAACTCAGGGACATGCTGCTGACTGCGCTTACACATGATGGCCCGATTGCAATCCGTTATCCTCGCGGCGGCGGCCCGACTGCTTATGAACACAAGTCTCCCAGCCTGTTGACAATAGGACAGTCGGAACAGCTTCGTTCTGGAAATGATGCCTGTATCCTTGCAGTGGGTCCGGTGGTTTACAGCGCTCTTAAAGCTGCTGATATTCTTGCTGAAGAAGGCATCAGTGTTCAAGTGATAGATGCTCGTTTCGTAAAACCGCTCGATGAGAAGGCAATCCTCAAGGCTGTAAAACAGTGCGGACATCTGGTTGTTGTTGAAGAGAACACTAAACTTGGCGGATTAGGTTCTGCGGTGCTTGAACTGTTTGCTTCCGAATGCATAAACGTCCCGGTAAAGCTTATGGGGCTGCCGGACAGGTTCATAGAGCATGCAACTCCAGAGTCGATTTTACAATCACTTGGGCTGTCAGCAGAGGGGATTGTTCAGTCTGTGCGTGAAATATGCGGAAAAGCAGGACTGGTAGATAATCAGCCAAAAACCCAGCCTGCCGAAGCCTGATTATTATCTCTCCGGAGGAATTCCATCTCTCGGGAGGGACACTCTCGGGAGGGACACTCTCGGGAGGGATTTGCAATCCCTCCCGGATATATTGCTGAGGGATCTGTGATCCCGGATTATGGTCTGAAACACCAAAGACCTGGATTGCAAATCCCTCTGTTATTTTTTCGGGCTAAATTGCAAATTTAGCCCGAGTGTAAATATGCGGAAAAGCAGGACTGGTAGATAATCAGCCAAAAACCCAGCATGCTGAAGCCTGATTATCATCTCTCGGGAGGAATTTGCCGTCTCTCGGGAGGGATACTCTCGGGAGGGATTTGCAATCCCTCCCGGATATATTGCTGAGGAATCTGTGATCCCGGATGATTATCTAAAATACCAAGGAACGGGATTGCAAATCCCTCTTTTGCTCTTCCGGGCTAAATTGCAAATTTAGCCCGAGGGTAGGCAAATTTAGCCCGAGGGTAGTATAGATAGATTCTGTCTCTACCAGTTATCCGGCATACTCCCAAGAAGTATATCAATACTTGCTTCTGGAGCAGTTTCATGGATTTCTTTCTCCATAAGAACCCAAGTGCCTTTACTTTCGGTAGCCAGATAAACCGTATCGACTGAAGCAAGAATAATGGAGTATCCCAAACCCATAGATGGTTTAGTGGAAAAACCTTTCAGCAGCGTTGCTTTTGATAGTGTGAGGGCATCCATACCAGGGCCGCCATCCTGGATACACACTTGTATCCGATTATCTTTGAGTCCTATCCGCGCCATACCGCCGTTCGCATGTTTGACTGCATTTGCAGCAGCCTCACCAACTGCAGAGATTAGCGCATCTGTTCTTTCTTCAGACATACCAGCATTGCTGCAGTACTCGCTTACTGTGTGCCTGAGCATAGTCAGGTCGCTTGAAGAAGACAACAAAAGCATCTGAGCACTTGATGTTATGAGCATATCTATCTCTTCGTAATTGGTAAGGTTGAGCTTGCCATCGGTCACTGAAGCGATGGTAACCTGGTAGAAGCGTTTTTTTGCTTTCTCTGCTTCCTCATTTATATGTTTTTCTCTTTCTCGTTGTTTTTTGACCTCTTCTTCAACCCGTTTACGCTCAGTAACATCTCTGTCCGTTCCTCTGTATCCCTTAAATACACCGGCACTATCAAAAATAGGCACTCCGCTGGTCTCAACAATAATTCTGCGGCCAGATTTATGCACCAACTCATTTTCCAGCAGCTCAAAAGGTTCTTGTTTGGACATAATGCGTCCAAATATTTCCGCAACCCGGAGCGCTTCCTTAGGAGGCATGAAAGCTAGATAAGTTTTTCCGACTATTTCTTCCGGTTCATAACCCAGCAGGTCACGGCTTCTGGGGCTGGAGTAAGTATAGACACCGTTCTCATCTGTCTCCCAAACCCAATTGTTAGTACTCTCAACCAGGCTGCGATATTTTTCCTCGCTTCGTGCCAGGGCTTCCTGTACGCGTGTTCGCTCAGTAATATCTTCAGATATGACAAGAGCGCATTTTGTCCCGTCTGCCAGAGTTATCGGGAGTTTCTTTGTGCGGTAATAGTGGATGCTGCCATCTCGCTGGGTTGACTTTTCGATTACCAACTTGAGCCTGCCTGAATCAATAACCTCTCTGTTGTCGGCAATCCATTGTTCAATTTCGTCTCGATTCATCCCTGCTGCAAGATGGTAGTCAATCTGAGACTTTCCTTCCAGATCTTTAACAGTAGTCTTGTAAAATTCGGCCAGCGACTGGTTAGCCAGTATTATTCGGCTGTTCCGGTCAACTACGAAGATAATGTTAGGGTTGGCATCAAGCACCTGTCTAAGCAGGTACTGCCTTTCTTTAAGTGCTTCTTCGGCTTTCTTGCGGTCTGTTATATCCAGTAGTGAACCAATGATTGCAGGTTTACCATTGTAGGCAGTCTTGGTTCCATGAACCTCAACATCAATGATTCTCCCATCCTTGCGAAGAGCTTTGAATGTATAACGCACCGTGTTTAGCACACCATCGAGGCTGCGCAGGTTCTTTTCTACTATTTGTCTGTCTTCAGGAGCTACCAAGTCCATTACTTTGACTTTACCTATAATCTCGTCAGGACTTTGAAAGCCAAATATCTCTGTAAACCGGGGATTTACATAAATGAATGATCTATTCTGTATTATGTAGACTCCAATTAGCGACTCTTCTACCAGGCTTCTATACTTTTCTTCCGCTTCCTTGAGTGCTTCCTGTGCCCGTTCTGGAACCGTTATATCCCGGATTATCATAAGAATATGGCCGTCAGGCAGAGGAGCCAGCCTGGTTTCATAAATTCTTTCACCGTCCAGCATTGGCAAACTGTAAGTAGTGGATACCAGTTCTTTTGTAGCGGATACGCGAGATATGCCGTCTCTTATTTTTCTGGCTGCATCTTTGGGGAGAATGTCCGGCATTTTACGGCCTAGAAACTCCTCCGGAGGAATGAACAAGTCTTCAGCTCGTGCAACATGGTAGTCCAGAATAATACCTTCAGCATCAACCCAGAAGTAAATGTCAGGGAAACCATGGAAGATTGCCTCGAGTTCGCAGGTTCGCTGGCTCAGTTCTTCCACAAGCCATTTCTGTTCTGTAATATCGACAAATGTGGACATGACTTCCTGCATTTTGCCTGTGGATGGGTCTATGACAGGTTCTGAACTAACAAGTATCCACCTCTGTTTGCCATCTGATGTAGATATGCCCATTACCACATTCTTGACAGGTTTGCCTGTGCGTAGTGTGACCATTGCGGGATAGTCTTCTAGTGGAAATGGTGTTCCATCTTCTTTTATTGCCTGCCACCTGGAATCAGCAGAAGTTCGGCCTATTAGCTCATCTTTAGGTACGTCCAGTATCTCACTTGCAACATTATTTGCGTAGATGATGGCACTTTTCTTGTTTTGAATAACAAGTCCAACAGTTATAGCTTCGTAATGTCTGCGAGAAAATTCTATGGATTCGCGCTCAATATCTGTAATATCCGTTGATTTAGCCACAGTAGATCAATCCTGATATTGTTTTGTGATTCGAGATGGTAATACTATTTATACCCAAAGCAGATCGGCTCTACGGCAGATACTGGTGGTTTACTTTTCACCAAAACAGCCATTTTGCCCTATATGCCATGCATATAAGCGCTACTCTAAGATGCCTGGTCGTCATCCTGAACTCTCTATTCTCGGGCTGAATTTGCAATTTAGCCCGGAAGAATGGCTGAAAGATGCCGAAGTAAGCTCAGCATGATGTATTTGAGTTCGGTATGATGAGTCAAGTTCATCATAGCAAATCCCCTGCTGGTATATAGTAACCTTGATTTCACCAAATTGACACATATCTGCGCATATTATTACGCATATTCCTTCTTGCGCGTTCCCGGCATGATGCCATACAATAGACCAACTGGCTTATGTGTATGTATGTGCATCTCCGGCAGTGATGCAATGATTGAAAAGGAGGGACATAACAATATGAAACTGCTAATCACTATCATCCACGAACGTGACCAACCCAAGGTTTCCGATACGCTGCTTACGGCAGGGTACAAATTCACCAAGATATCGTCTACCGGCGGTTTTCTGAGAGATGGGAACGCTACGATGCTTATTGGCGTAGATGATGAGGATGTCGATACCGTAATCGGGCTTGTTCAGGATTCATGTAAGACTCGTGAGCAGTATGTCAGCCTTCCGCCTCCTGATGTAATGCCTGCAGGAACGTTCATACCGAATCCTGTAAAGGTATCGGTTGGCGGTGCGATTATCTTTGTTGTGAATGTCGAGAGATTCGAGCGGCTTTGATTCGGTTTGAGGAACTGATAGGTCAGGAACTGGCTGCTTCCATACTCCAAAAGGCTGTTTTGGAGGAAAGGGTAATGCACGCCTATCTGTTCACTGGTCCTGAAGGAACCGGCAAGCTCACTACCGCGCTTGCGTTTGCTGCTGCCCTAAACTGCGAAGATAGGCAGGAGAACGGCGATTCCTGCGGAGTCTGCCTGCAGTGCAGGATGATGGAAGGGCTTGCGCATCCTGACGTTGAGATCATCTATCCTGATGGCACTATGACGAAGATCGAACAGATGCGTGAGATGCGCCGCGCTGTATCGTATGTTCCTGTAAGAGGCAAATGGAAGGTTATTATCATCGAGCAGGCTGACACTATGAACGAAGCGTCTTCCAACTGCATCCTTAAGACTCTGGAAGAGCCTCCTGACTATATGGTCATAGTGCTTCTTTCTCGTAATCCGGCGCTGGTTCTGCCTACAATCAAGTCGCGCTGCAATCAGATCAGGTTCTACAGCGCTGCAGCAGAGACGCTTAAGAATGCGCTTGTAGAAAGGTTTGGAGCAAGCCCTGAGCAGGCGGAATTCCTTGCTGCATACTCGGAAGGCCGTCCTGGGAAGGCTATTTCCATCCTAAAGAACGAGAATTTCGCTCCGTGGCGGCAGAAAGTAGTCGAGCTGGCTGGAAAGATCTGTTCTTCAGATGTCAGATATGCGCTCAAGCTGTCTGAAGAACTGCTCAATATAGCTGAAGAGATTAAAGACAAAAATACACCGCTGCGGACAGTAGTAAAGCCTGTGCTGGATATCCTCGTAACGTGGTATCGAGACCTGTTGGACCTTTCAGTGCGCGGGGAATCTGCTCAGTTGATCAACTTTGACCTGAGAGACACACTAATGGCGTTTACTGGCGATGCAGCGCGGATTTCCTCAGCGATAAACGCACTGGTCTGGGCCAGACGGGCGCTTGACGGCAACGCAAACGTCCAACTGGTCTCAGATGTCACATTGGTGAGGCTGACTCGTTAGCGCTGCTGTTTGAATCCGTTGAATCTGGCGTTTTCTTACCATTTCCCTTTAGAGGCTGCTCTTTTTGGATCATTGCCAGCCCTCGCAGCGCGGTCCTATCTTTGGGATTCTCCGCCAGGATGGTCTGCCATACCTTTTCTGCGTCTTTATACCTGTGCTGGCAGGCCAGGGAGACCGCAAGACCGTTTTTGGCTTTAGGATGGGGATCTATTCTCAATGCCTGGGTGAAGGCATATTCAGCAGGTTTATACAGCCCGGATTTGAGAGCGTAATCTCCGTATGCAAGGTAGAGCATAGCGTACAGATCAGGAACCTCCCGCTCGACCCTGCTCTGGAATGAACGTGTATAGATTCCCCTGAGTTCGTAGCTCTTCCACAGTTTTTCGTTTATCTTTACTACTTCCTGCGGAGTTGGTTTTTCGGATTTTGGATATACACGGTAAGTGACTCCCTCAGGGATGATTACGAAGTCTTCTTCCAGTAGTTTGGCAATGGGGTGGACATCATATTCATTTCCGATACACCCTATGTAGACAGGCCGCTCTTTGATGACTTCTGCGATTACGTCTCTGAGGAACCTTTCGCTCCTGATTTCGTCTCTGCTGTAGTGGTTCGGCCATCTGTACCAGCTCATAACCGGGCTGTCAGTAGATGCACTTTCATAATAATATTGCGCTGCCCAGGTTGGATGATCTTTAGGCCAGATTTTAGTGATATTGCGGTGCAGGAAGATCAAATCCTGGCGTTTTCCTTCTACCACTCTCTCATATAGCATTGCGTTAAATGATGCATCCCCACAGGCAACGTAGAGGGCGTTTTGAGGGAGTGTTTTCATCGTATTCTGAGCATGGTCCATTATGTAATAAGCATCGTGCTTATCAGCCCTGGGGAAAGTGGTTATGGCTGCTGCAATGACTATTACAGGTAGGACCGCTGCTGCAACACGCTGCCCGACAGGTGTTTTAACCGATTCTCCAACGTGTTCTACTGCTGCCGCTACGAAGAATGTCATTACCAGGAACGTGGCAAGGTAATATTCATCGATGTCTATGATTGCATAGTTTATGTTGTAAGCCACGTTGAGCGCGATCATCGTCCCGAACATTTCTATCAGTCCACGATGCTTGATCAGTATCGCTCCAAGTCCTATTGCCCATATCAGGTAGATCGGATACTGCGTCACAAGAAGCTTGAGGAACCACATTATCTGCAGCCGGATCTCTTCTGAGCTTGAATGGAACATCAAATTTCTGAACTGCCGACCGGTGATGTGACCTATAAAGCCCACACTCTGGTAAAGGTCTCCCCAGATGCTTCCCCGGCTTGCTTCAGCCCTCAGAGGCAAATAAAGATACAGGCAGAGCGGCAGCAGGAACAGCAGGACTGACTTTAGCACAATGGCACGATTACGGAGAATGGATTTGTCGCACTGCAGGATTCCCCAGAGTAGTCCCGGCATTATCAGAATCGAAGACAGATGGTTGGTAAGCGCGAGTCCCGAGACTACTGCCAGATACATCAGCAGCCGATTGTCTCTACAAGCTCTCCAACGCAGCACAAGGAGCAATTGTGTTGCAATAAGGAGCACATTCAGTGAATGGACTTCGGCACTCGTAGCTGCGCCCCAGAAAACCGGAGAAACACCGAACAACGCAGCAGAGAATACCGCATACCGCCTTCGAACAACCTCTGAAAGAGCCAGAAAAGCTATGCTGACGGCTCCTGCGGCTATGATTGCGTTTAGCGCGTTTACTCTCCAGGCTATCGAACCGAACGGGATGAGCAGCGTGCCGATTTTGCCTAAGATGCAAAACAACGGATATCCTGTCGGATGAGCGATTTTCAGCCCATAAGCTGCAACAATCAACTCGCCGTTATCCATCGTGTAGACGGTAGGGCAGGCGGTTCCAATGTAAAGCACTGAGAATAAAATGAATATGACTATGGCAATGTTTCTGCTTGCGTGCATGGATAACCTCTGGGACTTGCTATCAAGTTTATCGGCTAATCTGAGCCGAGGAATTAGGGGAAGCGCCTCCTGCAAGTGCGGAATGCGGAATGCGGAGTGTGGAATTTCGTAGTTTTGGTAAAACGAAATGGGTGTGAAATAAGCTCAGTTTGAGCTTGGGATGGTGGCTTGTGAGCGTGGAAATGATTTCGTTTTGCATGTTTTTTATTGCACTCCTTCCTTTTTGCCTTAGCTGAGTCTGTTCCGGGCTGTTTTTATAGCTGTTTTCTGGAACGAACTCAAGGTTTTACGCTCAAAAATGGCTGTTTGAGTTTGTTCCGGCGTTTTTTTATTTCTGGATTTTGGCCTCTTTCGCGCCCCTGGAATACGATTATGTAAAGGACTCAAGTTTTTGTTGTCCATAATTATAAGACAACAACTCGGCCAAAAAGTACAGAAAAATTGGGGATATTTTCGAGATATTTATGCGAACGGGTGTTTGGGTAGCTAGGTTAAGTGTTTTTGCCTCTGTATTTGAAACACAAAGGGCACGAAATCGGACGAAGGGCACGAAAGGCTATGGGTGGGCTGTTAAGTAGAGATTTTGCGTAATGCTGTTAGCTTGAGATATGGTGGTTGTTCGGGTGGAATTGCAAATTCCTCCCGAGCTTAGAGCTTTGTCCTCATCACTCATCACTCGAAACTCGTAATTTCCCTTCATTCCGCACTCCGCATTCCGCACTTGCATGGTTGACAGGGGAGCTTAGTGTAGGTAGACTGGTAGACACCACGTAACCCGGAGGTAGTGTGAAGTGAGAGTCCGCATTGGGGAATCGGAACTTGAACTGGTTGAAGGCGATATCACTGAACAAACGACCGAGGCTATCGTAAATGCAGCGAACCGCACGCTGCTTGGCGGGGGTGGGGTAGATGGAGCCATCCACCGCGCCGGTGGGCCGAGAATCATGGAAGAATGCCGCAAACTCGGCGGTTGTAATCCCGGAGATGCCAAGATAACAATCGGCGGCAACCTTGCAGCACCTTATGTAATCCATGCAGTTGGGCCGGTTTACCGGGATGGAAAGCACCATGAGGCTGATCTTCTTGCTAAAACCTACAGAAGAAGCCTGGAAGTCGCCTCGGAGAACAATATCGAGACGATCTCTTTCCCATCTATTAGCACGGGAGCGTATGGTTTTCCCATCGATCAGGCAGCTCGGATTGCCTTAAGTACGGTTATAGACTACCTGAAGTCCAATCAGGATATCAGGTTGGTCAGGTTCGTCTTATACGGACGCAAAGCGTTCGATGTTTATGCTAATGCGCTTGAGGAACTGATGAAGCCGCCGGCAACTGAAGAAGAACCGGAACAGGTCAGCGAACAGGCTGATTAGGATGCAAAAAGGCCGCTTAAGTTGATGCTTGAGCGGCCTTTATGTTTTTATAAGTCGGCTTGATACTGTTTTTACTCCATTTTTTGTATGTATGGTGTTGACAATGTATTTGTAGTGAAATCTATTAAGGCAGAGCCTAGTGTAGTATCGGACTCCTATATTGTTTGGTAGTGCAGTGGGCTTTTTTACTTTATAAGTGAAGAAGGGGAAAGGATAGGCAACCTTTCTCCAGAACTGGATGTAACAACTTGTACCGTCTGGCTGCGGCAACTTGCTTTGGTTGATTATTGTTAGCTTCTTCTAAGGCTGAAGTTGCTGCAGCATAGACAGCAGATTATGTTGTGAACGTATTAATTCGGCAGCAATCGCCATGACAACCGTTCGTATTGGCCTGTTGTTGGATAGAAAGGAGGTGGGTTGACTACAAGCCTTGGATCGTACGAGTAGTTCTTCGCATACCCTGTGGATGTCTGTCCAGTCGATGAGTTGAAAGTTCCGACTGGGCCTCTTGCCTTCTGTATTATTCCTCCAAGGACTGTAAGCGTACCCGTAGGGGTCTTGGAATCATAGTTCTCCACATAGAAACTGCCCGATGTCGTGTTTTGTCCTCCAGCCATGCAGACAGCATTTATCTCAAGGTTTCGCGGAGCCGTGGAGTCGATAATAATATCTTTAGCGACCAGTCCTAAGGTCCCAGCCGCCAGGTTTACATAATCATCGCTATCGCGCGTCTTGTCTGGTCTAGTCCGGTAGTAGATGTTGTTCGTTATGTTTATGGTTTTTCCAGCGTTTACGTCAGTGGCTATAGTGAATGATGATCTAACAGCAATTTCTCCATTTACTACGAGATTGTCGGCAACTTCACCTTTTAATGAGGTGATATGGCCTGTACAATAAATGACTCCTGTGCCTAGAGAAGTCGCGCTCGTCGGGCTTCCAGATCCCATTGGCCCTGAAGTCGATATTGTCCTCGTATATCTGTTAAGCGTGATGACGGTGGTTTTCGTTCCCTGAGTAATAGTAAACTTCTGGTTGCCGTCGGTATCGGTAGACAATGTGATGCCTGCATCACCCCGGATATATATCCCGCCTTGCATATCGGCTCTAAGATAAACACCATTCGTGCTAGGGAAACCGGCTGAGGATCCCCAGGCAGCAGACTTCTGAACATCAGTAGACTCAGGCAGAGGAATAGGGGTGACTCCCAGCTTGAAACCCTTGCTGCCATCAGCAAAGATTCTCTTGAAAGTAGCTTCGTCTCTTGGTCTGCGAGGCGAGTAGGTGATTGATGATCCTGCGCCGGTCACTATGTCAAGGAATATCGGTGAATAGGAACCGTTATAATTGATCTGAAAGTTCGATCCATTCCTGTTGTTACTATGCACAGGGCCATCTACACGTTCGCCTGCTTTCCACCATATAGCGCCGCCACCGATACTGGATGTCTCTTTGTCAGTAAAGTATGCATATCTGCCGAAAGAAGCTTGTTTGACTACTACTTCGATGGTCTTGGTCGAGCCGTGAACATCACCAACAGAGACAATTCTAAATGTCTTCAGATATGATGTCGCATTGTCGGGATCCGGATAGATAGTCACTTGATAGTGACCTCCATCCAGAGATTGCTTCCCGCCGAATGGGTCGAATGCATATATCACATCTGGTGGAGAAGGTTGAGTCTTCAGCCAAAGGGCTGCTATCTCTGCACCTGATTCAGCAATGTTGAACGCGGTTGCTCCTGCAGCCTGCTTGCCGTTCAAATGCAACGCATTTGCAGTCAGGAAAAGCACTGCCACCGTTGCTGATGTTATTATAAACATAGCAATGACCGTTATAATGAGAGCTGTTCCTGCGTTTGACTGAAGACGGACATTGTCATTTGGCAAGTTATGACCTGTTTTGCTGTTGTATCTAGTCATCATCAATAATTCCTCAGGTAGACAACTCGTTGGGTTAAGTCGGTTCTCTTTGGTCCACTGGCAGCTTTATTCTCTGCTGTCAAAGTTATTTTTATGGATCTGGCTGTATCCTGTTCAAAATCAATAGATACTACATTTCTTTTAACGATTTCAGGGCTTTTGTTGATTTTGCACCGCCAGAGCCAGTTGCCAGTTCTACCAAGATCGCCAGTCGAGTCCGATAGATAGTAATTCACCTGGTTTGTTGCATCCCAATGGTGGCGGTCGTAGTATCCATCGGAAGTTACTTGGGGAAATATCACTCTCAACCTACTACCGCCGTCGAGAATGCTGACACTCTTAGCTTCACGAACATCGTTTACTATTCTCTGCATCGCAATAACTGCATCAGAATCGGTGAAGCTCTTCACGCTTGCATTGTCAAAACATCTTAAAGAACTTACCATCATGGCAAGCGCACCTGCGCCTATCAGTGTCGTGATGGTTAATGCCGTTATTACTTCTACCAGCGTATATCCACTGCAGTTTTTCCGAATTAGTATGAGTTTACTCCACGTTGGTAATGATAGCTGAAAGACTGGTACTGCTCGTCTTTGATTCATGAGATGCAACCTTCCACGTTATTGTGACAGTGACCTTTATTTTGTCTGTTCCTATACTCTGAATGTTTATTCTGGCGGTTGGATTCGGTAGGTAATTTGCGACTTCATCTACTCCAACAAATGAGTATTGAAGGTTTTCTGGAGCATCATCTATTATTCCTGCATCAGAGAGTTCAGTGTAGTTGATGCGCCCATAACCAACAGCCCGCATCTGGTCAATCTTATGCTGACAAAGACTGATAGCCTGCGCGTATTGGCCATTCATATGGGATGTTTTTTCTGCAAGAATTACGCTGGTTGAAAACACTAACATCAGAAACGAGAACACGGTTATAGAAACAACCACTTCCACTAGCGTGAATCCTCGTTTCGAGGCAATACGAAAGTGCACAGGAATACCCCCCGGTTATCGTCTACAGATGTACCTGCCATAAATGTTCCATACTATGTCGGACAATACACAATAGTTATTGTATCCAGCTATTTATATCTATTGTTTCAACTTGTTCTACATCAGTATGGGGGAATGATGATAGAATATCAGATGAGAATTCGAGATACCGGCCGCACCAGCAGTAAGAAAATACTTGGATAGATGATTATGTCGAGTTACATTTATCAAATCATAGGTTGCGGATTTATACTGCGGCTTTTAAACCTGCAAACCGAAGAATAGAAATAGGCCGCTCAAGCGAATGACCTGAGCGGCCTGAGTGTCTTTACCATCCGTTATGTCCACCAGGTTTACATCTGAGGCTGCTCTTTGGATGGCTTCAGCAGCTTTGTGAACAATCCCAGCGCCAGGAAGGTTGGAGCCCACTGCCCGATAAACAAAGACCAATCCTTGCTTTTTCGGGTAAAGAATAGAATCGCTGAGAGAAGGACTGAAGCTCCCGCCAAATACGCATAAAGCGTAGATGGAGCTGTCTCACCAGCTTCAAGAAGCGCCTTGGTCGGCTCGCCTTCACGAACGCGCTCCATTCCCCGCTTTTCGGCTTCCATTGTCTTCTCTGCCACTTGCTGCTCTGTAGTCATTGACTCCGCCATTTTATCCTTCCTCCATTACGAGCAAAACAGTCTGGCATGAATGGATTACCCGCAGGCTCATAACAGCGAAACTGAGAGTCGGGAAGGCAATCGAAAGCCATTATAGGCGAAGACAGCCGAAAAAGAGATGTCGAATGTAATACCGGCGCTACTCGGTGATTATTTTCGTGACCTGGCCTGCCGGGAGCTTAACTTTCTGCCTTCGGCCTATTCCTACCTGGAGTTCTCGTTCCACATCCTCGCTGCCTGCATTGTAGGCAAGCAAGTATCCGCCCAAATCCGATACATAAACCCTGTCCACAGCCCCATCCGGCACCAGATTGACCTGGACTCTTGTTCCCAGACTGTCCAGCGCCTCAACAATGGCAGCAACAGGGGTATCGTCATTACTCCAGCCTTTTGCTATGTAGATAGCAAGACCCTCACCGACCTCTTTGACTGCCGGAGAGCGTCCGCTGGCTGTATCGAATATCGAAGCAAGCGTTGATTCGGTTCCTTCGACCGAATAGAACCCGCCAAGGTCGCAAGTCACTAAGACACCGCCGGACTCGACCCAGGATACGATGCGGGCTGCATCCTTTTCTTCAAAAACCTGCCCTGCGGCAATCACCAGCACGCGGTAGCGTTTGAGAGCTTCATCCTGTATCATCGACTCATCAACGATATCAAAGGCAAAGGCGTCTCTGAGCAGCATTGCCTTCTCATAGAACCCTCCCCATTTCAAGGAAAGCGATGTTCGCGGATAAAGGAGCGCAACTGCTGGTCTGCGAGTTACGGGAGAACCTAACCTGTGGTATTCATTTCGCCACGAGGTTATTCCACCAGGCTGGACCAGAACTGTAGGATAATGAGTGTGTAACCCTCGGGCTTTTGAGGTCACTGAGTTGTAAAACCGTGCTGGCAGACCTTCAGCAGATACCAGCGTAGCTGGCTCGAAGGAGTAATAAGCGCCGTAATGCCTGCTGGCTGAAACGGCAAGCCGCGTAAGTGCGAAATTCATCGCATAATCCTGCGTTTCGCTTATCAGCCTGACTCCTGCCTCTACTTTACCTGCCGCTTTGCACTGGGCTGACAGGTCTACACCATGAGCTGGTTGGCCATCTCCTCCTGTACACAGATAAAGCGCTGTTCTGGGGAGGTATATTCTTGCAGTATCGAGCCAATAGCTGGCCCACTTGGTCATTCGTCCTCTGTACCAGTTCAAGAAGTCGAGTCTGGCGCGGGAAGAATGAGTCTCATCGGGAACGAACGGTGTGACTTCCTCGAAACTCGCAAAACTGGTTTTCCATGCTGCGTTCAGAGCATCTATTTTGCCATACTGGCCTTCTATATAACGTTGAAAGTCGCTGCGAGCGTAATCGTCGCCGCACCAGAATCCTGTGTGTGTATGGTGTTCTTCCGCTGCGTTTTTTATCCAACCTTCGCTCGCATTAGGGAAGGCAGCTTCACCGAAATCGCCGCTTATCCCAATCAGGACCGATTCAACCTGGTTACTGGAGCCGAAATGTTCTCCAAACTGCATCAGGAACTGGTCTACCCTGAGAGGCAGGTCTGGATTCCAGATAGACTGCGTTTTACTGTCTTCGTTATGTTCGAGACATCGGGCGCTGACTGAATGATTTGAGGCTTGATACCATGAAGGAGTGGCGTAAGCAGGGTCTATTACTATGCAGGGGCTCCACTTAAGCCCATTTTCCTTTAGAATCGAGACAATGGCATCGTAATAGCGCCAATCCCATCGGCCTGGAGAGGATTCCACAAAGTCCCACCTGACCTGGGTCTCGATGCTGGTAGCTCCAAGAGCTTTTATCATTGGTGCAAGGATTTTCAGGTCAGCCAATACCTGCTGCATATCGCTCGGTTGGGCTGCTTCTGGTGCACCGAAGACTATCTGGACATTCTTAGGAGGTGTCAGTTTCCCCGCACAGCAAGCGATTCTTTCGCGTTGTTCCTGTGAGTGCTTGCCAAATTCGCTACTGTGGCCCATTTCGATGGAGACCTTTCTGATAGCGAGTTGTCCACTGCACATAAGCCTGAAATCTGCACCGAGGTTCTGCCTGTTATCGAACCGTGCATCTGTGAGTTCGAAAACAGCTTTGCGCCACTGCCTGGAGTCGAGCAGAATCTCGTTTGTGCTGTCCTTATAAGCTCCACGGTTCGGAGAAGACAGGTCTGCCGAATCGTATTGCACTCGGAAGAACCCAAACCCTTCATCGAAGTATTCTACAATGATGTAGACCGGGCGGCGTATTCTGCTGACGTTTGAGTCATAGTTGAAGTATAGGTAATGAGAAGGAGAGTCGCCGTCTATCACATTCCTGCGGCATTTGGAGCCACCTATTGTGGCAGGTTCATTGACTCCGTCAGCTCCGTTTAGAAGTGATAGTCCGTGTTCCACGTTGATTGAGCCAAGTTCGACCCATGCCACCGGCCCGGCGGGTTCTGCAACTTCTTCAGCCAGACATACGGAAGCAACAATTAGAGCTAAACATAACCAAAGCAGATAGACAGTTGTTCGATGCATAGATGAAGTATACCAGAAAATGGGGATACAGTAACGGGTATCGAGTGATGAGTGTATCGAGTGATGAGTGAAATGAGTAATGAGTGACGAGTGAGCATCTTAATCCGCTACCGTCATGCCGAACCTGATTCTGCATCTCGATTTAAATCTTGAAACAACCTTCAATCAAGTTATGGCCGTGGTTCAGGATGACAGTTATGCGTCCCAGGATGACGAGATACTCGTCAGATGCGTCGGCGCCAAAAACCTGCGCCGACGCATACTCGTTACTCATCACTCGCAACTCGTCACTCCTCTTACATTGACTGTGTACTAAATTCGTCAGTATAATTACAAAGAGATAGTATTCATATATAGAGGTAATAGGGATGAAAGAAGCCGAGGCTAGAAAAATATGGCTGGAGGCGGTTGAGCGCGTCAAAGACAGAACACTTGCCCCTACACTATGGCGTGCACTGGAAATGGGCTATGGAGTAACCACTGAGAATGGCCAGTTCATAGTAGGATTTCCACCCAGCGATTCTCCAATGGCTGGTTACTTAACGAGCGCTGACCACAAGAACACCATCGAACGGGTATTGACCGAGCTAATTGGCTCGCAGATGCAGCTCAAGATTATTGAAGGCACGACTATTCAAGATTATGAAGCCTTCAAGAAGCGTGAAGCAATTGCGGAGAAGACTCGTAAAGAAGCACTGGAGCGCAAACATGTAGAACGTGCAGCAGACAGAGCATGGGAAACGATTTCTGAACAGTGTTCACGTAAATATGCTCAAACTCCGCTAAGACAGCTTCCACAGACCCGTGGGCAGTTTTTATTTGAAGCTATCCAAATTATTTCTGATGCAATGGATAGGATACACCCGGATGGCAAGATAGACGAGCCAGCACACAGGGCTTTGGGCAGGGTTATAGACAAGGTCGGCACGCTTGCCGATGTCCCAGGTGCAATTGTTGCGGCTGAACTCATCAAGTACCGCAGGGCCAAGAAGGCTTCCGGCGGCCAGTGATAATTTATACTAGAATTCGGAAGCTCCATGGGTTTTCACTCGTGGAGCTTCTTGTCGTTATTGCCATAATCGCTCTACTGGCAGCAATCCTTTTTCCAATCTACACCAACGCTCGCGCGACAGCATCCAGAGCAAAGTGCCAGTCTAACCTGAAGCAAATCGGCCAGGCGTTTTCTCTTTATCTGGCTGATTGGAACAGTGTTTATCCGAATATAGACGATCCATACCTATGGTTGGGCAGGCGGTGGCGATGGCCGCTCCGCAAGTATCTGGCCCTCACGGCAAACAGGGATCCGGATGCCCCTGATGATCCCCATAAGTCTGTTGGCAATGTAACCGGCGGGGTATTGATATGTCCGAGCGATACATCGGCCCGGCAGATGTGGGATTCGACTTCTTATGCGTATTCGGCGGCGTTTTTCCACACTCCTGAGCAGATAAACACGATGACTACGGCTCAGTTGTGGAATCCATCGACTCCAGGCCCGGTATGTATGCCGCAGTCGGCTTCCGAGGTTATCTATCCATCAAAAAAAGCTATGGTGGCAGACTGGTTGAGCAATCATTCAGATGAAAAGGTAACCTGGTGGAGCTGGCAGGGGTCAAGGAACTACCTTTTTGCCGACGGTCATGTTCAACATCTTGCTGCAGGCAAAATAAAACCGGCAGTAAATGGTTTTCCTGATATCAACCTGACCGTAGACGGTATTCGAGGCAAAGACAAGGATTGAGGACAGTGTAAAGATAGAGTGGAAAGTGAAAAGTTCTATAATTACAGTGCCTTAGATGCCTAAGCATAAAATACGCACCAAGGCATCTGACTTTACACTTTACTCTTTTCCCTTTCCACTCGATTTCTGGTATTATTTATATTTGGAGTTGAACATTTGAGGAAGTGAGCAAGTAATGACCGATACAGAGAAATCTACCTGGAGAACAAAAGTTGGATTGGCCGAGATGTTGAAGGGCGGCGTCATAATGGACGTTACCACGGCCGAACAAGCAAAGATAGCCGAAGATGCCGGTGCAGTGGCTGTTATGGCACTTGAGAGAGTACCTGCGGATATTCGTAAAGAAGGCGGAGTCGCGCGGATGGCCGACCCCGAGAAGATCCTGGAGATCATGTCAGCCGTGACTATTCCGGTTATGGCAAAAGCGAGAATCGGGCACTTTGTGGAAGCACAGATACTCGAAGCGCTCGGGGTAGACTATATAGACGAGTCTGAAGTCCTGACACCAGCGGACGAGATGTATCATATAGACAAGCACAAGTTCAATGTGCCGTTTGTATGCGGATGCAGAGATCTTGGAGAAGCGCTCAGGAGGATTGGTGAAGGCGCTGCGATGATTCGGACCAAAGGTGAGGCCGGATCGGGCAATATAGTGGAGGCCGTTCGCCATATGCGAAGCGTCATGAGCGAGATAAGACGCATCCAGAGTATGTCAGAAGATGAGCTTATGACCACAGCAAAGAATCTGGGCGCTCCGTATGAACTGGTAGTCGAAATCCATAAGACTGGAAAGCTTCCGGTGCCGAACTTCTCTGCTGGTGGTGTAGCCACTCCGGCTGATGCAGCACTGATGATGCAGCTTGGTGCTGAAGCCGTATTTGTAGGTTCAGGGATATTCAAATCCGAAGATCCTGCGCCGCGCGCGAAGGCAATCGTCGAAGCTACAACACATTACGACAAGCCGGAGATACTCGCAGAGCTATCAAAGGGTCTGGGAACTCCGATGTCCGGCATAGACATCCGTCAGCTTGATGAAAAGGAGTTGCTGGCATCTCGTGGCTGGTAGGAAAGATCTGAAGATTGGCGTTCTGGCGCTCCAGGGAGACTTTGCAAGACATATCCAGACCCTGGAGCGTCTAGGTGTACAAACCGCTGCCGTCAGGCTGCCTGAGGAGATTATGAGCCTCGACGGGCTGATCATACCCGGAGGAGAAAGCACAACTGTCGGTAAACTGATGTCGCGCTTTGGCGTGGACAAGGTTATTATCGAACGGGCAGGGGAAGGCATGCCTGTCTTTGGGACGTGTACGGGCGCGATCCTGCTGGCAAAGGATATAGAAGGCAGTGACCAACCGAGGCTGGGCTTGATGGATATAACCGTCCGGCGGAACGCATTCGGCAGGCAGATTGACAGCTTTGAGACTGATCTGGATATTCCAGAGATAGGTGAGGAACCGGTTAGGGCGGTTTTCATTCGTGCGCCTATAATTACTTCGATTCAGGATTGTGTGAAGGTGCTTGCTCAGTTGGAAGATGGCCGGGTAGTGCTTGTGCGTGAGAACAACTGTCTGGCTGCAGCGTTTCATCCTGAGCTTACGGATGATTCCAGGGTGCATGAGTATTTTGTCCGGATGGTTGAGGGGTCAAAGAAGTAGGAATTGCAGTGTACTCTGGTAATTCTACTGGTATTTACCGATAATCCTAAGAGAAGCTAAAGCAATCTTAAAAAAATATTTTTATTCTACCGGTCGAGCTATTGACATCTTGTAGCAGACATGCTATAGTGCGATGGGCGAGTAATGGTGTGATTATCGCATTGCAATGTATTAAATGCCTGCAATTGTGGGTATAGTTCTTCAGGTTTAGAACTGAAGGTCGCCCGGAGAAGTGGGATGGTCAACAAAGGCCCGCGATTAGACGGGTACAGGTACAGGAGAGGGATAAGAGTGAAAGGCGCAAGTGGATTTTCACTTGCAGAGCTGCTTGTAGTTATGGCAATAATTGCCATACTTGCGGGCATACTCGTGCCTGTCTTACTCCAGGCTCAGGAAGGCGCCAAGATGCGGAGTTGTGTCGCAAACCTTAAGGAGCTTGGCACCTCTTTCCGTATGTACCTTGACGACAACAACGGTTATTCCATTCCTGGTCCGAGAACCGTAGACTGGACACTTCGCGTAAATCCTCTGTTTCAATATACCAAGCAGCCGCCTGTTAAGCCAGAAGGTCATCCGAAGCGGGTTTGGATTTGTCCCGGAGACAAAGGACGAGCTGAAGAACCTCCAAGATGGCGGTTTAATGAGGTATCTTTTTCAAGCTATTGGTACCCTTACAATGCATATCTGGCAACACAGAGCGCAAACGTTGCAGATACTCACACTGATGTAGCTGCTGGATTTACAGCACCGAACACCCCACGACGTCCTGAATTGTGGATGAAACCTACCAGGGACATTCTCCTGCGAGACTGGGGAATCAACTTCCATAAGGGCGTAAAAGACAGTACGGAGTCGGCTGCAAAATGCGTTAACTGCCTGATGCTGGATGGTCATGTGGTTTCTGTAGCAGTAAGCGATACTGAGCGGGTTTCTAACTACGCTATTTATTACGATAATCCTTATTCGAAGCTGTATAATCCTTCTGTCGAATAATATTAGAGAATAATTGTAATTATTCGGGGCACCAGTTTTTACTGGTGCCCCTTTGGTTTATCTGACTGATTGTTATTCGTTCAATGAAAGGAAGCCTTTAGAGCCTCCGGAACGCTGTCTCTGACAACTTGGACAAAGTGGTTGGCCAAAGGTCTTCTGACTGTACTCGTACTGACCTTTGGTTATGTCTCGCGCACAGTCTTCGTTGGAACACTGGAATTTCTCGGTCTGTCCGCTCTTTGACCCAACTTCCGAATAAGCAGGCTTCCCGATTGGCTGAGGGCTATCTACAATCCGTTCGCCTTCATCGAGTTCCGGGGCAAATTGGGTCCCATAGCCGCAGACTGCAAGAGCGCGGCCAATGGATCCGGTTTCTGCCTTCTCGACAAAGTCTCCAAACCCTCGGGCTGTTTCCATCTTGGTTCCTGAACCGATAGGCTTACCTTCTGCATTCTGAATGGTGGCCTTGAAGATGGCAAAACCCTTCTCGATGTCTATGGCAACCGGTTCTGTGATGATTGCCCAGTCAGGATGCTCTTCACGAAACCACACCAGTCTTGCTGCGACTGGGAGATACTCTTTTCGGCCCTGAATCCGTATCAGGTACTTTTTTACATCAAACATAATATGTAAAGGATCATGGTGAGTCTGATAAGTCGCGGATGTGCAACTCGATTCAAGCTCACCGACCCACTACCTCCATTATCTTACGCTGCTGCCTTTGCATCTTCGGAATCATCCTCCGAGGCCTCAAGGACAGATGCTGCACTTCTAGTCTGCTGGCGGATTTTCTGCTCGATTTCTTCTGCAATTTCAGGATTTTCTTCAAGGAATGCCTTTGCGTTCTCCCTGCCCTGAGCCATCCGCAGGTTGTCATAAGTAAACCAGGTACCGGACTTATCAACAATTCCGGCTTCAACTGCCATATCGAGGATAGCGCCTGCTTTTGAGACGCCTCGGCCGAACATGATGTCAAACTCAGCCTGGCGGAACGGAGGCGCAACCTTGTTTTTGACAATCTTGGCTCTGGTTCTATTGCCGACAAGTTCAGATCCCAGCTTCAAGCTGTCTACTCTTCGGACTTCTATGCGGATGGATGCCCAGAACTTCAAGGCTCTTCCGCCCGGAGTGGTTTCGGGATTTCCGAACATCACCCCAATCTTTTCCCTGATTTGGTTGATAAAGACAATAGCTGTTCTAGACTTGGCGGCAGACGATGCAAGCTTGCGCAGAGCCTGTGACATCAGCCTTGCCTGAAGACCGACGTGGGAATCTCCCATGTCTCCTTCGACTTCCGCCTTGGGAACCAGCGCTGCAACCGAATCGATGACGATTACATCTACGGCCCCGCTGCGGACCAGTCCATCTACTATTTCCAGAGCCTCTTCACCAGTTCCAGGTTGAGCTACCAAAAGCTCGTCGACATTGACTCCCAGATTCCTGGCATATTCAGGATCGACGGCGTGCTCGGCATCGATGAAAGCTGCGACTCCGCCGGCTTTTTGGGCTTCGGCTATGATGTGCAGTCCGAGCGTTGTCTTGCCGGATGCTTCGGGGCCGTAGATTTCAGTCATTCTCCCGCGCGGGATACCTCCAACACCAAGAGCAATATCAACTGGCAGCGCGCCGGTAGGAATTACTTCAACGGCTGCCCCAGTGGCTTCACCAAGCTTCATAACAGAGCCTTTTCCGAATTGCTTCTCGATTTGTGAGAGCGCCATTTCCAGAGCTTTATTTTTTTCCACGATTCCTCCTATGACGCACGGATGTTCTGTGCGTCGTCACGAGAAGCGCCTGTTCCAGAGACAGTTATGGCCAAGTACGGGAATAGTGGGAAGAATATGAGAGGATTAATTCTTGGCCAGAAATCAAACTTAACTTGTCAGGAACCGGCAATTTCTACTTCCATATTATAGCACAAATGTTCGATTGCAGCAACTTATTCAACAGGAATTCAAAGGCTGAGGAGCCACTCAGGACGCTGGATATTCAGCGTTTTTCTCAGTCTGCACGCAGTATTTTGCAGACACCGGATTCGAGAATATCTATCAAAATTGCCCTTGCCTTATCTAATAATATGCGGTAATCTTCACTTGGCCTGAGCCAACCGGCCACATTGTTGCAGACGATTAGTCCGTCGGCAGGTTAGTCATCTGTCTTAAGCTAAAGGAGAAGTAAAGTGAACGGCGCAAGATTGCAAAAAGTACGGCAGCAGATGGAGAAGCGAAATATAGACGCGCTTCTAATAAACAACATCTCAAACATATGGTATGTAAGCGGATTTTCTGGCAGTATGGGCACTGTAGTCATCACACCTGACCGTGCTATTCTGCTGGTAGATGGTAGATATATACTTCAAGCAACTCAACAGGCAAAAGGGTTCGAGATTGTCGAATATCACCAGGCCATAGACCCGTTTGAGGCAGCTTCAGGACAGTTAAATAAGCTTGGGGCGAAGCGTGTCGGTTTTGAGAGTGATTATCTCAACTACAGCAGCTTTATGCGTTTGAGAGAACTGGTTTCGGACAGTATTGAACTCATACCTGTTCAAAGGACAATCGAGGAAGTAAGGATTGTTAAGGAGCCTTATGAGATAGAGCTGACCAGAAAGGCTGTCAAGATGGCTGATGACTGTTTCAATCATCTGGTAACAGTTATCAAGCCAGGGATGACTGAACGGGAGATATCTTTCGAGATAGTCAAATACCTGTTCGAGCATGGGAGCGATCAACTGGCGTTCGAGAGCATTGTCGCGGCTGGCCCGCACGCTGCTGTTCCGCATTTCAAACCTACAGATACAGTTGTAGAGCGCGGTCAGATGGTCAAAGTAGATTTTGGCGCTGTAGTGAACGGTTATCTTTCTGATCTTACCCGGACAGTGTTTTTAGGAGAGCCGGATGAGAAGCAGCGAGAAGTCTATAATGTGGTTTTAGAAGCGCAGCTTGCCGCTATCGATGCCATCCGGCCTGGTAAAAAGGGTAAAGAGATAGACGCGGTAGCCAGAAATTACATAGCATCCAAAGGTTACGGCGAGTATTTTATCCATAACCTAGGTCACAATATCCCGAAGAATGATGGTCCGGGCTTTACACCTGAAAGCGAGACCATCCTTAAGCCTGGAATGATTCTTACGGTCGAGCCGGGAATCTATATAGAAGGTTGGGGCGGTGTGAGGATAGAAGATGATGTCGTCGTCACCGATTCAGGCGTCGAAATCCTGACAGAAGCAACCAAGGATATCATTGTAATAAGCTAATCGGCTTATATTTTAACCGGACAAGACAACAACTCTAATGAAATATGGCTGGAGACAGTGTTCATCCGGCCATATTCATAATCTCCGAATCAGGAGGAAACATGCGAAATATATTGAGTGATGCGCTTAAGGGCCACGGCGCAGATTATGTGGAAATCCGGGTCGAAGAGAGCGAGCGCACATCCATCAGTTATCGGAAACGAGAACTTGACCAGCTCAGCCGGACATCCGGCTTTGGCGGCAATGTTCGAGCGGCGGTTAATGGTGGCTGGGGGTTCGTATCTTTCAACAGCCTGGATAATCTGAAAGAAAAGGTCCAGCTTGCAGTGCGGCAGGCCAGATTGGTCGGGAAAGACAAGACTCAGCTTGCCGAAGTAGCACCGGTAGTTGACGAGATTCGTCCTGAGGTAATAAAAGACCCCAGAAGCATCTCGCTAGCCGACAAGAAGCGGCTTGTAGAAGAGTATACGGATATCATTCTATCGCTTGGAGACAAGATTCAGACCAGCAGCGTGGGCTATGGGGATTCCTATACCCATGTCTACTACATCAACTCAGATGGCACTTGGATTGACACTGAGCGAGTGTTTGTCAGAGGCGTAGCTGAAGCAGTTGCACGGGAAGGCGATATAATCCAGCCGAACCACTTCACTTTTTCATCCACAATAGACTACGGAGTTGCTGAGAACCGGCATGATGAGGTTCGCGCGATGACCCAGGCAGCACTGGACTCGCTTTCAGCTCCGAAAGTCGTGAGTGGAACCTACACAGTCATCGCAGACCCGGCGCTGACAGGGATTTTTGCCCATGAGGCCTTTGGTCATCTGTCAGAAGCGGATGATATGGCGGAGAATCCTCAGCTTAGAGAGTTGATGGTCCTCGGAAGACGGTTTGGCGGCACTCATCTGAACATTCTGGATGGCGCTGATGTTCCTGGAAGCGGCGGGACAATCAAGTATGACAACGAAGGTGTTCCGAAGACGCCGACTTACCTTATCAGAGAAGGCGTGCTTGTTGGCAGGCTGCATTCGAGAGAAAGCGCAGCCAAGATGGGTGAGGCTCCTACAGGTAATGCTCGTGCCCTGGATTACACATTCCCGCCAATCGTCAGGATGACCAACACCTACATCGCTCCTGGAAATGTCTCGTTTGAGGATATGATTTCGGATATCGATGAGGGGCTTTATGTAATAGACAGCCGAGGTGGACAGACATCCGGTGAGGTGTTTACTTTCTCAGCCAAGGAAGCGTTTATGATCCGAAAAGGCAAGATTGCGGAGCGGGTGCGCGGAGTCAACCTGACTGGAAATGTTTTCACGACGCTCGAGAATATCGACGCCATCGGTAATGACCTGTATTGGCCGAAACGAGGTGGAGGATGCGGCAAAGGCGGACAGTCTCCGCTGCCGGTAGGATTTGCAGGCCCGCACATCAGGATCAAAGACTGCGTGGTGGGAGGACAATAAGATGATAGAGAAAATACTTGAGTTGGCTTCGCGCGTTGCGCAGGACGCTGAGGTGTTCGAGGTCGAGAGCGAAGAGACCCCGGTTCAGTTTGAGAACAACAAGCTGAAGTCTGCATCTACGCGGTCTGTTAAGGGTTATGCGCTGCGGATTATCAAGGATGGTAAAATCGGCTTTTCATCTACCACCAAACCGGATGCGGCAGAGGATTTGGTCAGATTTGCGGTTGAAACGGCTGAATTCGGCCAGAAAGCTGTGTTTGAACTGCCGTCACAGCCGGAATCTCTTCCAAAGATTAACCTATACGATGCTGCGGTAGCCAACCTGACGGTTGAGGAACTTGTAGCCACCGGTCAGGAGATTGTTGATGCCATTAAACAGGCGGAACCTGATGCTCAATGCTCAGTCGAGGTAGAAAAGGCGATTGGGCGGCGCAGGCTCGTTAATACGCAGGGCTTGGATGTAACCTATACAGCCACTTACTACGGCATGGGCGGAGGAATGGAAGTAATCCGCGGTACGGACATGCTGCAGGTATGGGATGGAAGAGACTCCCGGAGCAAGCTGGAAGCGGCAGAAGTGGCATCTAAGATTATCGCTATGGCTAAGCTTGGGAGGAATGTAGTTCCTATCGATACCAGAGAGATGCCGGTGCTGTTTACTCCCAAAGGGTTTGCGATGACATTTGATATGCCGCTTCTGATGGCTTTCAACGGCAAAGAGGTCCTGCAGGGAGCGACGCCTGTCTCGGACAAGCTGGGCAAGCAGGAGTTTGACCCGAGAGTTTCGATATATGACGATGCCACGCAGGATTTCTCTACAGGGGCGCGTCCGTTTGATGACGAAGGCGTTCCAACCAGCCGCATGCCGCTTGTTGAGAAAGGTGTAGTGAAGAACTTCATCTATGATCTTGAAAGTGCAGCCAAGGCTGGTAAGTCTCCTACCGGAAACGGGCAGAGAGGACTCAGCAGCTTGCCGAACCCGAACTACAACGCGATTATATTCGAACCGGGCGATGCTTCGCTTGAGGAGATGATTAAAGGAGTGAAGTATGGGCTGCTCATCGACCAGACTCTTGGTGCGTGGTCAGGCAATGTAAGAGGTGGAAGCATCTCTGGCAATGTCCACTTTGGCATCAAAATCGAAAACGGAGAGCTTGTAGGCCGGGTGAAGGACGTTATGGTCTCCGGCAATGTATTCGAGGCTTTCAAGCGCATTGATGCAATAGAAAACAAGTGTCATCCGATGCACAGCGGCCTCTGCATACCACACATCCTGTTCTCAAACCTGAGTATAGCGACACAATGATAGAAAAAGGGGACGGATACTTATTGAGAGGGTGTTCGTCCCCTTATCTTATAGAGGGTGAAATCGATAGATAAGCGTAAAAGACTGGCGATTATCGTTTTCTCATTGATTTTCATACTGCTATCTATTTGCATGATAATGGGCTGGGTCGATGGCATCGATAGAGCAGTGCGATTGCTGGTTGCCGCGCATCGCGCTCCGATATTGAATCGTCTTGCCTTGCTGTTGAATGACGCGTTTCTTTACCCGATAAAAGGGCTGATCCTCTTGCCTTTGGCATTGTTCATTGGACTTGTTCGCCACAGGTGGCTGGCGGCTGTCATCGTAGCTGTAGCGCCGCTTGTCACGTCGATTGTAACCTGGGTGTTCAAGTATATCTTCTGCAGACCTCGGCCGCTTCCCGATCTCCCATGCGACAGCTTCCCAAGCGGGCATACCACAGCAGGCACAGTGATATTCGGCCTGATGGCATACGCGGCTTTGAGATATATCCCTGTTGCCTGGATTCGGATTGTTATTGTGTCTGTTTTGGCAGTATTAATTCTAGCTACCGGATGGTCTAGAGTCTATCTGAGCTATCATCATCCTTCTGATGTGCTTGCAGGCTTGGTTCTTGGGGCAATTATACTCACTGCTTTAATGTCTGCTTTAGATATCTTCAATGGAGACCAGGAGAAGGAAGAATAGACCTTTGTACCAATAAAGCTGATGAAAGGATGAAAACAATGGTTAATTTCAAAGACTGGTTTGATGATGGCGATTACTACACTGGACCGCCGCTTACTGACGAGATGGTTCAGAATGCAGAGAAAGAGTTGGGTTACAAGCTTCCAAAATCGTATATTGAACTGCTTCGAGTCAAAAATGGAGGCTCACCTGCGCTAAGTTGTTTCCCAACAAAGGAGCCCACCGGTTGGGCGCCTGATCATGTAGAAGTAATGTGTGTATATGGGATTGGCGGTAAGAATGGCATCGACGCGGAACTAGGCAGCAGCTACCTGATTGGTGCCTGATGTTGGTGTTGTTATAGGCACGACGCCATGTGGTGCTCATGAGGCGATTATGCTTGACTACAGTCAGTGTGGGCCTCAAGGCGAACCACGGGTGATATATGTAGATGTCGAAACAAAAGATGGAAAGCCGCATGTCGTAGTGTTGGCGGAAAATTTCGAGGAATTTCTGCAAGGCTTTAAGTCCAAAGATGAATTTCCTGAGTGATGTCAGGGCTTAAGGCAAGAGAGCTGGGGGAAAGC
>JAKPFN010000132.1 GCA_029551395.1 Armatimonadota bacterium | reverse complement strand
GCTTTCCGAAATTGCTGGACGTTACGGAGCGCTGCTCGACTTCCATTCAGGCAGTGACAAATCCTCTGAAACTTACCGGACTATTGCAAAAGCCTGCGGAGGCAATCTCAAGCTGAAAGTTTCCGGCAAACTGCAGTTGATTCTCGGAGAGGTGCTTGCAGATGTCGATCCTCAGTTCTTCAACGAATGGTACGACTGGACTCTTGAGACTGCCCGTGCTGAAGCAATGAACGGCAGCGATGTAGCAAAGAAGTATCTGGACATCGTGGAACAGAGGATGCAAAAGGAAGGAACAAGCTTCAAGCGGTCGCCAAAAGACCTGTTCTTCACCGATTTTTCGTTCGCAATGGTTGGTGCAAAGGATGAGCAGGGAAGGTTCCTGTTCCGCGACAGGTTCTACAGCCTCTCTCCTGAAGTTCATGCTGAGTATACTCGCAGAGTCAAGGATTATGTGGTTGGTCTGGCTGAAGATTTGGGCCTTCGCCGGAAGTAAACGGAGTCGGAGAATATGAGACAGCATCTTGTGGATGAAACAGCTATAGATAACATCGTAACTCAAGCGGTATCCGGCACTAAGATAACGGATATCCATACGCATATTTATTCAGCTAACTTCGGCCCGCTTCTTCTTTGGGGAATAGACGAGCTTTTGGACTACCACTATCTGGTTGCTGAGACCATGCGCTGGAGCGATATGCCTTATGACCAGTTTTGGGCAATGTCGAAGCACGAGCAGGCGGATTATGTATGGAAAACGCTTTTTATCGAACATTCTCCTATCAGTGAGTCCTGCAGGGGTGTTCTGACTACTCTTGATGCCTTCGGACTGGATACAAGCACTCGAAATCTTGCTGAGTATCGCGCATTCTTCGATCAAGAGAAGGTAGGCGACCATATAGACAGGGTGTTCGAGCTTGCTGGTGTCGAATCCGTAGTGATGACCAACGACCCATTTGACTTGTCAGAACGGGAAGTGTGGGAATCCAAAGGCGGAGTTCAAGACCCACGGTTCCATGCCGCGCTCAGGCTGGATGGCCTGCTTAACTCGTGGGAAAAGGCTATGCCTCTTCTGAAGAAGTGGGGCTACAACGTGGAAGGCCAGTTTACCGACCAGACATACTCAGAGGTTCGCCGGTTCCTTGCTGACTGGATTAATCGGATGAATGCCTTGTATATGGCCGTTTCGCTGCCGCCTGATTTTGCGTTCCCGGAGGATTCTTCTCGGGGCAGGCTGCTGGAGCACTGCGTCATACCTGCTGCTAGAGAGGCCGGTATTCCGTTTGCTCTGATGATTGGCGTCAAGAAGCTCGTGAACCTCGAGTTGAGGCTGGCAGGTGATTCAGTCGGTAAGTCTGATATAAATGTGGTCGAGTATCTTTGCGCCGAGTATCCAGATGTCAGGTTCATGGTTACTATGCTCTCCCGCGAGAACCAGCATGAACTCTGTATCGCCGCTCGCAAATTCCGCAACCTGATGGTATTCGGCTGCTGGTGGTTCCTTAATAATCCGAGCCTGATCGAAGAGATAAGCAAAATGCGCTTCGAACTGTTGGGGATGAGCTTTATTCCTCAGCATTCGGATGCTCGTGTTTTGGATCAGTTGGTTTATAAATGGTCTCATTCGAGGAAAATCATAGCAGACATGCTTTCGGATTATTACAAAAAGCTTGCTGCGACCGGCTGGAAGATAACTGAAGAGGAAATCCGCCGGGATGTCTCAGACCTGTTTGGTGGTAATTTCTGGAGGTTCGTGCAAAGAAGGTAAAAGGAGAGTCCGAGGTATCCGGCATATCAAAAGGCTGGCTTCTGCGTATATAAGATGATATGAGTCTATCAGAGCGAGTAGAACAAGCCCTTAAAGAGAAGATAAAGGGAGAGGTCCGGTTCGACCACACTACCCGTCTTCTCTACAGCACAGATGCTTCCAATTATCAGTTCATGCCAATGGGAGTCGTGCTGCCAAGGGATGAAGAAGATGTGCTGGCAGCTATTCTTGTGGCTTCTGAGGAGAAGATCCCTGTCACCCCGCGCGGCGCTGGAACCAGCCTTGCCGGTCAAACGCTGGGTGAGGGGATTATCCTTGATTTCTCCAAGTACATGAACAAGATAATCGAGGTTGATCCCATTCGGCGTGTTGTCCGAGTTGAACCTGGTTGCGTCCTGGCTAAACTCAATGATGCCCTTAAACCTCACAAACTTGTTCTAGGTCCTGATCCGGCAACGCAGAACCGGTGCAATATCGGCGGGATGGTTGCCAACAACTCAAGCGGCAGCCATTCGCTTGTCTATGGCAAGACGCTAGACCACACAGCAGCCCTCAAGTGCATTCTCTCGGATGGTTCGGTTCTTGAGCTTGCTCAACTGCCTGATTGGGATATGAACTCCATCTCAAGCGGGGCTTCTAAGAGCAATGACCGCGCGGCACAGATTGCATCCGAGGTCTGGAATACAATCTTTCCTCATAAGGAAGAGATTCTTGCCCGTTACCCTAAGATTCCAAGGCGGGTTTCAGGCTATAACTTCGATACTGTTCTCGAATCCGAACATTTTAACCTGGCTGACCTGGTAGTGGGTTCAGAAGGCACACTGGCTGCAATAACGGAAGCCACTCTGACAGTCTCTGACCTGCCATCAAAGAAAGGTCTGGCGCTTCTGGCGTTCCCTGACAGATTTTCTGCGCTCGACTCCGTGCCCATCCTGCTCAAGACCAATACTCAGGTTTTGGAGATGATAGATTACCGGCTTTTGGCTATGGCCCGAGAGTCTCCTGAACACAGGCACAAGATGGCGATGGTAGGTGATGCGCAGGGTGTGCTGATTCTGGAATTCGCAGATGACGAAGAAGAGCCTATTCTGCAGGACTTGGATGGCATCAAGAAGATGGCAAAAGACCTGCCTGGCAGCCCGGAATGTATTACCGTGATTGACCAGGCTGCGCAGGATGCCGTTTGGGATGTTCGTGAATCCGGCCTGGGGCTGCTGGCTCGCCGGGTCGGAGAGATAAAGTCAGTCGAGTTTGTCGAGGATACCGCTGTCTCGCCGGAGTGGCTTGGTGAGTATGTCCGCCGCGCTGAAGAGATATTTGCCAGGCACGGGACAACATCCGCAATCTACGGCCATGCAGGTCAGGGCTGCCTGCACATCCGGCTGGATATGACTCTCCGCACTGCCGAAGGTGTCCGTCAGATGCGCGCGATTGCAGAGGAGATTACAGACCTGGTCATCGAGTTCGGTGGGGTCTACTCAGGTGAGCATGGAGACGGTATCTCTCGGAGTGAATTTCTTCCCAAGCTCTACGGAGAGCGCATAATGGACCTGCACCGGCAGGTAAAGAAGGTTTTCGACCCTGTAGGGATTATGAACCCCGGGAAAATTGTCGATCCGCTGCCTATGGATGCCAACCTCTGGCTTGGGCCGGATTACAAGTCCATGGAGCCTTCGACCTACTTCGATTTTTCAACCCAGCAGGGCTATAACATGGCTATAGAGTCCTGCAACGGAATAGGAGCCTGCCGGAAGATGGACGCTGGGACGATGTGCCCGTCTTATGTGGCTACAATGGACGAGATGCATTCGACCAGAGGCCGAGCCAATGCGCTTCGGGAAGCTTTGAAGGGCAATTTCGATGGGTTGGGAGATCAGAGAGTCCTTGAAGTGTTGGATCTTTGCCTTGAGTGCAAAGCCTGCAAGCGGGAATGTCCTGTTGGGGTCGATATGGCTAAGTATAAGGCCGAATATCTGGCCCAATATTATGACATCCACGGCATTCCGACTAAAATCAAAGCGTTTGGGTATATCGATTTCCTGGCTGCGTTTGGTTCTCGGATGCCCTGGCTTGCCAACTGGGTAATGAGCGGCCCGTTGTCCGGATTTGTGAAAAATATCGCAGGCATTCATCCCAAACGAAAGCTTCCGATGCTTGCCGGAGAGAGTTTCAGCAGTTGGTTCGAGAAGTCAGAGTATGGAAGAAGCGAAGACAGGCAGAATGTCATCCTTCTTGATGATGCTTTCAACAATTATTTCACTCCTGAAGTGCTGAAAGCTGCGGTAGAGGTATTGGACTGCGCAGGATTTGGGATTATACTGCCTCCAAGCCCGGTTTCCTGCGGACGAGCGTTTTTGTCCAAGGGGATGTTGAAGCATGCTCGTGCTGCGCAGGCGCATCTGGTCAATGTTTTGGCTCCTTTAGTGGAACAGGGGATGAAAATCGTCGGTCTTGAACCGAGCGAGGTTCTTTCTCTCAGGGATGAGATGCCATTGCTCGTGCGCGATAGCCGAACGAAGCTCATAGCCGAGAATTCGTTTACTTTTGAGGAGTTTTTGGTGGAGTTTGCTCCCGATTGGCATCCTGGAAAGCTGGAAGGCCATGCTTTGGTGCATGGTCACTGTCATCAGAAGGCAATATGCGGCACAGATTCGATATCTAAGCTGCTCGGCAAGATTGAAGGCTTGAGGTTCACCATTCTTGATTCCGGGTGCTGCGGGATGGCAGGGGCGTTCGGTTATGAGAAGGATCATTATGAGATATCCCGGTTGATAGGTGAGCGGGTGCTGCTGCCTGCCATCCGAGCGCTACCTCCAGAGGATTACGTCGTGGCCGATGGCTTCTCCTGCCGGTCTCAAATCTCCGATTTCTGCAGCAACCGCCGAGCTTTGCATATAGCAGAATTGTTAGCTTTAGCGGAGTAGGAAAGCTATATGTGTTTGTGACGAATCATTTGACTTCTCCTTTCCAGCATGATACGTTGATGTAGAGCCTTTGGTAGTATCTGGGCTGTATATATGCAGTAATGGTAGTGCCAAAGGCTTTTTGTTTTTTTGCATAACGATCAAGGGAGATTAGAGTAATGCAAGAACCAAGAGGTCAGGAACTCATTGATAGGTACAAACAGTTATATGGTGATTTTGGTGATATTGAAATTACAGAAGAGATGATCCTAAGACACTGGGAGCTTGAAAAAGCCCTTACTAAAGAGCTTCTAGAGTCTATCCCGGAAACCAGATGGGAAACCTTTGACCGCTGTTATACCATTTTGTATTCCGAACTTCCCTGGCTCAACCAATTCACTGAAGCGCAAGCTAAAAGACCTGATGCCCAGAACTTCGGTCATTGGCTTCAGCTTATAGGTTCACCTCCAAAAAGAGTTTTCGAAATCGGTTCAGGCAGAGGCCAGCTCATCAGATATTTGGCTAAATGTGGTTACGAATGCAAAGGAACAGAGATTACTCGAGAACGTGGAGAGCGATGGGTCGAGGATACTCCAAACATCACCTGGAGCAATACTGATGGCATTCATTTGGCGGATTTTGAGTCTGAAAAGTGGGATGTAGCTATTTCGAACCATGTTATTGAACACATGCACCCGGATGATGTGCTTGAGCATTTTCGCGGCGTATATTCAATTCTTACAGATGAAGGCAAGTATATCTTCTGCCTGCCTCACTGGCTTGGAGGCCCAGGTGATGTGTCCGCAGTATTTAAATGTGACCGGACTAGGGGGATGCACCTCAAGGAATATACATACGCTGAACTGGCTGGTTTGATGAAAAAAGCCGGATTTCGCCAGGTAAGCTGTCCTTTGCGTATACCAGTCAGAATCCAATTAATGCTAAAGTTGAAGCCAAAATCCAGAGGCAGCAAAATGAAGCTCGCTTATCTGATATGCTGTGAACGGATTCTCGCGCTCTTACCTACACAAAGCTCGAGAAGAACGGTCTCCGAAATGCTTGAGAAAGTCAGGTTGTTCTCTACTAATATCTTCTTCATTGCAGAGAAGTAGCAGTTACAATTCGTTGACTGTTTATCTGTATGTACTCGATTGTTGGGAATCGATAGTCCAGATGAAATTTGGCGTTTTTGAGGTAAAAACAATCGATAGATATGCATGCAATCTACACTGCCGGAACAAAGCCTCACGTCATCCACAATTCATCTGAAAATTCTCTGTGCATTCTTACACTGCTGCTTGAAAACGGGTATTACTAAGGCAGCATTGCAGTTTCTGAAAGCAAGGTATCTCGTTTGGTATATAAAAGGCATAATCAAATACTGATGTCCCAAGGTTTACTGAATAAGCTGGATATCTCAGTAGTATTAATCACTACCGACCTGGTCTTGATAGATTATAACGACTCCGCTGCTTCTTTGCTGGGTATAGATGAAAGTTGTATAGGTACTACACTGCCGGCAGTGTGTCCTTCTATAAAGCAATCACTGCTATCTGAATGGGTGTCAGAAGCAATAGAAGCTGAGCAGTGTATAAGCAGAGATATTCAGACAGGTGATAGGGAGTGGCTGGAACTTCGCATCTTCGCAGACAGGGAGGATGATGATTATAAGGTAATCCTTGCCTTTGAGGATGTCTCGGATAGAAAGCTGAACGAATTGCATTTTAAGGATGCTAGTTCTTATTCTGAGAGCATTGTTCAGACCGTTCGTGAGCCGCTTCTAGTTCTCGACTCAAACCTGCGTGTCAAAGATGCAAACAGAGCGTTTTGTAAGATGTTTAGAGTGACGGAAGAAGAGACGATAGGTCAGTATATATATGACCTTGGTAATGGACAATGGAACATACCGCGCCTGAGGATTCTTCTTGAAGAAATACTGCCGAATGCCACCCAATTCAATGATTTTGAAGTAGAATATGACTTCCCAACTATTGGTAAAAAGACCATGTTGCTCAATGCACGTCAATTGGACTGGCAAAGCGAGCACCTGCGGCTTATTCTATTGGCAATAGAGGATATAACTGAGCAGCAGTCAGCAATACAGAAACTCGAAGAAGCCTACGAACGGCAGCGTATTATTGCCGATACTCTCCAGAATGCTCTAATAAGCGACATTGATAAGTATTTGCAAAACTACCATGTATTCGCAACTTATCGTCCATCTTCAACTACAGCAGGAGTCGGAGGAGATTTTTATGATGTTGTCGTCATCAGTGAAGGAATATACCTGATTGTTGTGGGTGATGTCTCAGGAAAAGGGCTGGAAGCTGCTGTGTATACGGCAATGTGCAAATATATGCTTCGTGCATATGCACAGGATTATAGTTCTCCCAGTAATATACTCGCTCAACTGAACCGAACACTGGCTTCAGAAATGCCGGAGGAGATGTTTGTCACTATCTTTTGTGGGCTTATTGAGGTCACTAACCACAAGCTTGTCTATGCAAGTGGTGGCCACGAACCTCTTCTCAAGTATAATAGAGCATCAGGTGTTGAAGTGTTGCCAGCACAGGGACAAGCAGTTGGTGTTTTCCCAAAAGCAACCTACGATGATGTAGAAGTTCAGATAAACCCAAATGACCTGCTGGTCGTCTACACAGACGGAATAACTGAAGCCAGAAACGAAGGACAGATGCTCGGCATTGAAGGCCTTTCAAAACTGTTGACTGAGGTTGGCGATTTAGATGAACAGCATATCAGCAGTGCAATATTCGATCTTGCAATCGAAACAAATGGCGGCGCACTGAAGGATGATGCTGCAGTTATGCTGATTAGAAGACAGTAATATATCAGAATTGTTCATCTTTCAGTATAAATCAGACCAGGTGAACCTCCTATAAATCCCTCCTTATCCATAACCTCGTGATTCCAGAAAAAATTTCCTGTGAATTTTTTCACTATTGGCTTGAGATTACTTGACAGACTGGCGTGGTGGGGGTAAAATATAATCGTTAAGGATTTAACGATAATCCGTGGTGTGTGGAATGACTGCCTTGAGGAAACC
>JAKPFN010000112.1 GCA_029551395.1 Armatimonadota bacterium | reverse complement strand
TTCACTACCATCCCACAATTTTGGGAAATGACCTTTTATGTCCGCATTTCACGCTCAGGATGAGGTGATTTGCGGACACCCCTTTTTCGATTTTTGCCTATAACCTCATGAGAACCCTGGCAGATAACACTGCTCAGGTGCTGCTCTCATCTTTGGTGAACCTGATGCTGTCCCACAGCAATCGAGTAGGCTGAATAAATCCACATAACTCCAAAGTACACCTCGAACAAGGGTAAACAATCGGGTGAAGCTGTGCTTCCAGCTGCCTTGGTATGCAATAAAGCGAAGCAGGACATAGACCAATAAGGCAGTCCATATCTGCCATCGTATGGCATTCTCACTGTAACCTAGAAAATCGGATAGCTGCAGGGTCTGCTTTATCTCCTTGAAAAAGACCTCTATACCCCAGCGTGACTTGTAAAGCTCACAGATGGAACTTGCTGCCCACTCCATGTTGTTTGTCAGAAACTCCATCACCTTGAGCTTGCCATCTACCTCAACTTGAGCCTCTACCAGCCTCAATAACCCTGGGTATTTCCTGGATGTCTTTGGATCGGTCAGTCGGATGCAGACATCTCGCACTACTTTCCCCTTCGGCTTACTATGCTGTCCCACAACCTTGTAGCTTGTGTTCTCCTTGACCCGAGTCACAAAGAAGACTCCTCGCTCATTTAGACTAAATAGATGCTCGTAACCCACATATGCCTTGTCAAAGACCACTATCTCTCCAGCTCTTACACCAGCACAGACTTCATAAGACTGCACTAAATCATTACTGCTGGCTGACTTGACCAACACAAAGCTAGGCAGGAAAGATTGCAGGTCAAGCCTCAGGTGCATCTTCGCTGCTGCCTTACGACGTCTATGCTTCGCCCAGTCAAGACAGTTTGCCACCAGCCTGAGCGTGGTGGAATCCACTACGTTTATCACTCGTTTGAATCGGCGGGGAATCCCACAGTAGTTGCGTCCATAAAGAGCAAATCCAGGACACATCCGCTTCAGTTCATCCAACACTTCCCAAAACAGAGCCTCCGCCATATCAGCATTCCTTACCCTGTTTGCATGGGAAAGTGTGTTCCTGGTTGGTGCCACTGCCTTACGCATACTGGCAAGAGCACCTCTGTGGTTACCTAGACAATCACATATGTCATTGAGGCTGATTGAGTGCGACAGTTGAGCATGCATAAGTGCCAGCACATGGCTTGTCGGAGTGAACCGACGACACTTCTTTTTGACTCCATACTCATTTGCCAGCCGGGGAATCTGGTTGCGAGGAATCAGATTGAAAATCTGCGCTAATACTGTTAGACTGTGTTTTGACGGGTTCATTGTTCATATCCTCTCTTTTTTGGCTTGAAGACAAGGATACAATGAACCTGTTTCTTTATGCAAATCTCCTCAGCCTGTGGGATGGTAGTGAATCAAGTTCAGCATGACGTATGACCGCCATTTTGAGACGCATAAATCGTCACCCTGAACTCGTTTCAGGGTCTTGTGCTTTCTGAGAGATGCCGAAACAAGTTCGGCATGACGTGTTAGGTTCGGCATGACGGATTGTTGGCATAGCACAAAACTTGGCGAATAACTTACTAGAAGGATTTACTTGCACTATTTGCGAAGATAATGTAATATATAATCGAAGCGACCGGGCTTGAAGTGTCAATAAGTATGCAGGATACTTTTTCGCCTGAGTTATAAAGTCTTCATCGCGCGGGTCGGCGCAATACTGCTGCCAGACTTCATTCTGAAGCAGACCGGCCTCCCACTTCTTCTCCGCCCTGCCGGAAGCCCCGGCAGGGCAATTTTTTCAGATTTCACAGCAATTGGATTCGCCTACACTGACGGTCTATTTTGAGTCTTGCCTGATGCAATATCCACAGGAATACTCAAGCCCTTCGGCAGCAGTAAGAAGCAGTAGAACTACAACTGCTCCCTGGCCAAGAACTCCAATTATCCTATTATCATCCCGAAGCTGCATTGTGTAATACCGAACGATTGAATGCTGCGGTTTGCATCTATTAGAAAGTTTGTCAGGTTGTAGAATTGTAGTATGGTTTATACACCGTACTAAAGGTCAAAGAACTCCTTCGCGTTATCGTACATTATCATCTTCGCAACAGCCCGCGCTTCATCGATGGTAAAGTCTCCTTCGGATACTTTGGATGCCAGCACTTTGGCAATATTGTCTCTTGCAAGCACTGCATGTGCATACGCGCCTTCTACATACTGATAATCACCGCCAAAAGCGAATATTTTGCCGGTAGGAACGGTATCGAGCCACTCATCGAGAGTCCTTCTGCAAGCTGATGGTGAGATGACATGCATCCAGCAGAGGTCTGCGTAGACACCTGGGAACATCTTTGCCATTATTCCAAGCTCTCTTGTAAATGGATATCCTGCGTGGAAAAGGTCAAATCGGCCATTTCTATAGAAAACAAAGATATTGTTGAGATGCAGAGGATTTGAATGTTCCAGATAGTTGCCGTTGCCGTCTTGAAGCCCGGTATGGATCTGCATTGGCAGACCTGCGTCTATGGTCATCCTGATGAGCCGGTGCATCATATAATCCTGAAGGGGCTTTACATCTCTTGAGAAAGACTCAGTGCTGTCTGCAGCGTTGAAGTTGTGTCCAAATATCTGAGAGAACGATTTTTCTGCTTCTGCAGTAGTTGGATTATCAAACTGCAGCGTCCTGGCATAAGCAATAGCGCATTTTGTGCCCACTGCACCACTGGCTACACCAATGGAGAAGGCAGTTTCCATTGCCTCTACTAAATCATCAAGAGAATGGATTGCTACACCGCTCTGTTTTTCACAGTGAACGAGGTCTTCCAGCCTTCCTGCCATGACGAAGTCATCCAAATGGACCACTGGAGCGAAGTATTCCGGGTCTGGTGAACCGTTTTCAGTATTCAGAACGGCTTTTTCGATGCGTGCCCGGTCTTTCAGGACTTCACGGTACCATCCCGGCCTGCGTGCAGCGGCTAACCGTGCTGAAAGCTCCCGGTAAGTGTCTTTATTAAGGTCCGGAAGCTCGAAAAGGTCTTGAATGGCAATCCGCATAGATCTGCAATATGCGGTATATTTGGTTTTTTCCCAGTAAGGCTCGAACAACTGCCATTTTTCATCCAGTGGAGTCTCCGGGTTTCTAATTTTGAGCCAATCGTCATGGGAGCAGCCGGCAGATACGGTATCAGTCAGCGAATACTGCATAAAGAGATATGAGAAATCGCACAGCCCATCCTGCATCGACAACCATTGTTCTTCGCTGATCAGATGCTCGTGTGTATCAATGAACCATATCTGGTCCAGCTCTTCCCGCAGTGCATTCAGCACCGACTGTTCATCCTGCATGAGCCTACCTCCTACGGGTGTTATCTCTAATGGCTACATCATGCAACCTCATTCTTCCTTCTTTGACGCTTCAATTTAGACTTACAGAGTATACGTGCTACTTACTTTGAACCCTTCTCAGCAGGTCTTGTGCATCGGTTGCTCCGCCGCTCCAGGCACGTTCAGCCACTACAAGCAATCGGGGCTGCGGGGCGCTGTAACCTTCAGGAGACTGACCGATTCCAAGCAGCATCGGTTCTTCTCCAGCCTCTATATTCTCCCATGAGCAGATCGATACGCCTATAAGCTGCTTTGTCGGCTCGATTTTTACCATTTCATCGAGTTTTTGCAGCTTTGGAGGAATAAACCGGCCGAAATAAAGAGGATTCCATCTGGCAAGGTCTTCAGTGGAGTTGGAGATGTTTCTGACTACATACAACGGAGACCATGAAGCGTTGATTAGGTCGTGTCCGGCTGCGATATACTCTCTGGCCTGAGCGTAGGCGTTTTCAAACTGCTCGACTATTACATCTTTGTCTATCTTCGGCTCATGTGATGGGCTGAAACCTTCCCAGACGATCATTCTCCGGCCTTTGTCCTTGATGAACCGGTTCATTCTGTTGATGAAGTGCTTGTATAGCGCGTGGTTATCTGCCAGACCTTCTTTTACTTTGAGCGCTTCGCAGTCCGGGCAGCCGGTCCAGTTGCTGGAATCGACTTCATCCGCTCCGATGTGGACATACGGCCCTGGGAATATATCCATGACCTCTGTAAGCAGTGTTTCAAGCACTTTTATACTCTTTTCTGAGCTTGGGCATATAACACCTATCCGGCCTTTGCCCTGGCAGGTGAACTCAGGGATTGCATCAACCATTGCTCCAGCATGTCCCGGACAGTCCAGTTCAGGCACTATTGTGACATGGTAATCTTCTGCAAGCCGGACAAGCTCCGTCAACTGGTCTTTTGTGTAGTGCCTGCCTTTTGTTGGGAGGTCAGGGTAGCTTTCTGACGGCAGCGTGTAACTCTGATGGTCTGTGAAGTGGATGTGGTAATAGTTCATCTTACAGGCTGCCAGAGTTTTTACCATCTTCTTGTGGAACTCGATGGAATGGAAGTTTCTGGCAGGGTCTACCATCAAAGCGCGGTATTTCAACTCAGGCTTGTCCCAAATCGTGAGTTTTGGAATGTTCTTATCAGGGCCATTAGAGAGTATTTGCAGCAGTGTCCTAGTGCCCCAGAAAAGCCCTGTCTCGGTTGGCGCGGCAATCCTAATCCCGGAGTCTATGGAAATCTTGTATCCCTCTTCACCCAGGGAATCATCTTTAATCAAATCTAGGGTTATGTTTGCTGCCTTTGGCTTATCTATTACGCTTGCTGTAAATCCTGATTCTTTGAGATCTGCTGCAAATGTGGATGCAACCTGAGCAGCCTCTTTGGCAGGCGCGAAGATTGTTATCCTCTTTGGCAGCGTGATTGCCCCGTTACCTATAGTGACATTCTTCGGCCAGGGCAGCAGGTTCGGTTTTTCAACGCCCATACAACAGCTTGCCAGAAGCAGCAGGCAGGCTGCCATCAGCAGTTCTTTCAGACCTATCATCTATCTCTCCCTTTCCAGAATCTCTATTATCTTACCAGGTTCCAGCAGGCCAGCTTGCTCCCTTAGTTTATCGTAAAGCCTCCTGCCTGGTTTGGCAAGTGTGCCGACTTTGGTAAAAAACATAATCTTCTCTTTCGTTTTATCTCCAAACGCAGCCCGAGCTACATCTGAGTAGAAGCAAAAATCAGCATAACGAGAAAGCAGCGTGTGGCCGTAGAAGAAATGTGCTCCGTCGATGAAGTCATCCACGAAATCAGCCAGCTCCGGCGCAGAGAAATCATCTACAAAAGGTTGACCGGGCTGGTTCATTTCTGTTCCGACAGATATAGGCAGGCCAAATGCCCTTGCAGCCTCCACTACTTCTCTCAGTTTCTTTAGCTTCAGCGACTTTTCTTCAAGGTCGGCGATGTTCCAGTTGCGCTCTGGAATGATGTTGATTGCTGAAACGCCTTTGGACATCATAAACTCCAGATTTGCTGTAACATCACGCTCACCTTCGCTTGTGCCGTCCAGCCATGCCGTGGTCGGAACAGCCCCAATACTGCATGCCAGCTTTACGAACGCATCTATGGATGGAAAACTGCCGCTCTCCGGCTGAACATAGCCTGCGCTGCCAAACTTAACCAGTTTTGTTCGGAGTCTTTCGTGGAACTTGGGCCGGTCTGCCATCAAACTGCGGGCTTCAGACACAGACATGTCCAACACCCTGGCCCAAAACTCATCTGACTTGCTTCCGAAGACCTCTTTGGCCTTCCGGTCATAGGCAAGCATCAAGTGCCGTTCCGTTGCATTGCCTGAAGGAGTCAAAACCTGCACATCGTGGGCGTAATCCAATGCAATGTCCGGCAGATAATCATTCAAACGCTCCATCACCTGCAGGTTTCTCGATTCAGACACCTGCCGAAGATTACTGAGCTTATCCATACAGCCATCAGCAATTCGACCGCACCCCTGGGCCATCATGTAATGCACTCCAGGCTCGTTTGGAGAGGTAATTACCTTGTCTGCAAGCTCAGGAATGAACACCCGTGTCTCAACTCCTGCTACTGTCTTCACTCCGAGCAGTTCGCCCGCTCCATGGAACTCCTCAAGGCCATCGAGAACATCGAAATCAACTATCCCAACGGTCTCCAGCCCTGTTTTATATGCTTCCCATGCAATCCTGGAAGGCGACCAGCCATTGCAGTTGTAGGAAAAGAAAGAGTGGATGTGGATATTGACCTTTAGAGAGGGACAAGATGGTTGAATCTCGCCGTTTTCGATACGCTCGATAATCTCGTGCAATGCCTGTCGGCGGACAGATAGGTCGAAGTGATTCAGCTTCTGCTCAAAACCTGAGAGCATAAAGGTACTACCTTGCAAGTGGCAACGTTGATTTCGTGGTTACAGTTCCCGTTCTATTATGAAACGGGCTATGGCCCGCAGCGGTTCGGCCTTCTCATCAAAGACAGACAGCGCTTCTACTGCTTCTTCTACAGCTTTTATGGCAAGCTCCCGAGACTGTTCTATGCCTATCACGCTGGGGTAGGTCGATTTATCCAGCTTCAAATCGCTTCCGATTGGCTTACCGAGCTTTTCTGCGTCTCCTGTTATATCCAGTATGTCGTCTGTTATCTGGAATGCAAGCCCGATGTTTCTACCGTAAATCTCGAGCGCATCGAGTTCGCTTTCAATCCCGCCGCCAAGCATTCCGCCAACTACAACCGAAGTCTTGAGAAGCGCACCGGTCTTTCTCTTATGGATTTCTTCTATTTCCGGCAAGCCGGACTGCTGCCCCTGGGCTTGCATGTCCATCACCTGCCCTCCGACCATCCCCTTTGTGCCGGTTGCATCTGCAATCTGCTGCCATACCCGAAGCACGGTGCTGCTTGGGATGTCTGAAGAAACTCCGGACATCAACTGGAACGCAAATGCGAACAAAGCATCTCCGGCGAGAAGCGCCATGGCCTCTCCATATACCTTATGCACAGTCGGGCGTCCTCTGCGGAAGTCATCATTATCCATACAGGGAAGGTCGTCGTGGATAAGCGAGAAGGCATGGATGCACTCGATTGCGCAGGCGGCTGGCATTGCCATTTCAATCTGACCACCTACGGCTTCGCAGGCAGCAAGCGTCAGGATTGGGCGCAGCCGTTTGCCGCCATCGAGCGTGCTATAGCGCATTGCTTCATGCACGACCGAAGGCTGTTCCGCTTCCGAAGGTAAATACCTGTCCATCGCGGAATCAATCAGAGTTTTCCGTTCTTTGAGGTAGGTTTGCAGGTCAAAAGACATAACATTAACCGGAGCATAGGCCAGAAGGTGCGCTGATGGAGTATTGTGATTCACTTCTTCGATTCCTGTTCTCGGAGATATGCAGCAAGAACGCCGTTAATGAACTTGCCGGAGTCCTCTGTACTGAACTTCTTTGCCAGTTCTATTGCTTCATTTACCACAACAACCGGTGGAGTAGTTTCGACATGCGTCATCTCGAACATCGCCATCCTGATGATGTTCCTGTCCACAGCCGGCTGGCGGTCCGGCGGCCAATCTACGCTCAGCCTGCGGATGTTCTGGTCTATCTCTCGGATATGCTTCAGCGTCCCCTTTGCAAGCAATTCGGCATGATCGAAAACCTCTGCCTCTGCCTCAACGTGTTCTCGGGCTGTTTCAATCGCCTCTTTCAGCGGAATCCCCGCTACATCGACCTGATAAATTATATTTAGAGCCAACTCTCTCGCTGCTCTTCTTGCTTTTTGCATTGTACTACCGAAATGAAGCAAGATTCAGAACCATGCAGGCAGATCTGAATCCCGCTTCACAACCTTACATTTAAGCTGCTGTTGACAGCATCCTTCTTCTCAGGAAGCTTGTAGATATATCGCCTTTCCTGAAGAATGCGTTCCCCATAATCTTTTTATGGAACTCGATATTTGTCTTGATTCCACCTATCTCGAACTCTCCAAGGCACCTGGTCATCCTGGCGATTGCCTCGTTTCTGTCTCTGCCCCATACAATCAGCTTGGCAAGAAGCGGATCGTAATACGGAGGGAGGTCATAACCTGCGTAGATATGGCTGTCTACGCGGACTCCCAGTCCACCCGGAAGAATCAGGTTTGAAATTTTACCCACTGAGGGAGCAAATCCGTTCTCAGGGTCTTCAGCGGTAATCCTGCACTCTATCGAATGTCCGTTAATATGAACATCCTTCTGCGATATACTCAGCTTCTCATCCGCCGCAATGCGTATCATCTCCCGAACGATATCTACCCCGGTAACAGCCTCGGTAACAGGATGCTCAACCTGCACTCTGGTATTCATCTCCATAAAGTAGAAGTTGCCGTCTTTATCCAGAAGGAACTCGACTGTTCCAGCACTGCAGTAACCGACAGCTTTTGCCGCTTTGACTGCTGCTTCGCCCATTTTCTGCCTGAGAGACGAGGTCAGAGCCACCGATGGCGCTTCTTCTACCATCTTCTGATGCCGTGATGTCTGGATGGAGCACTCGCGCTCACCAAGGTGAATATAATGTCCGTGTTTATCAGCCAGCACTTGAAACTCGATGTGCCTTGGGTCTTCAATGTATTTTTCTATATAGACATTCGGATTACCAAAAGAAGACTCAGCCTCTGCCCGAGCTACCTTCAGTGCTTTCGCCAGCTCTTCTTCATTCTGGACAAGCCTTATACCGCGACCACCGCCGCCTGCAGCAGCTTTGATTAACAGCGGGTAGCCCATCTTCTGAGCTGTTCGGAAGGCTTCCTGCTCGTTATCTACGGTGCCTTTTGTTCCTGGGATGACCGGGACTCCCGCAGACTGCATAATCTCGCGAGCCTTGGCCTTGTCACCCATTTTCTCGATTGCAGATGCTTGTGGACCGATAAAGACCAAATTGCAGGCTTCGCACGCATCGGCAAAGCTCGGCTGCTCAGAAAAGTAAGCATAGCCAGGATGAATAGCATCTGCGCCAGTAATCATTGCAGCGCTTATGATGTTAGGCATATTCAAGTAGCTGTCTTTGTTCGACGGGGCGCCTACGCATACAGCTTCATCTGCAAGCTTGACGTGCAGTGAGTCAGCATCCGCCTGGGAATAGACTGCAACTGTCGAAATTTTCATTTCGCGGCAAGCACGAATAATTCTGAGCGCTATTTCACCACGGTTAGCGATTAATATCTTTTTGAACACTGGCAACTCCTAGAGTCCTTCATGTCCCGGCGTTGTACATCTTACTGCGCCGGTGTTAGGATCATACTGGTATAACTTCATGCTGACTGGGCACATGGAAGCTGATCCAAGCTTCATTTCCTGCAGTGTAGCAGGCAGTGGTTCTCCGGCTGTCTTCTGATAGACCAGCATCTTTCTAATCTGGTCCAGGTTTGAGGCACATGCAGTAGATTTGGCTGCATCAAGAGATGCGCCGACCACCGTCTGTCCTTCTTTCGGCTGCACCAGGCCATCCTTTGTGGCTTGATCGGTCAATCTGTCAGGGCCGATTTTAGGGAGAAGCACGAAAAACATAAGCGCAAACCCTGCCGCGACTGCCACGAGCAGGCCGATCAGCGTCCAATTACCTCTCTCATTCTTGATAAGTGAGAACATCTAAGTATTGCCTCCTTTTTATTGGGCAGAACAAGAGCCTCAGCCTTAATGGCTCAGCCGGAACAGTGTCTGTCCGTATTCGACAGGCATCCCGTCTTCTACGAGTATCTCATTGATTTCGCCGTCGAACTGGGATGTGACTTCGTTCATCAGCTTCATCGACTCGATCATCCCCACTACCTGTCCTTTCTTTATTGTTGTTCCGGAAGATTTTATACCATCGACCATATGGAAGATTCCCACCATAGGCGCTGCAATAACAGTTACGACAGGTTTTTCAACAGTTTCCGGCGCTTCCACTGAAGCATCTGCGGCTGGTTTATTCGGGACAGCCTGGGGAACAGCGGTCACTTGTGCGGTTCCGTTACTCTTGGGTGATTTACGCACGACCACAGATGAATCATCCCGCTTTAGTGCGAGTTCTGTTACGTTTGCATCTTTGATAACTTCAATAAGTGCTTCTATTCGCTTAAGATCCATTCTCACCACCACCACGCGCTTAGATTTGAGCCTTGAATATGCAGTATTCCAGCAGGCGAAGCGCGTAGCTGAAACCAACAATTCCTACCCAGACAATAAAAATAGCGACAACAGACGGCGGGACTGCTTCTACCGGTGCAAGTTTTTGAGCGGCATCAGGCAAAAAGCTCGCATGCCGCATAATCTGATCCGTGTATTGAATAGCCGCCGTTATTAAGGTTGCTAATTTGGGATAAAACGCCCAGATTAAAGCTATCACAAATGGCAGCACTATAGGGCTGATTAGCTTGTACTTTTGCTGCTGATGATAATCATACACGATGCACATACGGCAGCGTTCACGTTTTTGCGCGTTCGTAAGAGTTGTCTTTTTCTGCTGCATCGTCTGCATTCGATTCTGAATATCTTCCCTAAGCGCCGTGCTGCCTCCTTTGGTCCGAAGCGCCTTCGCTGCTACCTCAGGGTCACAAAGACATCCGACCTTTATCCTCCAGCAGGATTTATGAGCTTGATATGCCGGACAAGTCGCACGCAGGAAAGACCTGCAGTAAGGCATTTCCCAACACCGGGCATAAATCTTATGCCGTTTTGACTCTTCATCCTCGTCTTCACCAAACGAGTTATCTTCCTTTGCATGTCTTACTCCTGCCAGAGTAATCCTCAGATAGATATCTTTCAGGATGAGCAACACTCCAGGAACAAAGAACAGCATTCCAACAATCCTGAAGTGATACGCCATCGAACCGGCAGTCTGTACTACAAACTGGTTAGACCCGCTGTAGCTCGATGTCAGCAGCCAGGGCATCCCAAAGTACAACAACACGCCGAGGAGTGACATCAAGTAGCCAAGTATCTCCTCGGCGTAATAACGAATTGCTGCACACAGGGCAGTAAGGCCGCTGAATACCCCTAACAGCACGCAGGCAGTCCCTACACGGCCCATTACCAGGTCTCTGTCAACCTGCGGCCGGTCTATCAGGCTTGCAACACCGTTTTTAGCAGACAGGTTATAAAAAAGCCAGACAAGTACAAGGCCAAATAGAACAGCGCCGACCTTTAACCCCAAGTCGGCAACTATGATTACAAACTCGTTGGCTGCACTCCGCTTCTTAACTCGGACAGGAGCCATGGGCTGTCACCTCTTGAGGACTGTCAGGTCCTACTTTGCACGCTCAAGGTATGCGTCAGTCCGTGTATCCACCTTGACTCTGTCACCTATGTTGACAAAAAACGGCACTTGAATAACCGCGCCGGTCTCAAGCTTCGCAGGTTTTGACCCGCCGGATGCTGTGTCGCCTCGCACGCCTGGGTCAGTCTCTTCAACTACCAATTCAACCGTGAATGGAAGCTCCACTCCGATGATTTTCTCATCATGCGTAAGAACAGTCACCTGCTCGTTCTCTTTGAGATATTTGACAGGCTCCCCTATCAATTCCTTGCGCACCGGGACCTGCTCAAACGACTCAAGGTCCATCAGGTAGTAGTCGCCGTCCTGCTGATAGATGTACTGCATCTGCTTGCGCTCAAGCACAGCTTGTTCCATCCGCTCACCGGCTCGAAATGTCTTATCAATAACTGCCCCGGTCTTTACATTCTTAAGTTTTGTTCTGACAAACGCACCACCTTTGCCAGGTTTTACGTGCTGAAACTCGACTATAGTAAAGATATCATTGTCAAGCAGTATCGAAAGTCCGTTTCTAAAATCACTGGTATCTATCAAATGGTTCAGACCTCCGAAATTTCCTTAATATTACACGAGATTATAGCACAACCTTGTATTTCCGGTAAACTGCTGAGCCAGGCAAGCACAAGATGGCTCAGGGGAGTTGGTATATTCTGATTGGCATGGATATGTATCCGGGGTGCGGTACGAAGGTATGAGATACGAGGTATGAGTGAGCTGTACGGATTTCCCGGACGATAGGGTAAAGCGGATGAGTAGGGCAAATAGCTTATGCCTATTATCTACGTCTTTTAGTTAATCTGGCTATGACAACCGTTACGTTATCTGCCTCAGGTTGGCAGGCGGCGGTCTGTGCGAGTTTAACGCATACTTTTCCTTCATCTTCATCGTTGAGCATCTGACATATTACATCTTCAGGCAGGCAATCGGTAAGGCCGTCCGTACAAAGAATCAACTGGTCTCCATCCTGGATGGGGTATGTTATAGGTTCTGTTGGCAGGATTGGCTGGAGTCCTACTGCCTGGTTCACAAAAGTAATGCCATCCGACCGTTTTATCCATTCATCCTGCGTTATTGACAGCAGTTCACCTTTTCTGAGGATATAAGCCCTGCTGTCTCCTACCGAGACAAGGTGAACGGCATCATCAGTCACAGCAGCAGCAATACAGGTAGTTCCCATGCCCTCTTTGCTCTTATCATCGACCTGAGCTTGAAAGACAGCAGCATTTGCCTTCTGGAGTGAGTATCTCAACAGGTGCGGAATATCCGAATTTATTGCATTGGCGATAGTGCAGCTCGCTGAAAAGACATCTGCCAGCATTTTGAGCGCAGTGCTGCTTGCCTCAGCTCCATGACCCTGACCACCGATTCCGTCCGCAACACCAAGCAGTGCTTTTGTCCCGCATGGAGCGGAATCTCCAGCAAGTGCCAGATAGCTGTCTTCATTAGTCTCTCTCGAGCCTTTATAGGTAGCGCAACTTACTATAACCTGTAACTTTTCGCCCACGTAAGGTTCACCCCTTATTCCTGCAACTGCATTTGTCCATTGTAAACATATTGATGTATACCACAATTTGCATCTATTTACTGCTGAATGGTTCAGATAGCTTGAAGCCGATGCTAAGAATCCCCTTATTACCGTTCTTCCTTGACGCCCCTATAGGCCGTCGGTATAATAACTCAGTCCGAAGGGTCAACTTCGGAGTTAGACAGGTTCCTCTATGTATGAAATATTAGTTGAAGAAAAATTCGATGCCGCACACTGCCTTCGCGGCTATCCCGGCAATTGCGAAAAGCTGCACGGTCACACCTATAAGGTGCAGGTAGCTCTTCGCACACCTCATTTAGGTGAAATTGGTATGGCGGTAGACTTCAGGTCTGTTAAATCAGCGCTCAGGACAATCCTGAAGGGCCTCGACCATACATATATCAATGAACTACCGGAGTTCAGCAAGACCAATCCGACTGCTGAAAACCTTGCCTGCTATATATACGGAAAAATGAAGCAAGAGTTCGCCCAAATATTGCATAAAGTTACTGTTTGGGAGACTGAATCATCCGCTGCAAGCTACTGGGAGGAATGATGAGCCGGTTTGTTGATTTACTAAAAGACCATCGTCCGCTTATTTGTGATGGCGCTGTTGGGACTGAGCTTCTATCCCGCACTACCCGCGCAGACCAGTGTCTGGACAACCTTAATCTGACTCATCCTGACCTTGTGCGTGAAGTGCATCTCAGCTACATTAAGGCTGGAGCGCAGATAATCGAGACAAACACTTTTGGAGCCAATAAAATCAGGCTTGCAGCGCATGGGTTAGCCGATTCTGCACGAGAAATAAACACTGCAGGAGTAAGGGTTGCCAAAGAAGCGGCTGGTGATGATGTGCTTGTTGCCGGTTCTATCGGCCCGGTGGGCAAGCTTCTTGAGCCGTATGGGACTCTTTCATTGGAAGAAGTCCGGGAAGCGTTTTCCGAGCAGGCAGCAGCGCTTAAAGACAGCGGAGTCGATGTTATCTTCGTCGAGACTATGGCTGACCTCCAGGAGGCTGGCGCAGCGGTAGAAGCAGCAAAATCCACCGGACTTCCTGTAGTTGCGCAGATGTCGTTTGCTCAGGAAGGACGCACAATGATGGGTGTGGACCCTGCGACTGCTGTTCAGACGTTTTGTGAGCTTGGAGCCGATGTAGTCGGCGCAAACTGCGGTACTGGGTTCTATGATATGCTTTCCGTAGTGCGGGAAATAATTGCTGCCACTGACAGGCCAGTTATCGCTCAACCCAATGCAGGATTTCCTCAAATGGTCGATGGCCGATTGGTCTACATGAGCAGTCCGGCGTATATGGCTGATTGTGCAAAGCAGTTTGCAGAGCTGGGAGTTGCAATCATCGGTGGGTGCTGCGGAACTACACCGGACCACATCCGGGCTATCTCGGAGGCGCTGCGGAGATAATTATGGCGCTGACAGACCTGTTCGGACGGAAATTTATCACTACGGTAGAGATTGACCCTCCTAGAGGCGTTGCAATCGAAAAAACGCTCGGCAAAGCGACGGTCCTTAGAGGTTTCGATGCCATCAATATTGCTGACAGTCCAATGGCTCGCGTCCGCATGAGTCCGGTTGCTCTTGCCCACTTGCTCAGGGAGTGCATGGGCATCGATACGATACTTCACATGACTTGCAGAGATAGAAACCTGCTCAGCCTGCAGTCCGACCTGCTTGGTGCTTATGCGCTTGGCATCCAAAATGTGCTGGCGCTTACCGGAGACCCTGTCAGCGTGGGTGATTATCCTCAGGCTACGGGTGTTTTCGATGTCACAAGCGAAGGACTGATTCGTATTATCAGCAAGCTGAATTCAGGCACGGATTTGGCAGGAAACAAGCTCTCTGAACCACCAAGGTTCTGCATCGGCACAGCAGTGAACCCGACTGCAGCAGATTTACCGAAAGAAATTGGCAGGCTGGAGCGCAAAATCGAGGCAGGCGCTCACTTCGCGTTGACTCAACCGGTATATGACCTACCGCTTCTTGATAAGTTCCTTTCCTCAATGGGCAATCTTAAGATACCTGTTCTTGTAGGCATTCTTCCGCTTAGAAGCGCCAGACAGGCTGAGTATTTACACAATGAGGTTCCGGGCATAAACATCCCTGATGAAATAAGAAAGCGGATACACGATGCGGGAGAAGATTCGGCCCGGGAAACGGGAATAAAGATAGCCATCGAGTTCCTCCAGCAGGCAAAAAGCCGGGTCGCCGGAGCTTACTTTATGCCGCCGGTTGGGGATTATGATATGGCTGCTCAAATTGTCGCTGAAAGCGGCATAAGATAGAATTCATTATTGAAGAAAGACTATTTTCAACATAATAGTTGCTTTCTTGCTTTACACTTTTTGCATTAGGCTTTACACTTAGAAAGTCATGTCTACGCCATCAGCGCATATAGCCGAAATATTTACCTCCATCCAGGGAGAGGGAATCTACGCCGGAAGGCCGCAGGTCTTCGTGCGGTTCTGTGGATGCAACCTGAACTGCGTCTACTGCGACACTGCCGTTGCCCGCGACCGCCAGCGTCCGTTCTGTTCGGTAGAGAAAAACCCTGGACAGGGTGATTTTGCCTATATGGCTAACCCTCTCAGCGTTGAAGATGTAGTTGAGGCTGTAGAGTCTCTGGCTTCAAGCGGCGATGTCTCTCTGACTGGTGGAGAGCCGCTTCTTCAGGTGGATTTTCTGGTCAAACTGCTTCCTGCGCTTCGTTCGCGCGGTTATCGAATCCACTTAGAGACTAACGGCACCAAACCAGACGAAGTAGCAAGGCTTGCGGGGCATGTGGATGTCATTTCAATGGACATCAAGCTTCCGGTAGCTGCTGGAACAGGCGATTTGTTCGATTTACACTCCCGGTTCTTAAGGGCAGCAAAAGGCGCGAAGCTGTTTGCCAAGATTGTTGTCTCCTCAGAAGTTAATGACGAAGACATCCGCCGGTGTGTTGAAGTCATTACGGAAACCGGAAAGAATGTGCCTCTTGTTATCCAACCAGTAACCCCAACTACCGATGGCCCGACTCCTCCGAATCTTGCCCGATTGCTGTCTATGCATTCCGCAGCATCTCAATCGCTCGATGACGTGCGGATAATCCCTCAGTTGCACAAGCTGATGAGAATCAGATAAACTAAGGGCTGAGAATCTTTTTTCTTCATGATTTGACTATGCGAATTGGCATAACTACAACCATTCCTGTAGAGATAGTCTATGCCGGCGGTCATATGCCGGAAGACATAAACAACGTCTTTATTGCTTCAGATGACCCTCAAGCTATGGTTCTCCGCGCAGAGCATGACGGTTATCCGAGGAACGTCTGCGGGTGGATTAAGGGTATCTACGGCACGATACTTGAGACTAACAGCATCAAGACAGTCATTGCTGCCGTTGAAGGAGACTGCAGCCAGACTCAGGCAATGATGGAAACGCTCGAAATGCAGGGAATTCAGGTCATCCCGTTTGCGTTTCCATACGGCAGAGATAGAGATATGCTCAGAATGCAGCTTGAAAAGCTTGCAGAGCGGCTTGGTGCTGATTGGCAGTCGGTAATAGAGTGGAAAAAACGGCTGGATGGCATCAGATTGAAGCTCCGAGAGCTGGACGACCTCACCTGGCAGGATGGAAAAATCTCAGGACGCGAAAACCACATCTGGTTGATCAGTTCAAGCGATTTCTGGGGTAAACCAGACTGGTTCGAGACCTCACTGGACAATTTTTTGTCTGATGCAAGAGCAAGACAGCCGAAAAAAGGCCGAATGCGCATCGGATACATCGGTATTCCCCCTATATTCACCGACCTGTATGAGCTTTTGGAGGAACGAGGCGCGGCTGTCGTCTTCAACGAAGTCCAGAGGCAGTTTTCCATGCCGTTTGACACCGATGACATCGTAGAACAATACGCTCTTTACACCTACCCGTATGATATTTTCGGCAGGATTGAAGATATCAACCGGGAAGTCGAGAGAAGAAACATACAGGGGATAATCCATTATACGCAAAGCTTCTGCTTCAGGCAGATTCAGGACTTGATAATCCGAAAGAATGTAAATGTGCCGATTCTGACGCTCGAAGGAGAATCCCCCGGACCAATCGATGCCCGGACCAGAGTGAGAATCGAGAGTTTCCTTGAAATGCTGGAAGTTTAGTAGTTGTCCGTCTACAAACTGTACCGTGCTTGAGTCCGTAGAACACTTTGCTTATGGAAAAAGTAACAGAGCTAATACTTTCTGCCATGTTATCCTGGCTCTCTATCCACTCGTGCTTGCTGCTGTCATGAGCGTAGGCATTCGGTTTTTTATCCAGCGTATTGCCAGAATGCCTGATACCAATTGGATTTTAGCCGCATGCGTATCAGTGTTGGCAGTTTTCGCTGTAGTGTGTATCATCTGGTCGATTAATCTCTTCCGCATTGATTCATACTACTAGACCAGCCAATCAGGTCTGCTTATCAGGAAATTATTCGGCCAGCGGTTTCTGAAATGGTCGGAAATCCAAAACTGGAATCTGAATTTAGAGGCTGATACCCTATCGTTCAGCACGTTCTGTCATAAACGCTCCCTGGCTTGCTGAAGGAGTGGGCGGCGTTTCGTGCCTTCCAGGTTCTCTTTTTCTGCCTTGCCACTCCATTTGCTCAGCTTTCTGTTCTCTTTTAAGCGGGCTTAACAGCACTTGTAGAAAGACTGCTGTGCCTGCCACTACTATCGCCCCAGCAAGCACCCCAATAAGTATATCTTCTGTCTTCATCTGATTCTTAACACCCCAAAAGAGCATTAGCTTGCCGACTAATAATCCCCGATGAGTCTTGAAATAAAACTAATAAATTTTCTGATTATTTCCTATATTTGACTTGCATCAAGGTTTTCAGTATGGACTTCCGGTAGAATATGAGTGAAACAACAAGCTAGACAGTTTAAAACAAGCGAGGGAAAAAGAAATGGCAAAAGTAAAAAGACAAGTTATCAAGATAGATGAAGACCTGTGCAACGGATGCGGGCTTTGTGTTCCTTCATGTGCTGAAGGAGCTATCCAAATCATAGACGGCAAGGCCAGACTGGTGTCAGATAAATATTGTGACGGCCTTGGAGCCTGCCTGGGAGAATGCCCGCAGGGAGCTCTCAGTTTTGAAGAGCGCGAAGCAGAGGAATTCGATGAGACTGCTGTAGCCCGGCACCTCAAGTCTATAGGCCGCGAGCCTGTTCCGCATACGCACGACCATGCCGAGCAACCTGAACCTGCTATACCTGCGCCTCAGCACACAGGGTCAGCTTGCGGATGTCCGTCTGCTAAAACACTCGATTTCAGATCAGAAGCACGTCCAAAGGTTCAGAATAATGGTGATCAGCCAAAGCTGCAAAGCGAACTCCAGCAGTGGCCGGTCAAAATCCGGCTCGTCAACCCAAGCGCGCCATATTTCGAGGATGCGGAACTGCTTGTAGCAGCGGATTGCACACCGTTTGCTTATGCGTCTCTTCATCCTGACTTCCTGAAGGGAAAAGCTCTTATGATCGGCTGCCCGAAATTTGATGACCTCAACTCTTACATCGAGAAGCTGACGCTGGTCTTCGCGCGGAACAACATCAAGAGCGTTACCATCCTTCACATGGAAGTCCCATGCTGCTTTGGCCTCGTCCATGCAGTGCGCCAGGCTGCTGAAATGGCGGGAAAAGACATACCGGTAGAAGTGAAAGTCGTAACACTGAGAGGTGAAATCGAAGAACCAAAAGGGGCTGCTTCTTTGTTCTAGCCTAATGCATTTCCCTCGCTGTTAATGGCAGTTAAGCATATATATCGTGAATATCTATATGTCTGCTGGATAAAAATAATTTGAATAATTTCCTAACCACTTGTTTGACTTAATCTGACTGCGGGTAATCGGATATTGCAAGAAACTGGATATCGGCGACCACAGGTTCCCGGACTGAACCACGAGCTTTTTATCTAGAACTTCGGCTGGAAACGGCACAAGGACTAGATAAGCAGCTAGCCGTAGGAAACCCTAAACCTCGATATTGGGAAATCTTATACCGGGGCGGTAAGGAGACCAAAGGCTACGGCATGATACGAAAGCGCCGTCACCTGCTGAAATATAAGTAGGTAAGGAGCGTCGTGTAAGTTAAATGTTGACCGTGCTAAGGTCCGGGAATTTATTATGGGCTGGAAATAGAATTACAATCACGAAATTTGTGCACAGAAACGTCGTTGAACTCGTGATAAAGATTCCATTTCCGGCCCTTTTAGTATGCCGCATTGTTTTGATGAATTCCACTGCCGGGTAACCTAGAGCTAGACTGATAATGGAGGCGTCGTTAGTTGGTACAACCGGAAAAATGTGTTGGCAGTGAACATAAAGATGTATATGTAGAGGCACTTCAAAGCCTTACAGACCAGGGAGTCCCATTTATGCTCGGAGGTGCATTTGCCGTATGGTACTACACTGACCACTGGCGGCATACTCACGACATAGACGTGTTTACATCTCCCAAAAACGTAGATGCTGCCGTAGAAGCGCTTACGGATGCTGGTTTCCAGGATATGGGTGAACAGGCGCCAGGCGACAGAGGATGGATCTACCACGCTATCAAAGGCGAGATAATCGTTGATGTAATCTGGAGCTTTGCAAACCGCGTCGTCGATGTGCAGGACGAATGGTTCAAATACGCTCCTGATGGCGAATTCCTGGGTGTAAAGGTGAAGTATCTACCTGTTGAGCAGTTGGTTTTTTCTAAGATTTTTACCATGAACAAGCACAGATGCGATTGGCCGGACGTTATGCGGATATTCAGGGCCAACTGCCCTACTATGAATTGGAACCTTCTGATGGATATGCTGGGCGAACACTGGCTGTTGTTTGCAGGTGTAGTTGATGTCTTCGATTGGCAATATCCTGCTGACAGCCATTGCATACCTGACTCAATCAGGCAGGAACTGGCCAGAAGAAGGTTGGAGTATAAGCCGGATCCTTCTATCAGAACAAGGGAGAAGCTTCTGGACCCTTGGATTCATTCCAGACCGGAGGATATATGTTACTGGGAGCCATGAACAACCCTATGATCGATGTAGTGACAGAAATCGAAGCGGTTGCTGAGCTGGGTTTCGACTTCATCGATCTTACAATGGAGCCGCAGGCAGCGTATTCTGGAACATTCAAACCTAAAGAAGTGCGCAAAGCACTGGACCGTACAGGACTCGGAGTTATTGGACATACTGCATGGTATCTGCAGATAGCAAGTCCGTTTCCTGAGATTCGAGAGGCTGTGGCCCGCGAGTTGGAAAGGTCTCTTCGTAACTTCCGAGACATCGGCGCCGAGTTGATGAACATCCATCCCCATACTATAGCCCCACTGCATGATTGGGATTGGATTATCAGCCAGAACATCGAGACCTTATCCCGTCTGGTATCACTTGGCGAACGGATAGGCATGAAGGTAATGTTGGAAAACACAGCCCACTTTAGCAGAGCTATAGAAATCAGACGGATTCTCGATGCCGTACCTGGCTCTGGTTTTCACTTGGATGTAGGTCACGCGCACCTGGACACTCCTTATAACCGTTCAGAGGAACTTGTTGCCAACTTTGGAGACAGACTCTGGCATGTGCATGTTTCTGACAATAAAGGAGGCCATGATGACCTACACCTGCCGCTCGGTGTCGGCGACATAAACTGGGCATGGATTGTAAAACTGCTCAAAAACGCAGGATATGATGGCTCGATTACTATTGAAGTGTTTGGAGATGACCCGGATTACCTCTTGATGAGCCGGGATAAGCTGCGGCATCTCTGGGATACAGTCGAACCTTAGCCGCTACCTGTCTAATCTGTGCATCTGATCCTTCTTGCGCCCCAATAGATGTCAGGGTACGGAGGCTCATCCAGACTGCTGATTATTACCCCTGCTCCCTTGCCGCTTGCGTGGATAAAATTCCCATCCACCATTGCAATCCCCACGTGAGTTATCCTGTTTTTGTCCTCACCGCCTGCAAAGAACACCAAATCACCGTCTTGAAACATATTAGAATCAAGAAGCTCGGCTCTGGAATCAACAGCCTGCATCCGGGAATCTCTCGGAAGCGTTATCCCATGGATGTGATACACAAGCTGGACGAATCCTGAGCAGTCTATGCCAAACGGGGTCACGCCTCCCCATAAATACGGCGTTCCGATAAACCGCTTTGCCGTAGCAACAAGCGCCTGTCCGGTAGGAGGGATAGTTATGGGCGGTATAGTTTTATCCAGAAGCCTTACATCGGTACGGGCAACATATCCCAATCTTTCATCTGGGAGAACAACTAGAATCCAGTCATCATCTACTTCAGCAACTTCCAGTTCGGTTGTAATCACTACTTTTGTGAGAAGGTCGGATGAAGCCTCAGGCTGGCTGAATACACCGGCAAAGAGTGACTCGACGACAGCAACTGTAT
>JAKPFN010000106.1 GCA_029551395.1 Armatimonadota bacterium | reverse complement strand
GGTTCGACAAGGTGTTCGACACGGACTTCACAGCCGACCTTACCATTATGGAAGAAGGCTACGAGCTTATCCACAGGGTGAAAGAAGGCGGCGTGCTGCGTCAGCTTACATCGTGTTCGCCGGGATGGATCAAGTTCATCGAGCACTTCTATCCTGAGCTTCTACCGCATGTGTCTAGCTGTAAGAGTCCTCAGCAGATGTTCGGTGCTCTGGCAAAGACCTACTATGCGGAGAAAGCCGGAATCGACCCGAAGGATATCGTAAGCGTCTCGATTATGCCCTGTACGGCGAAGAAATTCGAGTGCGACCGGCCTGAGATGAACGACAGCGGGCTTCAGGATGTCGATTACGTCCTTACCACCCGAGAAGCTGCACAGATGATGAAAGAGGCTGGAATAGACCTGCCTACGCTGCCGGATGGCGTTTACGATGACCCGCTGGGAGTCTCGACCGGCGCTGCGGTCATCTTCGGCAACACCGGAGGCGTTATGGAAGCCGCGCTTCGGACTGCCTACGCTGTTCTTACAGGCACAGAGCTTGATGATGTTAACATCCATGCAGTGCGCGGATCTGAGGGAGTCCGAGCTGCAGAGGTTCCGGTTGGCGGTCTGACATTGAAGGCAGCAGTCGCGCACGGGCTTGCTAATGCAAGAGAGGTGCTTGAGGGAATCAAGTCCGGCAAGTTCGCGGATTATCACTTCATTGAGATTATGTGTTGCCCTGGAGGTTGCATAGGCGGCGGCGGTCAACCTCAACCGACGAGCGCGGAGATCCGTAAAAAGCGGACTGAAGCGATCTACGAAGAGGACGAAGCGATGAAGATCCGCCGATCTCACGAGAACCCGGCTGTCCAGATGCTCTACAAGGAGTTCCTGGGCGAACCGCTTTCTCACAAGAGCCACGAGCTTCTTCACACCCACTACACCCCACGCAGTTCTAAACCAGAGCCTTTAAAACCTGAGGGTGAGGTTGTTAAGGTGAAGGTGGAGTAGAGACGAGATACGAGTTACGAGTGATGAAAAAGCCCGGAGTCGAAAGATTCTGGGCTTTTTCTTTGGAATACATCTATCATTTTGTGTCAAAAGTATTGACAAGCAGGCATATAGTGGGCATACTTCTGTAAAAGGTTCAGTTTATTGAAGTATGTTGCATGAAACAATATTGGTCCCAATGAGATTGTGGGATATTGCAGGAATGAGTAGTGGCATGGATGTCTACCGAAGTTTAGAGGAGGAGCACGTATAACGATAGCCAACTTTGATATGCTCTTTTACACTGTCGGTTTCGTTGTGCCAGGTTTTGTGTGGTGCTCAATGGTCTCCATGTTGGTTCCGCAGAAGAGCGATCAGTCACAGATCTCGCTTATGCGGTTCCTGACCTTCAGTTGCGTCAACTACGCGCTATGGTCTTGGTTGATATACTTGTTGATCAAGTGCAAGTTCTTCACGGAGCATCCGGTTCAAAGTGCCCTTGCTTGGACCCTGATCATCCTAATCAGTCCATCGGTTCTGGGACTTATGATGGGCCACTTTAGCCAAAAAGCGAAGATACTTCAATTGCTTCGCAGACTGGGACTCAGTCCGATGCATCCGGTTCCATCGGCCTGGGATTACAAGTTCGGCAATACTCGACAATCAGTATGGGTGCTTGTGACACTCAAGGACGGAAGTAATGTGGCAGGATTGTTTGGCAGCAGATCATTTGCATCTTCTGATGTGGCAGAACGCGACCTGTATATTCAAAGCGTTTATCAAATCAGTGAGACCGGGCTATGGGAACAAGTGAAGAGAAACGATGGGATCCTGATTCTAGGTAGCGAGATAAAACATATAGAGTTTTGGAGTGACGAGGAGAACGATAATGTCTGATGAAAAACAAATACCATTGAGAGAAGGTCATCAGCCAGATACCAGGGGACACCAGCCTGCTAATAAGACAGGTGGATATCAACCGCAGGGTACGGCGAGACCTGAAGGAAGCAATCCTCCGACCGGCGGGTCTAATGTTACCCCCCGACCTAGTTCTCAGAGCGACAAAAAGAGCTAAGTTCTCTATACTTTCTATGCAACTGGAACGCCGAGTTTAGGAAGGCTCAATTGCCAGGCCCGTCCTTGCGCCGGGCAGAACTTTACTACACGTCCCCGTGCGGTAGGTAATATAATTAGACCAATGCAGAAAATGCCGAGACAAACTCAAAAAGCAAGAAATATGCAGATTTCCTCATCACTCGAAATTCATCACTTTCCTGTCTTAATACAGCCGTAATTCCAGTTGGCGGGTTGAGGCTTTTATGATATAATTAGGAGGATGGGGCCGATATAAGGCTCCGATCATCGAGGAGAAGGTACAATGGCACAATTGGACGAGCGGGAGAAAAAAGAGAGCCAGCACGGTGCTCAGGAACCCGCATGGCATGAACTGCCGAAAGGTGGTCTGATGGTCGAGCCGGGCAGCGCCGAGCGCTACAAAACAGGTGACTGGCGCACCGAGCGACCCATTTGGAACGCAGAGAAGTGCATTAGCTGTATGATTTGCTGGATGTACTGTCCGGACAGCTCTATCAAGGTCGAGGACGGCAAGGTTGTCGGTATCGACTACGATCACTGCAAGGGCTGCGGTATCTGCGCTGCCGAGTGTCCTCCAAAAGTTAAGGCTATCGAGATGAAGCCGGAGGCAGACTTCAGGTAATATCTGGCATCATTGCTCTGTTTGAACAAGCCGCTCCGACTAAACTTCGAGCGGCTTGTTGACTTTGTGGATGACTTGATTCTTCAGTAGTTCGTGGATTAAGAGTTTGTCCACCAGTCCTGTCAACTCATTCCGCGTTCAGGTGTTTTCTTGCTTCGGCCAGGAACATTGCTGCGTCTTCTTTGTCTTGTGTTTTGTTGGTTTCCAGATACCTGAGCAGGTGCGTGCAGGCTTGGGAAAGCAGGCTGCAGCCCAGGATTTTCAGGCGGTGCGTTCCAGCATTGTTCTCAGGCGGTATGAGTCCTTGAAGATAGTTGCTCACAGAACCGACCCGGACACTTACACCTCTAACAATATAATAAAACGATTCCCTGGTTATCTGCTTGTTCTCGAATGATTGCAAACCGCTATCTATCTGCGTAATTTGGAAGTTTAACTCCCTGTCAGCCAGCGGCCGAAATCGCGAGTAACGGTCTGTGATGGTCTGCTGGGTCGGAGTGGGATCAAGAACGCTCAACTGATCCAACTCCTTACGGCTTTCATTAAAAAGAGTCTGCCCAGCCAAAAAGAACGCCAGCTTTTCGTGAGGAATTGGGTTTCGTGGGTCTATTTCAATCGCTAATCGGAACTGTTTTTCAGCTTCCTCAGCGTTGTTGTTGCGCACATAATACTCAGCAGCCCTGAGTCTGGAGTCCAGATCATCCGGATTCTGCTCTGCCTGCTTCTTATACACTTCAGCAGCTTTTTCTGGTTCTCCACTTGTTTCATGTATACGGGCAAGCTCTTTTTTCAGCAATTCGTTCTCAGGTTCGATGGTCAACGCCCGGTTGATCTCATCTATCGCCTGAGTGAACATCTTGCGCTCGGCATAAAGCTGTACCAGCCTGAGCCTCAGACCCATATTTGTAGGGTCCAGATTGATTGCATTGCGATATTCACTAATCGCATTAGCCACTGCACCTTCTTTTACATACTTTTCAGCTTTGGCGATGTAAGTCTGTGTTGCTGCAGCAGGATCTACGCTGCCGGATACAGGTGCAACAACCGGATCAGTGCTTGTTGTGACCTGGTTTGTGACAGTTGGCTGTGTGACCGGTTCCGTTGTGCCTACATTCTTGAATACTTCATCCTTGATCTGATGAATGACCGAGCTGATCGCAGATTGAATAGCGTTTGATGTAGACCTGCGGTAGTTGCCATCCGCACCGGCATAGATAATCACCGACGCCTCATTCCGCCAGATTTTCTCCGTCCGGGTTTCCGCTATCCAAATGCTGGCAGTGAGTCTGCCTTCCACTATAGTCAAATCACCGGTCGCAACATATTCTGTATTAACGAGCTTCCCCATACGCAACCTCGCAGCCGGTGTTGTGATGCTCTCAAGTTCCTCCGGGGAAACCAAATGCTCCATTAATGCTCGTTTGACTAGCGGTGATTCAGGATCGAAGTCTGCAACATCCGCTTTTCCAGTCTCCCTGAGGTACATCTTGATAGCCTGGGTAGCTTCAAACGTAAGCGCAGCATCCGCACCTTCTCCAGGAGAGACCGTAAACAGGAGTACTATGGGGTGCTGACTGGCTGATGCAGCCAGCGAGGTGATTATCAACAGAAGACAGACCCAAATAAAGCGCCTCATAAGCTAACCTCTCGAAAGGACGTCGATATACAGATTGCAGGTGTCGATCGCCCTTGCAGCGGCTTCAGGATCAATGCCTCTGGCCTTTTGATCTACGTAAATCTGCTTGGCACGATTAAAATGGTTCAGTGCAGCATCTTTTCGGCCGAGGTTGTAGTAACACATTCCTGCCTTCTGATGCATCTCACCAGTATTCTGTCCGCTGGATATTGCCTGCTCATACAGTTTGGCGGCAGTCTCGTAATCGCCCTTCATGAATGCGGAACTGGCGCTTTCCGCAGGTTTCTGCTCTGGGGCAGGAAGCACGCTCGCCTGCTCATCCTGTTTAGGCTTTTCCGGTTGTTTAGGCGTCTCAACCGGATACGGAGTCAGCGGAGGAAGAGTCCTGTCTGTCACAGCCGATGATGGCGGCTGCTGAGACTGCGCGGGTACCTGCGGAACCTGCGGATATGCAGGCATTGCGCTGTTTGACTGCGGAGGCTGATAGCTCCAGACAGGGCTTGACGGTCCTGATACAGCAGGAGGCATCTGAGAATCCTGCTGTTGAGGTAATGGAGTTGGCTGTGTCTGAGATTGAGGTGCTTGAAGCCTCTCTTTTACCGGTTCCGACGGTCTGCTAAACCCGGTTACAATGGCCCATACTCCAAAAACTAAAACAAACACTACCGCACCTGCAATCCAGGGCAGTTGGGTATGGTTTACATCTTTAAGGGAGAAAGGCAGAGTTGGCCGAGGCTTTTTATCAAATGTCTCATTTAATACAACCAGCTTTACCTTTAATTCGTCCAGTTTATCCTGGTCGGCTGCGCTGTCAGGATTCTCCTCAAGAACGCGCTCCATCTGCCGAATTGCCGCGTGAAGGTAGTCGATCGCATCATCCCGATTCCCTTTTTCAATCTGCTCATCTGCCTTCTTTTCATAGATAAGGCACAAAAGCGAGTGACCTGAAGGGCTTTCCGGGTTTTCCCTGAGCGCAGCTTTACATTTATCGAACGCTGCCTCCAGCTTGCCCTGCTCGTACAGCTTCAAAGTCTCAAAGAGCAGTTCAGTAACGGCATTATCGTCAGGCAGAGTCCCAGGATGCTCCTCAGCCTCGATATCGACCTTAAGGGCCTCTATTGCCAACCGTTTCCCGCATTCACGGCAGAATTTGCTGGTCTTTGAGTTTTGCGTCCCACACCGGGTACAGGTTACCAACTTACATCACTCCACGAGCATCAAGCTGTGTACCGCGAGGAGTTTTAGCTCCCCGCGGTCAGCAGTTACTCAATCAAGCTAGGTTGAGGATGAGCCTGGATTATGCCCAGATGCTCATAAGCCAGCCTTGTAGCGACTCTACCGCGAGGCGTCCTTTGCAGGAATCCTATTTGCAGCAAGTATGGCTCGTAGACATCCTCAATTGTATCTCGTTCTTCACCTATTGCAGCGGCGACCGTCTCTATGCCGACCGGTCCGCCGTCGAACTTCTCTATAATCGTCCGCAGGAACTTGCGGTCCAGAGTATCAAGCCCGCGATGGTCGACTTCAAGCATCGCAAGCGCATTATTAGCTACTTCTTTAGTAATTATGCCATCTGCACGGACCTGAGCATAGTCTCTGACTCGTTTTAGAAGCCGGTTTGTGATCCTTGGTGTTCCCCGAGATCGTCTTGCGACCTCGGCGGCTCCTTCACGGTCTGATTTAATGCCCAAAATCTGCGCAGAACGCACTGCAATCTCTGTCAGGTCTCGCTCCTGATAGAACTCAAGGTAGTGGATTATACCAAACCGCTCCCTGAGCGGAGAAGTCAGCAGTCCGGCTCGCGTAGTAGCCCCTATCAGTGTATATCTAGGCAGGTCCAGCTTGAGAGTCCTTGCACTCGGCCCTTTACCAATAATCAGGTCAAGCTGATAGTCCTCCATAGCCGGATAGAGGATCTCCTCTACTGTCCTGTTCAATCTATGTATTTCATCCAGGAAAAGAACGCTTCCTGGTTCAAGGTTTGTTAGGATAGCAGCAAGGTCTCCTGGCCGCTCTATGGCAGGCCCGGATGTAGAGCGGATCGGCGCTCCCATCTCATTTGCCAGGATATTGGCAAGGGTTGTCTTGCCAAGCCCCGGCGGACCGTAGAGCAGTACGTGGTCAAGAGATTCCTGCCGCATTTTTGCTGCTTCTATGCAGATTGCCAGGTTCTCTTTGACTTTGTCTTGTCCTATGAATTCCTCGAGTCGTCTCGGGCGCAGCGAGTATTCTATCTCGTAGTCCTCGTCACGCATGCCAGGTGAAACGACCCGGTCGTTAGTTTCCATTTCTCTCCCTACTATATTATAGACGTCACCAGCAAGCTCACCTTTAACTGGTGGTCCGAGAAGTTAACAGTTATTTTGTCAGTTGCATCAGTGCCAGCCGCAGCACTTCAGATGTGTCTCGTTTGTCTTTGGCAGATGAGAGTGCCTGATCGGCGGCTCTGCGCGCGGCCTGCCGGTCGTAACCAAGTGCAACAAGTCCTTCGACTACATCCTGTACCACGGCAGCCTCGCCCGGAGCAGCGGCTGCCCTTGCCTTCTCCGCCCAAGCCAGAGTCATTATCTTTTCTCTAAGCTCCAGCACTATTCGCTGGGCCATTTTGTTCCCTACTCCAGGTACTCGATTGAGCGCCAAAGTATCATCACGGGAAATTGCTTCTACAGTACTTTCGACGGGAAGTACAGACAAAATGTTCAGCGCTACCTTCGGACCAACCCCTGTTACCGTCAAAAGCAGCTCAAACAGGTTCAACTGAACCGTGTCCGTGAAGCCATAAAGCGTTATGGCATCTTCCTTCACTTGTGTATACGTATGGAGTTTGACACGAGTGCCTGGTTTGGGCAATTCGGCGATGACCGAAAGTGGCGCATACACCTTATAACCAACGCCTCCCACATCTATCACTACATGGTCAGCCTCAACAAGTGTCAATTCTCCCGAAACGTGTGCAATCATATAAACCTATCAATCACTAATTGACATTGGCAGCTAGAAAATCACTTTGTTCAACGGGTATTCGACGATTCCTGTCGCGCCGGCTCTGCGCAGTTTCGGAATCAAGTCCCGGACAGCCTTTTCTTCGACAATTATCTCTACTGCAACCCAATCTCCGTCTGAAAGCGGCGAGAGCGTTGGATTCTTCAGCGCAGGAAGGATATTTATTACCGATTTCAGGTCTGCCTGGGCAACATTCATCTTCAATCCAACCAGTCCGTCCGCTGTAAGCGCTGCTTCGATCAGCATCGAGATATTTTCCATCTTCTGCTGCTTCCACTCATCCTGCCATGCAGACTTGTTTGCAATGAACCGGGTGGTAGAGACGAGAATTGTATCCACTATCTTCAGCCCATGAGCTTTTAGCGTGCTGCCGGTCTCGGTGCCTTCCACAATTGCATCAACCAGATTGGGAACCTTAACCTCGGTCGCCCCCCAGGAGAACTCCACTTCCGCGCTCACGCCATGCTGTGCCAGATAGCGTTTTGTAACATTTACAAGCTCCGTAGCAATTCGTTTGCCGTGAAGATCTTTTGGGCTTGATATCGATGAATCATTCGGAACCGCAAGCACCCACCTGTACGGCAGGGCTGTTGCCTTCGAGTAATGCAATTCCGCGATCTCATGGACGTCTGATTCACACTCCATGATGTTATCGTAACCGGTTATTCCTGCATCCAGCACTCCAGCTTCTACGTATCTAGGAATCTCCTGTGCTCGAAGGAGTGTAGCCTCAATCTCAGGGTCATCACAGGTCGGATGATAAGAACGGGCGACGGATCGGAATTCAAACCCCGCTTTCCTAAACAATCCAAATGTAGCTTCCTGTAAACTACCCTTCGGCAAACCCAACTTCAGCTTCAACAACACTACCTCACTAATAATATTTTTATTCAAGCGCAATTATACTTGGGCTTAATAGGAGCGTCAAACCAGGAAAAAGGCTGTTCTCTCTTTACCTGCTGGCTTCTGGATCTCTCAGGCTCTTGATTGCTGCTGAATGTGCATGGCAAATGCAGATTGCAAGTGCATCAGCAGCATCATCCGGTTTAGGCATTTCAGAAAGCCCTAGAATCCGCTGGACCATGAACTGGACCTGCTTCTTTTCAGCGCCTCCGTACCCTACAACAGCCTGTTTGACTTCATTCGGCGTATACTCGACTGTCGGTATGCCGCGCTGTGCTGCAAGAAGCAGTACTACTCCTACAGTTCTTCCTACGGAGAACGCGGTGGTCTCGTTTTTAGCAAAAAACAGCCGTTCTGTAACCAGTACATCCGGCTTATATGTATCGAACAGCCTGCCCAGTTGTTCATATATGGACTTCAGCCGGTTAGCAGGAGTCTCTTTTGGACTGGTTAAAATGGCGCCAAAGGCGACCGGAATCGTCCGATCGCCCTCTTTATTCAATATTCCGTAGCCGGTTGTAGCCGTGCCCGGATCAATTCCTAGTATCAGCACCTTTATCCCCCACAGTCACATGGTACCATGGAGACGGTTGACGGTCAAGCTGACAAGCGACTGGCAATACATGATTTAGAAGCGGATTACCAGGGTGAATTCTCTTCGAAATAGGAGAAAATTGCCGTTCTTATGCAAACTTAATATAACCTCAGCAGGAACTTTCTTAATGATGATATAATATGTTATTGGACTCAGTGTGGAGGTCACGACATGACTGCCTGGCTGGTGATGGAGGTGAATTGACCTTTGCGCAAAGGGAAAATCCTTGTGATTGACGACGACGAAGACATACTGCGTCTTGTCGGCGGTGCGCTGAAATCTCGTGGATTTGAGGTTTTGACTGCCTCAACTGGAACTGATGGGTTGGAACTATGTACAGCCGAACAGCCGGATCTTGTCGTCCTCGATATTGAGCTTCCGGACCGGGATGGTATAGAAGTCTGTCAGGAAATACGAAAGACAAATGTCGTCCCGATAGTGTTTCTCACAGTCAGAGGTGATGAAACGGATGTGGTGCTTGGGCTGGGTGTAGGCGGCGACTACTACCAGACAAAACCGTTCAAGATTTCAGAGTTGGTCGCTAGAATCGAGGCTGCACTTCGCCGAGAGTTGGTATATGCCGAGCGAAAGAAACTCCGTAAAGTACTGCAGATTAAAAACCTGTCGCTTGATTTATCGGCATTTGAGCTAAGAAAAGATGGAGAACCGATAAAGCTGACTGCAACTGAGTTTAAACTCTTCAAAGCCCTCGCAGAACACCCGGACCAGGTTTTCAGCCGCGATCAACTGCTTGACTACGTTTGGGACCTTCGAGCGGAAGGCATTTATACCCGGACTGTTGATGTTCACATTGGCCGGCTGCGCAAAAAGATCGAGAATAATCCCAGCGAACCTGAGTATATAGTCACCGTTGCCGGACTGGGTTACAAAATGCCCAGTTTATAACCCGATCACTCAAGTGGTGATTTTGCAGGTTGTTCAGCAGCCTGGAACTTCAGATTTTAATCACTGTTATATGGCCGTATTACACCTGTTGAGATGGTACGGCTGGCGTGGTAGTAGAAATGAAGCCTCAAAAGGTCCTCATAATTGAAGACGAACCCGACTTGAGGTTAATCCTGTCGTTATGCCTTCAGCATTCAGGCTACTTTGATACAATTGCTGCAAGCGACGGGATTGAAGGGATCGAGATGGCAAAACAACAAAAGCCTGACCTGATCCTGATTGACGCAATGATGCCCAGATTGGACGGTTACGCTACCTGCAGGCTCATGAAGCAGGATTCCACACTCAAAAGTATACCTGTGATTTTCCTGACTGCAAAAACCGACCAGCGAGAAGTGGACCGGGCAATCAAAGCCGGTGCCTGCGGCTATCTCTATAAACCATTTGACCCCCTGAAGCTGGCAGACCAGATCCAGACGATTATTTCAAGCAAAGAGAACCTGTAGTCACAAACTGATATGACAAACGCCGAATCAAGCTCTTCTTTATATCTCGAAGATTTATCCGCAGTTGACCGGCTGTGCTGGCATTGGCACGACTCTTCCAGAATTGATGAATGTATGCAATTCCTGGCTAAGAGGTCTGCTGATATCGCTGGCGCTGAGAATGCAGCAGTCTTCTTAACCGACGAAACAACCGGAAAGTTGAAGTTACGTGCGGTTGCTGGGGCTATGGAGGCAGATAAAGAACTACTGAAGGGATACGTCAAGCAGGTTATTGCGTCCAAAGAGGCTCACGCAGTTGTTGATGGCACACTTGTGCTGACTCTGGCTGCTGATGGAGCAGTACAGGGAGCAATCGTTGTGCCTTTAACCGGTAAAGTTTCAGAAGAATCCATTAAGAGCCTCGCATTACTGGCAGAAAGGGCTGCACTTGCCATATCAAGAGCCCAGCAGTGCCAGGAAGTCATAAAGCGTTTGAACATTATCGAGAGCCTTTTGGAAATAAGTGAAGCGGCCATTGAAGACGCCGGACTGTCGCGTGCATTCCGTATGGTAGCGGAGAGAGCTGCAAGCGCTGTAAGAGCCGAACTAACGGCAGTCGGGCTAATAGATTGGAATACAAAAGAGCTTCACTACATAGAGAGTTTCGGAGAACTCGCCGACAGGATAACAGGTTCCCGGACACCAATAACAGAAGGACTGCGCAGGCTGGTATCAAAAAGTGGAGAGCCGGTAATTATCAACGATGTCGCATCCGATGGCAGGATACCGGAGGCAGTTATCAACAAATGGGGCATCCGGTCTCTTCTTATAGTCCCTCTAAAGATAAGAAAAAAGGTCACTGGAGTACTGCTTGCAGCCAACCGGCATGGGGGACCGTTTGCCATCCGTGACCTGAGGCTTTTTGAGGCAATTGCCCATCATGGATCTGCAGCAATTGCTCATGCGGAACTTCACTTCAATGCGCAAAAAGCAATAACCGAACTGGATAGTGAGAAGTCGAAAATAGAGGCAGTACTTGCCCAGCTTGGAGATGGTGTAGTAGTCTGTGATGCTGATGGCGTGATTATTATGATGAACGAAGCAGCAGAAAAAATCGTCGGACTACCTACCAGTGCCGTAATTGGGAAGAAAATCTTCGATATGCATCCACCTCACCACAGACAGGAAGTCGAACATATTATAAACCAGTTCGAAAAATCCAAACCTGAAAGCGGGTTATTCTGGGAACAGAATATCACTTTGCCAGGCCGGAAGATAGTCAGGATAAACATGCGCCCCGTATTCAACAGAAGCGGGCAATTTACCGGGACTGCGACAGTTATGCATGATGTTACTGCCCAGGTAGAACTGGATGAAATCAAGGCGGAGTTTATATCGGTAGTGGCGCATGAACTGCGGACACCTCTTTCTGCGCTTAAAGGGTCGCTTGGTCTCATACTTGGCGGAGCGGTTGGCAATGTAAACCCTAACCTATACGAGCTTATGAAGATAGCTCAAAACAACTGCAACAGGTTGATAAGATTAGTTGACGATATGCTGGATGTAGCTAAAATCGAAGCAGGCTACCTCAGACTGGAGATGGACATAATCTCGGTCCAGGACAGGGTAATGAATGCTATCCGGCAGATGCAGCACATTGCAGATGACTACCAGATAGAGATAAGGACCAAAGTATCCGGTAAACCACAGCCAATTATTGGAGACGGAGACAGGATAGAGCAGGTAATGACTAATCTATTGTCCAACGCCATCAAATTCTCTCCACCGGGTTCCGCGATAGATGTAACAGTGAGACAATTGAGAGGATTGATTAAAGTGAGTGTGGCTGACCAAGGCCCTGGAATTGCTCCGGGAGAACGTGAAATGGTCTTTGAAAAGTTTTACCAGGGCAGTATACAAAGTTTCAGCAAAGAAGTAGGGAGCGGTTTGGGACTTGCTATCAGCAAAGCCATAGTAGAACAACACGGCGGGTCCATAATAGTAGACAGTAACAGCGGTAAAGGCAGCGTTTTCTCTTTCCTTCTTCCGGTTCCTGCTGAAGACACAAAAGGTGCAGGCAGTTTATCTAATAAAGACCAACACACAGCACAGGATGGCGCATGACAGCATAATCAGCAATTTTTAAGAATCCTGTCCGTCCCTTGACACATGTCTGGCTGATATAAGCTGAGTTTTCTGATGAATAAGAAAGAAATCGATATAAATACAGATTGGCTTATAGATGTCCGGAGAACATACCTCTCCGGAGCATCCAGAAAATTAGCTGAGCTGGAACGAGCAATTGCAGGTTTAGAACAGAATCCGACAAGCGTATTGCATGAACGGAGACTGCGCAGGCTGCTTCATAATCTAATCGGTTCTGGAGCTTCCTATGGCTTTCCTGCAGTTACAGATACAGCTCGGGGTATGTCCGAGTGTCTGAAACGCCGTCGAGAAGGCCAATTATCCGTGGATACCGAAGTTCTTACAAATCTGCGGGCATATCTTGCCCGTCTCCGCCGGATTTTTTATGATGCAAGAGCCTAGTGCCTGCCGATGTCTTGCTCTCAAAGAAGTCAGTTTTCCTTCTTTAGCTCCTTGACTCCACGTATCTCCAACCGGGCTACTTTATACGCGCTTCCAATATCTCTAAGTGCATAAAGAACCCCAATAAATACTGCAACCATTCCAATCATGAAGATTATTAAAGATGGACTGATTGGAATTTTAATACCCAGTGTCAACCTGATGCCTATCACTATCGAAGATAAAACAAATAATGTTATAGCCAGATACAGGCTCATAATCGAGTTACGTACGAACCTGGCCCTAAGTAAAATGGCCTCTATTTGTGCAATTACGTTTGCGAACCGCTGCTCGGAACGGGTTTCCGAATCTCTAAGCCGCCTGCGTTCTTCATTTAGTCCTCTAAGCCTGTCGATAAGCTGCGAGTACTTGGCTTGAAGAGCCAGAATAATAAGCGCACTAGCGCTTATCATAATGGCAGGCGCCAGGACACCATTGATCGCCTGCGCTACTTGTGCTACATCACGAATGTTTTCTACCGGCAACTCTACCCCCTGTATGATTCAATATACTTTAATTTTACGCTGCATATCAGCAGCTTGTTCCTTGTGTATTTGCTCATTATCCGCCTCACATGTTATACAGCGCAGCCGCCAGAATAGCAACAGTGAAATTAATCCTCTCTTGAACGAATATAGTAGCTGCATCAACCTGCAATCCACATTCCACCTTTCCGATAATCCAATAATGAGAACTCTACAATCGGAGGTGCTGATGGCTAGAAAAGCCAAGACTTCACTTGAAGCGAAGCTATACATATTGACTTTGGGAACGTTATTTACAGTCCTGTTGGGAGTGGGCCATATGGCCATGAGCGAGTATCGCTCTACCCTTATGGAGGAGAGAATACAGTCGTATGACGCTGTGGCACATTCTCTGGCTTTCAGTGCCAGTCAGCTTGTAGAGGGCGGAAATGAACATCTGACAGATACTGTATCGGCACATGTAAAAAACTCTCGGATGGATTTAGAATATATCGTTATTGCAGACAACCAGGGACGCACCGTATTTGCTGAATCTAAGAACCTTCCAAAGAAGACAAATATAAAAGGTATGCAGTGGTGGGCCGTCGTACGGCGGATTATGGGTTATGGCAATGTAAGCCCGGAGAATATTCACTCTGTTTCTGTGCCTGTAATGATTGGCAATGATAAATCAGGCACACTTACAGCAGGATTCAACCTGTCAAGCGCACAGGAGATGATAGATGCAGTGCAATCGAAGGTGCTGCTTGGTCTTTCTTTAGGACTACTAGTAGGCACAATCTTTGCTTTTATCATGGGAAGGAGCATGTCCGGTGCGCTCAGGAATCTTATAACAGGTGCGAAGGCTGTATCAGCAGGTGACCTGAACTTCAGAATTACCACCAAATCGATTGATGAAATCGGGCAGTTGGCTGAAGCATTCAATGCCATGGTCGAAAACCTTGCCAACAATCAGGAACTGCTGATTGAACGAGCTAATACTGATTGCCTGACCGGGTTATATAACCACCGATATTTCCAGGAAAAGCTGTCTTCGGAAATCAACAGGGCATCGCGCTACAACCACAACTTATCGCTCCTTATGATAGATATAGATTTCTTCAAAGGGTTCAATGATGAGTACGGTCATCCTGTTGGTGATGCAGCTTTACGAGATCTGGCGCAGATTCTAATAAAAAATGTCCGTGAGACTGACATCGCATTCCGATACGGCGGAGAGGAATTTTCGGTTATACTTCCAGAGACATCGATAGAAGATGCTAAGGTTACTGCTGAACGTATACGTCAAGAGGTAGAAAACCACAAGTTTATTGATGGTGAAGGCCAGGAACACTCGCTTACAGTCAGTATAGGTGTTGCTTCTTACCCTGACCACTGTTCAAGCCGCGCCAGCTTGTTGCTTGCAGCAGATGTTGCTTTATATCAGGCAAAGTCGCTTGGACGGAATAGAGTAACAATTTACGATATGGATAAATCCGACCTGCCTCAAGCCGACCCAAGAAAGCTTTATATACTGTTGAATGCCCACGACATGCCTACCATAGAGGCACTGGCTGAGGCTGTGGATGCCAAGCTCAAGCTGCCATCGGGACATTCCCGCTCTGTTGCTCAATTAGCCAGTGCTGTAGCTGCGAAGATGGGTATGCCTGAAGCTGAATGCACCAGCATCTACCTTGCATCTCTCTTGAGAGATATAGGCCAGATAGCCATTCCTGATGCAATACTGGCCAAGACAAGACCTCTCAAGAAAGCTGAGAAGTCTATAGTGGCAACTCATCCAAGCCTGGGACATGCTATCGTGCAAAAAGCGCCACATCTGTCGACTATGCTTCCGGCAATACTCCATCATCACGAGCATTATGATGGCACGGGGTATCCCTCACACTTAGCTGGGGAAGAAATACCGCTTGCCGCGCGAATCATTGCAGCAGCCGATGCTTATGAGTCGATGATAATACCAAGACCGCATCGCGAGCCAAAGACTCCGGCTGAAGCCCGCAAAGAACTGGTAGAGTTATCATCTTCCCAGTTCGATCCAAAGGTTGTGCAGGCACTGCTCGATGTTCTGGCAACCAACGCAGAAAAAGATAAAGCTGCGTAATCATCAGACTGATTTTTTATGATATCAACGGCCAGGTGTCAGATTGATAACCTGGCCGTTTGTTTGTACTTCCTCACTTGGGATGCACTCCTCACTCAGGAGGCCCTCCTCACTTGGGAGAACCTCCTCACTCGGAAGGTTCTCCTCACTCGGGAGGTTCTCCTCACTCGGGAGGTTCTCCTCACTCGGGAGGGATTTGCAATCCCTCCCGTACATATTGCTGAGGAATCTGAAATTCCGGAAGATTATCTAAAACTCAAATAACCGGGATTGCAAATCCCTCTGCTACTTTTCCGGGCTAAATTGCAAATTTAGCCCGAGTGTGGCGTGGCTGCCTACTCGTTACTCATCACCCATCACTCATAACTCATCACTTCACAGTTCGGCTGTCTCCTTGACTGAGACCTCTTCACATGATTATAATATTGTGAATAAACAGTTCTCAAAACCTCTGCTGTGCAGGGGTTTTTATCTCGATTAGGACCGGGCGGATGGGCAAGGATCTTATACATGAGGTTCTTGCCCGCCCGTGTTACTCGGAAGAATATTTCACCCTCCTCTGGAGGCTAAATGGCAGGTTTGGAGTTTATGGACTATAGTAAGACAGTCAATTTGCCTAAAACGGATTTCCCAATGAAAGCGGACCTACCTCATAGAGAACCGGAGATCCACAAATTCTGGGATGAGATTGATATCTATGCAAGAATGTTGGAAAAACCGGCTCCGCGCGGTGAGTTCATCCTGCACGACGGCCCGCCGTACTCGAATGGTGACATCCACATCGGACACGCCCTTAATAAGCTTCTTAAAGACTTCATAGTCAGATATAAGACTATGCAGGGCTACAAGACACCGTTCATACCCGGTTGGGACAACCACGGCCTGCCCATTGAACAGAAGGTCTCCGAGAACATGCGTAAAAAGCAGCTGACTCCGACGCTTCTCGAGATGCGCAAAGCCTGCAGAGAGTATGCAGCCGGCTGGGTGGACAAACAACGCGAGCAGTTTATGCGACTGGGTGCGGTTGGCGATTGGTTCAACCCATACCTGACGATGAACTACAGCTACGAGGCCACTCTGGTCAAAGTCTTCGGTGAACTTGCTCTTCAGGGCTACATCTACCGGGGACTCAAGCCAATTCACTGGTGCATATATGACGAAACAGCGCTAGCGGAAGCGGAGATTGAGTACGCACAGCATGTGTCACATTCGATCTATGTCCGGTTCCCTCTGGTAACCGATCCAAATGGGCTGTTCGATGGTCATGAAAAGAGCTATACCATCATCTGGACCACTACTCCATGGACAATACCGGCAAATCTGGCTGTTGCTGTTCATCCAGAACATGAATATGCGTTTGTAGATGTTGGTGAAGACCGCTACCTGATAGCCGCGGAGCTTGTCGGCAGGACGATGACTGCAATAGGCGCGGAAAATTACTGCGTAGTCAAGACTGTCAAAGGCAGCGAGCTTGAAGGAATGGTGTTCAAGCACCCGATCTATGACCGTAACTCAGTGCTGGTTCACGCTGACTACGTAACGCTTGAGGATGGAACCGGTGTTGTTCATACCGCGCCGGGACATGGCCGTGAGGACTTTGAAACAGGACAACGGTATGGGCTTGAGGTATTGAACCCTGTCAATGAGAAAGGCGTGTTTACGGAAAAAGCCGGTCAGTTTGCAGGATTGCACATACTCAAACAGGGCAATCAAGCGGTAATCGATGCGCTGAAAGAGCGGGGAATGCTGCTTGCATCGGATAAAGTCGAGCACAGCTATCCTCATTGCTGGAGATGCCACAATCCAGTCGTCTTCAGGACTACGGTGCAGTGGTTCATGTCGATAGACCACAACGACCTGCGTGAAAGGATGCTCAAAGCGCTGGATTCCGTCGAGTTCTATCCGAAAGAGGCTGAAAACAGGCTTCGGGCTATGATAGAGAACTCTCCAGACTGGTGTCTTTCCAGGCAAAGGTCTTGGGGAGTCGGCATTCCAGTGTTCTACTGCTCGTCTTGTGGCGAGTCTATCATAACCAAGGAAACTATAGATGCGGTTTACAAAGATTCGCTGCAGAACGGGTCAGATTCCTGGTTCGAGAAGTCGCCTGCAGAGCTGCTTGGGCCGGATTTCAAATGCCCTAAATGCGGGGGCAGCGAGTTCACCAAGGAAACCGACGTGCTTGACGTGTGGTTCGACTCTGGATCAAGCAGCAGAGCAGTTGTTGAGAACCGGCTGAACACGTATCCGCCTGATATGTACTGCGAAGGCTCAGACCAGCACCGTGGATGGTTCAACAAGTCGCTCGTAATAGGCGTTGCGACGAAAGGCGTCTCGCCGTTCAAGCATCTGGTCAGTCATGGTTTCGTTCTGGACGCTGAAGGCAGGGCTATGAGCAAGTCCCTGGGCAATGTCATAGCTCCGCAGCAGGTCATAAAGGATGTAGGAGCGGATGTGCTTCGCTTGTTCGTATCATCGACTGATTATTCGGAAGATATCAGAATAGGGCAGGAAATACTCAAGCGCGTGACTGATGCTTACCGCAGGCTCCGCAACACTTTCAGGTTCCTGCTTGGCAACCTGTATGATTTTGACCCAGTAAAGGACCGTGTTGCGGTTGAAGATATGCTTGAGATAGACCAGTGGGTGCTTCACAGGCTGCAGGAGGTGCTTCAGGACCTGACATCTGCTTATGATAGCCTGGAGTTCCACAAAGTGTTCCATACCGGGCATTACTTTGCTGCGGTGGATTTAAGTGCGCTCTATCTGGACATAATTAAAGATAGATTATATGCCTCGGCTCCAAATGACCGAAACCGACGCTCCGCGCAGACTGCGCTGTATGAGATCTTGTCCACAATGGTCCGGGCGCTTGCTCCGGTCCTGGCGTATACCGCTGAAGAGGTGTGGAAATACGTTCCGGGTGATAAGGCCGATTCGGTCCATCTGGCAGACTTTCCTGTGGTCAAGGACGAATACATTAACCGAGACCTGGCTGCAAAGTGGCAGCGGATCTTTGAGGTAAGAGAAGAGGTATATAAGTCAATAGAACAAGCCAGACAGACCGGTGTGATTGGAAAGCCGCTTGAGTCCAGGGTGAGAATCCTTGCACCTGAGCCGCTTTACGATTTCCTGCGAGGTTACGAGGCTGAATTGCCGTCAGTGATGATTGTATCGCAGGTATTGCTGGAAAAATCACCGGAAGGGCAGCCGCTCTCGGTTGAGGTATCATCACCTGAGGGCAAAAAATGTCAGCGGTGCTGGCTTATTCTTGATACGGTTGGTGCAGACGGAGAGCATCCAATGCTCTGCGCGCGCTGTGCCGAGGCCGTTTCACAACTGGAAGAAATAGTGTAAGGCTCACAGTGCAGACCGGATGAAGTGCAGCTTGCCTGGGCCTTCCACTTCATTATCTACTAAAGCGCTGGAGATGATGCTTATGGCTACAAGAAAACTTGACGTTGAAAAATACAGGCAGGTGCTTTTGGAAGAAAAAGACCGGTTGACCAGTCAGTCCAAACGCATTCAAAAGCGCAACAGCTTTGCTGATCAAAGCGAAGAGTTGAGTGAACTTGCGCATTACGATAACCATCCCGCCGATGCAGCTACGGAAACATTTGAGCGGGAGAAGGATTTGGCAATAGACGAGAACACAGATTATCTGCTCGAGCGGATAAACCGTGCTCTCGAAAAAATAGATGAGGGAACCTACGGCATCTGCGATCGGTGCGGTAATCCGATTGCCAAACTAAGGCTGGATGCAGTTCCCCACGCATCATTTTGCATAGAATGTCAGGACATAATAGAAGGCAGATAGGCCGCAGGACGTTTTATGTCAGTGCGGTTGGCGCGCTTATACTCGATCAGGTGACTAAGGCCGTGGCACGGTCAACACTCGATTTCGGAGAGGTTGTTGACATTGTACCCGGCCTGTTTTACCTTCGGTTGACACAGAATCCTGGTGCTGCCTTCGGCGCGCTTGGTTCCTGGCCGCCGGCGTTGATTCTGATTGGATTCATAGCTGTGTTCGCAATCCTTGGCCTGCGTAAAGAGAGGGCAAGAAGCAATCTGCTTGCAGCATCCCTTGGTCTTCTGCTCGCCGGTACGCTCGGCAACCTTATAGACCGGATCAGATTCGGCTCTGTCACGGACTTTTTGGACTTCACGGCAACCATCTATGGAAGAGTCTTCAATTGGCCTACATTCAACATAGCTGATGTTGCAATAACCGCTGGTGTTTCTTTTCTGGTGTATTACACTTTATTTGTGGATAAAGGCACCCCGGAGAAGAAAACAGCCGAAGTTTCCCGTAGTAATAACTGATGAAATCTATTTTGTTTTATATCGGGCCGGTACCTATCAGGGCTTATGGTTTAATGATGGTCATCGGCTTCGTATTGGGGCTGTGGCGAGCAGCACGGGTATCGAAGCGTTATAACATCGAACCTGAGCGCGTCATAGATGCATCTCTTGCAGCGTTGATTGCAGGAATCGTCGGCTCACGGATGCTGTACCTGTTGATGCAGGTGCCGGTAGACGGCTGGAGTGTGTTTTCCGAAATCCACCGAATTTGGGAAGGTGGTCTTTCGTTCCACGGAGGACTTGTCGCTGCGGTTCTGGCAGTTGGAGCCTACACGCGCCTTAAAGGGATAAAATTCCTGACTATGGCCGATATTCTGGCTCCGTCGCTTGCGATTGGCTACGCATTTGCCCGTATTGGCTGCTTCCTGAACGGGTGCTGTTACGGACATCCGACTGACCTGCCCTGGGGAGTGTCATTCCTGGACCCGGTTACACACACTTTGACAGACCCAAGCCATCCTGCGCAGCTTTATGCATTTATAATCAGCCTGGGGATATTCGGCATCCTGACCCGAATAGAGCGGCTGCCCCGTCCTGCAGGTTTTACGTTCTTCTCATACCTGGTGCTTTACTCGGTCTACCGGTTCGGTATCGAGTTCATACGAAAAGGTGCCACGGCAGAAGTCTGGATTGCTGGATTGACGCCTGCACAGATAGCCAGCCTTGCCGGAATTGTCATATTTGGATTGGCACTGCTGGTAATGAATCGAAGGAAAGCGAAGACAGCCGCAAAGGCAGGAAGTTAGGGACGCCTGGCGGCTGCGCTGGCAGCCTTATATGTCTCGAAGCATCCACAGGACTAGACGGGAACTTGAAGAAGCTGAGCGCTTCGATTACTCAACCGAAGATGCCACTACCGCACCGACCGATCCTGAAACTATCCCCTTCCGCGTTTATGAGCAGAAAGAATCCGCCCACTATCCAGCATCATTATCTGATATCATAGCTGTAATGCATCGGCTGCCTGTGATTAAAGAGCACAAAGGCCACAATTCATGTTGGAGCACTGTAGCTTACTATTTGAGCCTGACATCTGTAGAGGTAAGTAATCTTGATACCCCGCCAAGTGAGCGAATTTGATACGTTCTGCAGCCGGATTGCAGGTGCGGCGGCTGTTGCTGCAGCTGGACTTGCGCCTAACGATCCTGCAGGATTGATAGACGCGTATCGTTCAGGAGTAAGGTTCGCTCTTGGCCTGCTGGCAGCGTTTATGCTGGAATCGAAGGAGATAGACGAAGCCAGGACTGCCTGCAGCGCGCTCAGGTCAACAGCATCAGACCAGGGAAGTTGGGAATCGGCAGTCAAGGCTTTCTCTACGCTTGGCAAGGTTACGGGTGTTCACCTTATCAAAGCTGCTGCCGGAGTTCATATTCCAGCAAAGAATGCAAGGGCAGTGCTTCAGCTGTTGACAGGATTGGATACGGATGCAGTCCTCGGGCCAATCTACTTCGAGTCCATTCCGCCAGCCTGGGTCAGCACGCTCTATGAACGGCTGCTCGATTTGAAGCCGAATTTCAGCCCTGAACCTCCCGGTGTAGTGCTTAAGCCGGACTCTGGCAGTCGGAAGCGCAGTGGTTCTTTCTTCACACCATCTTACATCATCGATTACATCGTCAAAGAGGCACTGGGAGAAAAGTCTGGTTCGCCGATGCCAAGAGTCCTCGATCCATCTATGGGGCCAGGCGATTTCCTGCTGCGTTCCGCTGCGTTTCTTGCTCAGAAAGGTCTCGATCCAACCGAAGTAGCCGAAAACTGTCTTTATGGATGCGATATCGACCCAATTGCAGTGGATTTGTCCCGGTTTCTGGTGTGGTTCACGGCTGAAGGAAAGGCGGATGCCGCAAAGATCGCCCAACACCTTATTTGTGCGGACGCGCTCGATTCCGGTGACCGGTTCCGTTGGCATGACGCTTTCCCGGATGCTTTCTCGCTGTTTTCAGGCGGCTCAGGCTTCGATGCTGTGATCGGTAACCCTCCGTATGTGGCAGCGAAGAATGGTGGAGTCATAAAAAAGCCGGTTCGGGGACAGTCTGACTATTATCTGTTGTTCCTTGAAAGCGTAATCGAAAACGAGTTAGTTAAAGCAGGAGGAACGCTTGCAATGGTCCTGCCTGACCCGTTCCTGGTTCGCAGCAATGCGGCTCACATACGCAGAGAACTGCTTGATAAATGGAAGATTACGAGCATCGTGCATATAGCCGGAGCGTTTCCATCGGCTCAGGTGGCGAATGTAGTGCTGGTCTGCTCGAATTCAAGACCAGATAGCAGCAGCTTCCCCGTAGTCAGGCTGGATAAAGCATCTCTGCAGCGGAGGTTCGAAGTCAATCCAAAGTCAGCCGTATCTCTGTTTGCCTGTCAGGTAGACCCGCGTTTCGCGCTTGCGCAGAAAAGGGCAGAGGTGCTTTATCTGGTCGATAGCGACCGATGGCAAAGCACATTTATGCGTATACACGGGCCGGAGATGTCCCTTGCCAAAATAGCAGAACCGTTTATATTCCTGAAGGACATAGGCGTTGAAGTAGTGTTCAGAGGCGAAGAGATAGGTAAGCGGGCTATCTCTGTTTCCGATGGCGATTTGCCGATTCTCCTTGGCGGGCAGAGCATCAAGCCTTATCGGATAATCTGGGAAGGTAACCGAATAGAACAGGAAGACATCGTTAAGCCTCTGAAATGGTATTCGCCTGGTAATATCCTTCTGCAAAAGAGCAGTTCAAAGCTGGTTGCTGCTTTTGATGAGTACGGTTTCATCGTCCCGCAATCTATTTACGGCATCAAATTGCGAGAGGACTCGCCATACCATCCGCTCTACCTGCTTGCCATAATGAACTCAACCTTTATGAATGACTATGTCTTCCGAGCATTTACAGGTTACAAGCTGGTGCAGCCGCAGATAGAGCTTGAGGACGTCAAACACCTGCCAATCAGGTCTATACCGTTTGAACTTAATCCTGACGAGCGTGAAAAACTGGCAAAGGAAGGCCAAAGCGTGTTCGAGAGCGAGCTATCCAACCGTGCAGGCGAATCTCCACAGCTTACAGCTCTGGCTCAGAACTGGATTGCTTCAGATAAGCCGGAGGCAGTGCATGATTTGTTGGTTTATATGGCCAAGATGGCAATCCGACATCGGCAGAATATTTATTCCAGCGAAATTCTCTTAGATCAGATTGACCGGATGATAGATTCAGTCGTAGAAGTGCTTTATAACTACCGCTAACTGGGAATCATCAAGCAGAGCATATTCAGTTACATCTATTGAACGTGCCTCTAACTTAGGTTAAACTTATAACAAGGAGCATCAGATGACCTCTACGCATCCAGGACGGCCAGAGCTGGAGACAAACGAATATATCCCAAGGCTCATCTTTTGGGAGACGACAGCAGCATGTAACCTGAAGTGCATCCACTGCCGCGCATCTGCAGTTGATTTCCGTTCGCCTGACGACCTCACTACCGGAGAATCTATTGCATTGCTCGATTCCATAGCAGCGTTTGCAAAACCTGTAATAGTGCTGTCTGGTGGAGAGCCGTTGGTGCGCGATGATATCTTCGAAATCGCTTCGCATGGCACGTCTCTGGGGCTTAGAATGGTGCTGGCGACGAATGGAACACTCGTCACGCCTGAAATCGCCCGACAAATGAAGAATACAGGCATCCAACGAGTCAGCATCAGCATAGATGGCGCAGCGGCTGCAAGTCACGACAGGTTCCGCCGCCAGCCAGGTGCGTTCAATGCTTCCATGGATGGTATCGAGAACATTAAAGCAGCCGGTATTCCGTTTCAGGTCAATGTCTCCGTAACCAGGCAGAACCTTGCTGAAATACCTCAGATAGTGGATATGGCTGTGGGAATCGGGGCTGCGGCTGTGCATATTTTTATGCTGGTTCCGACCGGCTGCGGCAAGGAAATAGCTGAAGATGAGATGATAACTCCCCAGCAATATGAAGAAATGCTCAATTGGTTCCATGATAAGTCCAGGGAAGTATCTATCAACCTCAAAGCCACCTGCGCGCCTCACTACTTCCGCATAATGCGTCAAAGAGCGGCTCTTGAAGGCATCAAGATTACTCCCGAGACGCATGGCTATGAAGCAATGACCAAAGGATGCCTTGCAGGGACCGGAGTATGCTTTGTGTCTCAGAAAGGTGAGGTCTATCCGTGCGGTTATCTGCCAGTCAAAGCCGGGAGTATTCGAGAAACATCGTTCCCGGAGATTTGGAAGAATTCGCCATTGTTTAAGGAGCTTCGGGATGATTCACTGCTTGAAGGCAAGTGCGGCCCGTGCGAGTTCAAGAAAGTCTGCGGAGGCTGCCGTGCCCGCGCGTATGCAGAAACAGGTAATTATCTTACCGAAGAGCCATATTGCGCCTATACCCCTTTACGGCTTCGTTAGCTGCCAAGTCTATGACTGCAAACCTCTGAAATTTCCGCTTCTGGCAGTATGTACAGGCATTTTGGGTTAAAAAACAGACCGAATCTTAATTTGATTTTGCAAAATAACGACTTTTTTCTTTTGAAACGGCGGTAAACACGGTATAATAGACTTGACCATAGGATATGCCGGTGAGTTCACGGTCGATTGGCTCCCGGCTCGGGCACAAGGAATTGGAAGGTTAAAGAAGTCCCTAAGGGTTCACTAGCCATCCCCCATCCTGAACCAGCCTGAGGATTCCGTTGGTTGTTGTTAAATCATTATGTGGGGGGTTTGGAAGTGGCCCAGGACAAAACACTGGTTTGCCGCGACTGCGGAGGCGAATTTGTTTACACCGCTGGTGAGCAGACATTCTTCGCCGAGCGCGGCTTCAGCGAACCGATCCGATGCAAGGCCTGCCGAGACGTCCGCAAAGCTCAGAAGAGCGAACGCGGCGGCGGTTTCGGCGGTGGCGATAAGAGAAAGCGCTGGTAACCGTAGTTGACCAAACAGGGGCAGGATTCGTTCTGCCCCTTAGCTATGTACCCAGTTAATTATTTATCTGGCTGCTTGTAGACGACCAATAGATTGGTCATTGGTAGTGTTGGCGTAGCCAGGTATTTGCCATCGTGATAGAGTGCGCAGGCTCCGCCGCCATCGAGGTTCATAGCTTCCACTGCACCTGTCTCCAGCATCACCTTGGCAAACTCTTCAAGAGTTAAAGGCTCCTTTGCTGTAACCAAAAGCAGCTTTCCATCAACAGTTTTACCTACACCCGATCTCCATGCTCTAACGGTCAGGCTGGATGGTTTGAACCCATCGGCTACAGGGTCCAGTGAGATTTTTCCTTTATGTATGAGCCGAGGTCCTGCTGCAAGTCCCGCCTGGTAACCGGACCACTTGAACCTGCTTTGCCCTCTGTGAATGAACTCGACATCGCCGTTTTTCGTTATGGCAATAGCGTGCCTTTGTCCGCCTCGGTTTACAAGTTTACCATCGATTACTATGTCACCAAGCGGATCCATCGCTTCATCGTAGTATGTGCCGTTGATTGCTGCATACGGCTTCAGGTCATCTATTGCCGACTCGAACAACTGATGCTTTCCTGAGACCAGTGCAGGTTTGATTGTTACACCATCTTTGAGATCTATCTTAACAACTTTGATGTTGGGAGCAGTTTCAGGAACTATCCGGCAGGCACACGAGACAACCAGAACAATTCCGAGCAGCGCTGCCAGTATTGTCCAGGTGGTTGATCCTTGCCTTTGGGCTTTAATGTGTCGTGTGTCGAGGGGAGCCAATACAACCTCCTTGTTTAGTCCAAGTTTCTAAAGTGTACCACTGCTGCTGAACTAAGTAAAGTGTAAAACCCTCTCTAGGGAGGAATTCTCTAGGTCTGGACACTCTCGAGAGGGATTTGCAATCCCTCTCGGATAGGCAGCCTCCTCTCGGGAGGGATTTGCAATCCTTCCCGAATCATCATCTGAAACATCAATGACCGGGATTGCAAATCCCTAATCCACTATTCCGGGCTAAATTGCAAATTTAGCCCGAGTGTGGGCAAATTTAGCCCGAGGGTAATGACGTTTTTCCGTCATGCCGAACTTGATTCGGCACCTCAATTCGTGAACGGTTCAGAATGTCCTCTGGAGTCAGGGCATAAAGAGCATTGTACATCTCCAAATGGAAAGTGCCAGGCCTATTGCCAGAAGCTGATGCAGCAAGTTCGCCTGCTATTCCAAAAGCAGCCAGTCCACCTACAGCAGCAGTGAATGTGTCGGTTTCGACTGAAGCAAAAGCAGCCACAATCACATCAGACATACATCCGGTGCCGACTACTTTACTCATCATCACATGCCCATTGCTAATCTGAGCAGTGCGGCTGCCGTCTGAGACTACATCCACAGCCCCGGTTATCGCTGCCGTGCATCCGTAAGCCGACGCAAAACGTTTTGCTATGTTTACTGGTGTCTCAGATGCACCCATGGACTCAACGCCGCGGACTTCGGAGGTTATCCCTGCAAGTGCTGCCAGTTCCGCCGCATTGCCTCGGACTATTGAGACCCGGACTTTTTCCAATAGCCTTTTACTCGAGTCGATCCTCAGTTTAGTAGCTCCGGCACCTACTGGATCAAGAATAACCGGGATGTTTTTCTCGTTTGCTCGCTTCCCTGCCAGTTCCATAGCATCAATCCAGTCAGGAGACAGCGTTCCGATATTAAGGACCAGCGCCCCAGCAATTCCTGCCATCTCTTCGACTTCCTCTTTGGCGTGCGACATTATCGGCAGCGCCCCAATGCAAAGTGTGGCATTGGCAGTCTCATTCATTACGACATAATTTGTTATGCTATGTACCAGCGGGCGTTTCTCACGAATCGCGCTAAGGTCTTCAGCAATCTTCTCGACTAACTTCATCTTCACTCCATCCTTGATAATTCAATACATAATAACTTGCCTTGAATCGGTTGGTAAAGTCTTGTTTATTGTTCAGAATTTGAGTTTTTCCAATCGAAGTTAGCAGATATCCAGAAGAGTCTCGGTTATTAATCAATACCTGAAGCTCATCACAATCAATATAATCTACATTTCGCTTCCCCTACCTGTTTAACATCGTTCTACGTGTGGTAAGTAAGCGGAAGACCTGCGGCTGGATGGCAAATAACCATAAAGCTGCCTTCCGCCGTAAATCTCATCAGGTGGCAAGGTAGAGAATTATGCCGGAAGTGTTCATTGACCGCATAGATGCAGGCCGTAAGCTTGCTGGTAACTTGCGACAGTATGAGTCTGGCGATGCTATAGTGCTGGCAATCCCTCGCGGCGGTGTTCCTGTTGCCGTAGAAGTAGCTCTTCACCTGAATCTGTCTCTGGACCTTGTAGTTCCTCGCAAGCTGCCCATTCCCTGGAACCCTGAAGCTGGATTTGGCGCTGTGACAAGTGATGGCGCTCTGGTGCTGAACGAATTGATGGTAAAAGAACTTGGACTCAGCAGAAAACGCATCAAGGAAATCGCTAACGATGTCATGGATGAAGTCCAGCGCCGGGAGCGAGTCCTTAGAGATGACCTTCCAAAGATAGATATTAAAGGTAAACAGGCAATTATAGTAGATGATGGTCTGGCAAGCGGCTACACGATGCTTGCAGCTATCAGATCAGCCAGACAGGCCGGAGCAAGCAGAATAATCGTAGCAGTCCCGGTGGCATCGCTGTCTGCAGCGAGAATCATACGAGAAGCAGCGGATGAGTTGATTATTACAGTCCAGAGTGAACGCCTTCCCTTCGCAGTAGCCGATTATTATCTGGAATGGCATGACCTCACAGACACAGAAGTATTGGAATACCTTAATAGATACCTGAAAGAACACCCTGATAACCTGCCCAGGTAAGTTTTCTCAAGATAAACTACCTGCTGCGGCCGGGCTTCATCTTTATTGTCGCCTGTACAAAACAGACTCCCCTGCCTTGCGGCAGGGGAGAGAAAAGAGGGTGGGAAGGTTTGCTAATTACTTTACGACTCAAAGGCTTAAAATGTTCCAGTAAACAAGCGAATTCAGGCAAACTTCGCAATGTAACAATCAAGTAACAATGCTCCGAAGTGTCGAAATATTACTCTTAATGTCCCCTTGCCACGAAACGTTTTCCACAAGGTCTGCGTCTAAGACATCACCAAAAGGCTGCCTGGTAAACAGACCATCTGTTTAGGTTCTGCAGCACTTGGGGTAGTAACAGGTTGCAGTATGGCTCTGCTGCAAAGCTGTGACCGGAGGCTTGGATTGTTAACACTACGACATCTGCCTGGGGTGCAAATTGACCTGTCCAAAATACATGTGCCCGAAATTCGGTTTTCTGATATAAAAGTCAAGGCAGAGGAATATCTGATAATTACAGCTATACTGTCCGTTACAGTGGTAATCCTCTCCTGTGCAATCCACGGGCTTGCTTCAAACTCTAAACCGACTTCTGGAGTCATCCATGTAAAGGTCCGGCAAGGTGATACTCTCTGGACATACGCTCAGGAATATGGAAATCCTGATACATACATCCTGAAAAGAGTTCACAAGATTGCACAGATGAATGGACTTGACCCCTCGAAACCTCTCAAACCTGGACAAGACTTGATTATCCCTTGCGAGAAAAAGACCATCTGCGCATCCGTGCCTGTGAAATCACCTAAAAAACTATAGAGTTTTAAGTAGATTCAACCAGTAGGTATACATGGACTTATGATGTACATCAAAAGACCCTGAGACTGACTCATCCCAGGGCCTTTTTATCAACTGCTGACAGTTACAGTCAGGATTATTCCAGATAATCTCTCAGCTTCCTGCTCCGGTTTGGATGGCGAAGCTTCTTCAGCGCTTTGGCTTCAATCTGCCTGATGCGCTCCCTTGTTACTTTGAAGTGCCGTCCAACCTCTTCAAGAGTCCTGGAGTATCCATCATCCAGACCAAAGCGCATCTTCAAGACATCGCGCTCTCTTGGAGTCAGGTTGTTAAGCACTTCCTCTATCTTTTCCCGCAGGATCATGTTACTGGCTGCTTCAGCCGGAGAAATTGCCTCCTGGTCTTCAATAAAGTCTGCCAGGTGACTGTCTTCCTCTTCGCCGATTGGTGTTTCGAGCGACAGCGGTTCCGGCGCAATCCTGTAAATTTCGCTCACCCTGTCAGTCGGCAGCCCCATCTCTCTTGCAACTTCCTCAAGAGTAGGTTCCCTGCCAAGATCCTGCAAAAGCTGGCCTGAAGTTTTAACCAGCCTGTTAATAGTCTCGACCATGTGAACCGGGATACGAATAGTCCGGCCCTGGTCTGCAATCGCACGAGTAATCGCCTGCCTGATCCACCAGGTGGCGTACGTGCTGAACTTATAGCCTTTCCGGTAGTCGAATTTTTCGACTGCCCTGATAAGGCCTATATTACCCTCTTGAATCAAGTCGGGGAAAGACATTCCTCTACCGCTATACCTTTTAGCGATGCTCACAACGAGCCTCAGGTTGGCCTCAGTCAAGATGGCCTTGGCTTCATCATCACCAGCCTCAATTCGTTTGGCCAGGCTGACTTCCTGCTCGGTTGTGAGGAGGGGCGTCTTGCCGATCTCGCGGAGCCACATCCTCACAGAGTCGTCAAGAGGCATTCCCTCCATAGCAGCCAAGTCTTCCTCGGCAGCCTCGGCTTCATGAGGCAGTACTTCCTCTGCACCTCCTGCCCCTTCAACGAGCGCGGGGAACTCTTTGGCCTTTTCAACAACCCTGATCCCCTCGTCCGCAAAAGTCTGCAGAAGATCATCATACTGCTCCGCGTCCAAGTCTTCCTGATGGCTGAGGGATTCCGTTATTTCTTCGTAAGTGAGTACACCCTTACGTTTACCTTCATCTATAAGCGTCTGAATCTCTGCGCTACCCTTCAATTGGTCCACAGCCACTTACCTCAACTCCTCTCAACACTTCCGGAGGCAGGGCAGACCCGCCACGAATTGCCCGTACTCCAATAACCGGTTGGCTTCGTTCCTGCCAGAGGAGCGATCCATTCCGGCTGCACATCTCCTATATCAGATGTGCAATTCACGTACCAACTGCCAGTACTCTGCAAATTCCTTATCCGTTCGTTTTATTTCTCCTCGCTGAATTTTTTCAGCAAGTGCCCGGAAGCGTTTTTCCTGCTCTTTTTTATGATATATCTTTATTGTGCTTATTAAATCAGCTATCGGAATATCCGACGGCTCCATTCCGGTTACAAGCAGCTCGCCAAGAAGCCGCTCTCCCGGAGCGCCGGCAACTGTTGCAACCAGCGCATCCATATCTAGTGTTCCCGTATTCAACAACTCTTGATACAAGGCCGTTGCAACAGATTTTGCATCATCGCTCACGAACTCGTCAGGCGGAATTTCCCTAAATACATCCAGGGCATTTGCCTCCTGACATAACATGTTACCCAAAAGTTCACGTTCGGCTTTTCTGACAGCTTTTCCTTCTTCTGACAAAAGATTTATTCTGTCAGGTGGTTTTACCTGCTTTGTCCGTGCCTTTTGAGAACTTTTAACTGTCTTTATAGTCTTAGCGATTCGTGCTTCAACTTCCTGCCGAATATGTAACTCTGCAGGCACCGTGCCTTTTCGATAATTCGGATGATAAGGAGCTAATAAAGCAATTAAACGTTCTCTTTCAACCTGCCGGGAGACCTCCGCAATAACGGGAATCGCCTCTTTAAGCACTGCCAACTGCCCATCTTTGGTGGTTGTATCGTATCTATCGGTGATCATTTTCAGTTTATAGTCTGGAATGAGCACCGCGTTCGATACTAACTCGGCAAATGCACTCCTGTCGCGGCGAATCAAGCTATCAGGATCATCCCCTTCAGGCATCGGTGCAGCTTTAACCTCAAACTCTGCTGCTTCAAACATCGGCGCGCTTCTTAATGCAGCCGACATACCGGCGGAATCGGCATCGAATGCCAATACAGCAGAATGAGTGTAGCGTGACAATACGTTTACGTGTTCATTGGTTAGGGCGGTTCCCATCGTAGCGACTACATTGTCAAATCCTGCAGCATGTGCAGTGAGGGCATCCATATAGCCCTCTACCAGAACCACATTGTTCTGTTCAGAGATCGATTTACGGGCAAAATTCAAGGCATAAAGCGTTTTATTCTTTATGAATACTCGGGTTTCAGGAGTGTTTAGATACTTGACATCACCATCTCCCAAATCCCGGCCGCCAAAGCCAATAACTCTATTCTGAACATCAAAAATCGGAAACATCAACCGGTGGCGGAAGCGGTCATAATATCCGCCGCCATGCTCTCGGGCTATGAGAAGACCTGCTTTAAAACCATCCTCGAGTCTAATGCCCTGACTCTTGAGATAATCCGCTAATCCCTGCCATCCTGCTTCTGCATAACCGAGTCTAAACCGCTCGGCTACTTCCGCAGTTACACCACGCCTCCGAAGATAGTCCTGTGCGACTCGACTGCGTTCAAGAGCCTTCCGAAAATAAACGGCCGCCAGAGAATTGATGCGCAATATCAGATCGCGCTCTCCTGCCGACCGTGAATTTTTTGCCGCGTGCGAGATATCGACGCCAGCTTTTGCGGCCAGTTGTTCGACTGCCTCTGAAAAGGTCAGCCCTTCAATACGCATTAAGAAAGAGAAGACGTCGCCATTTGCACCACACCCAAAACACATCCATCTCTGGGTATCCTGGTTGACTGTAAATGACGGCGTTTTCTCTGTATGAAACGGGCAAAGGCCTTTGAGGGTCTTTCCGCTCCGCTTTAAGGCGACATAAGAAGATACGACATCAACTATATCGCACCGCGCACGGATATCATCCAGCGGGTAACGGAAAGAATCCACACCCTGTCACCCCAATCGCTTATTAATACTGCTGCTGCTGAACTTCCTGCTCGTCGTCTGTCTTCAAAGCAACGGTAATGCCAACTACCTTCTTGTTCAGGAAAGTAAAGACTACTCTATGCTTGTCAGCATAACTGGTGCGAAGGAATCGGCCAACCTGCTGGTGGGTCTCAGGGTAACCATATTTGAAGATAACGTCTTTGTAGTAGCTGCCCAGCTTTATTCCCTTGGTAGTCCTGGAAGCTGCAAACGGTTTGTCACCACCTACTGTGATTTGGATGACGCGGCCATTTTCAGAGATGATAAACTCTAGTGTAGTGCCATCCTCCAGGTCGTAGGTATAAGTGACTTCCTCTTCGATGATCGCGCCCTGTCCGTCACCAGGCATACCAGGCATTCCCGGCATACCGGGCATCCCTGGCATACCGCCGGGTGTAGGCATTCCAGTCAGACCAGACGGACCACCAGGACTCGGCATCCCAGGCATACCTGGAAGTCCACCGGTATTGCCAAGCTCATTTGCGTAGTTTTGGTAAGTATTCGTTATGCTGGTCAGTGCGCCTGCAAGTCCCTGCGGGCCTACAGGTGTAGTGCCCTGCTGAGCAGTTGCATCGGTGTTTGCCGCTACCACAACTACCGGTCTTACGGTAATCCGGGTCGGGTTGCCGTACTTCAGAAGCACTGACTGTACAGGGCTGCCGAGTCTTATCCCTGCTAAGTTCATTTCGACTGCGAGTGCAGTGAAACTTACTCCTAATATCATTGCCCCGCACATCAGGACAACCATTACTCTCTTCGAAATCAGCATCAAGCCTTGCTCCTTTGCCCGAAATTGCAATTAATTATCTATTCTATTTTTGATTCTGGAATTCCTTCCAGTAATATCTATATTTTCACACAGAGACGTGGTAATGCCCTGTCATACTTTCCCACGTAATTACTAGACGATTGAAACCCTGCCAATGTTCACATAAATTCATTGATGTATAGAGTTTCAGGCATACACACACTCTATCACATGCCTGTGCTAAAAGCCCAAATACCTGATTCTAACGATGATAAGCCCAAAAACAAATACTGCTGCCACCATATTCAGGTATTCGTGGTTGGCAATAATTCTTGCCCACTGCCAGTTTTGCTTTGCAGACCGGGAGTACGGCCGTAATTTGGGGAAGAACCTTGGCACTTCATTGCAGTAATGAATGTAGTCTTCTCCGAATATACCGCGCAGTCTAGCTTCCTCGCGGCCTACTCTTCCATTAACATAGATAGCGAAAATAACCACGTAACCCACTACCAGAAGCGGGATATTAAACACCTGAGTCTGTGCCCACCATGCCTGCTGGATCATTATAATGAATCCCAACAGCACGAAAAACCGGCCAAAATACATAGGGTTTCTGACATGAGAATATGGCCCGGAAGTGGCAAGCGCTTTGTCTTTTTTAAGATGAGATGCAGCCCATAACTGCATAAACTCACCGAATAATGTTACAACCATTCCTATCCAGAGCCAATAGGTTTGGGTGTGGATCAAATATATACCGGTCACCACAAATGCGGTCATCAACGGCACACGACCCCATTGCAATACTTCTCTGATTTTAACTGACCAGGTCTTTTCGTTACTCATACGCTCCGTCCGTTTTTCTAGAATACTTAATCATTCTCACGGTCGTTCCTGTCTCATCAAAGGAATACTCAACTTCATCCATAGATGCACGCATGAAAAAGATGCCCATACCGCCTTCACGCGGATTTGCTGGGTCCGGTATTGGGATAGCATCCGGATCAAAAGGCTGCCCGGGATTGCTGATCTCGACAATCAGCTTATCCCTATCCCCTATACACAGTACGCTGAGTCTATCACATTCCTTGTTGGGACAACCGTGTCTTATGGCATTGGAAACTGCTTCTCCAACTGCAAGACGGATATCGTCTATCTGCTCTCTTGTAAAAGGCATATTTTCGGCTAATTCAGTAACTCTCTTTCTGACCAATCCATCTCGGTCAGCTCTGAGAGGAATACTAAACCGTGCCTGCTGCCAGACACCTTCACCCAAAGGCAAACAATCTTCCTGTGGGACCGAACAGGAAATGGAACCAATATCTACCTGATCCGCGAACCCGGAAACCTGCAATGCATGAACAAGTTGGGATTTAGCGCCGAGAAGGACTAACCTTCCACCAGTGTCTCGCAGCTTGCGAGCGCAGTGGACTATTACCCCAATACCACTTGAGTCAATAAAATCTACCGATTGGCAATCAAAATAGAGGTGTGACCATCCCTTTGACCAAAGTTCTTCGACAATATCCTTGATCTGAGATGATGACTCATAGTTAACCTCACCAGCCACCACAACAGTCGGCGGTTCGCTTGGTTTTACAGTCACATCACAATGAATGGAATCGGTAGCTGCCAGCACGTTACACACCCCACTGTTTCAGAGTTTAGCATGGGCAGCAAGCATCGTCAAGAACTGAACGGCTTAAAATCAATATTCTAAGTATCTATATAGATAGTCTCATCTTCGACGATAGACCGAGAGGCCGTAATTTGTAACAGGAGATGATGCGGGGAAATGAGCTTCCAGGGAACAATTGTGGTTGATCCAGTCCGACATATCTGTAGATGCAGATTTGCCGCGAGTATCATCTTCCATAACAATCCATGCGCCGCTGCCGGGCAGGCTGTTGTCGTCCGTACCAAGAGTCAGATCCTGCGCGGTAATTCCAGAATCTTTCAAGTAGTGCGCGAGCGGAGTCCACATCGCTGCGTATACTCTATCTCCAGGCTCTGCGTGCTCTTTTATATATTGAGCTGCACCACGGTAGTTCCATCTCTCTCCATTGTAAACCGAGCTGAAATAAAGAGCATCATGTTGAATCAGAGGAAAAGTTAGAGCAAGCAAAGTCACTACAGCAAGCGCTTTGGCTTTAGGCCAGAGAATGTCTGATATTCCCGCAACTGCCAGACCTGCGAGCAATGCTCCAGCAGGAAGAATTACAAATGCATAGCGGTTTTCTGCATGAGACAGCATTCCAGCAATAATCATCAGTAGAGTAGGAATCACCACTGCTGTTGTCAACAGAAGAGCGCCTCGGTCTCGCCTGCGAAGACCTATCCAGATTCCAACAACAGCAAAAAGCGCAACAACAGGTTCCAGCCTGTAACCGATGGAGAATATCATATAAGCAGCCGCATGTACAGGATCAACTATATGAGTACCCGTTGGATGTCCTCCGGCATACTTTGCCAGCAGAGAATGTGCCCTTGAGCCGAGTAATATCGCGCCCAGTATAAACGGCGCAAGGTATAAGAGCGAATTAATCAGAGTCAATCCCTTGGGTCTAGGCCATCTGAGCAGCAGAATCAGGCTTACATAAACTGCAACAGCAACAAGGACAAGGAATGCAGAGTAATGTGAAAGCACACCAAGAGCCATTAGTATCCCGGATGCCCCAATCCAACTCCTGCGGCCTTCTTCCAGTCCTTTATGCAACACCAAAAGCGATACAGAAGAGAAAAATACCGTCATAGTGTAGAACCTTGCCATCTGGGACCAGTAAAGGTGCCACGGTGAGATCGCAACTATGACCGCTCCGGCAATAGCAGCAGTCTCTCCGAATATTCTTCGGGATAAAAGGTAGACTATGACTGGTGTGACAATACCGAACAGCGCAGGGATTATCCTCGCAGACCACTCGCTTATGCCAAATTGATCTATACTAAGACCTATCAGTATATATGATAAGGGATAGGTCATACCGTGATATCGCCCAAGGCTGCCTCCGTGAGTGACATCCACCAGGGTAAACATCTCATCTACCCAGAAACTCCAGTCACCAAGACGATAGAGTCTCAATGCCGTCGCTATAGCGGTGATACCTACCGCAATGAACCACACGCGTAATTTGGCTGATTGTGCCTTAGTTGATTTATTCATACGCTCAGTTGTCTCAACGATTTAGAAACCACAGGATTTTATTACACTTCAGTTTGTGTGCAGTCTACCCCAGCTACAGGAAAGTAAAACAGCCAGGCTGAAAAAAGCTCATGATTTGCACAGTAAGAAATTATCTATTTGACTTGGGAACAATTCTGACATAATATTAGTCGTAGGGAATGTATGATTTGTATGATTTACATACAACAATAGAAAGAGGTAAGCTAACTGAAGAATCAAGAATTGTGCTCAATCGAGGATCACTTCTTTGGAGCGGTCACAGTAGGTGAACGAGGTCAGGTAGTCATTCCGGCAGAAGCAAGGAAGCAAATGAATATACAGCCTGGCGATAAACTGCTAGTTTTAGGTCATCCATTTGCAGCAGGACTTATTCTTACTAAAGTTGATTCACTACGTTCCATGCTATCCTCCTTTTTGGAAGGATTGAATACGGCAGCTCAACAGGTTGATTCACATCAGCTAGATGAGATAATACAAAACAGCGAAGAAAAATGAGTCTATCATTGACCAGCAGTATATGAAACCAATTGTTGAGATTTCCAACCTGAAAAAACGTTATGGCCGGCTTTGGGCGGTAGACGGACTTGACCTGACAGTTGAGCGGGGAGATGTATTTGGATTCCTCGGCCCGAATGGCGCAGGTAAGAGCACTACCATCAGAATGATGCTGGGCCTGGTTCGTCCTACAAATGGTTCGGTTCGAGTCTTTGAGCACAATGTCTGGCATGAACGGACTCGTGCATTGACAAGAGTAGGCGCGCTGGTAGAATCACCAGGATTATATAAATATCTGACCGGCAGGCAGAACTTATGGCATTTCGCAAGTCTTGCAGGTTTGGCTAAAAAAGAAGCGGTTGACCTGGCGCTTGAAAAGGTTGGACTTTCTGACAGGGCTGATGATAAAGTAAAAGGCTATTCGCACGGTATGCGGCAGCGATTAGGGATTGCGCAGGCTATAGTAGGAGAGCCAGAACTGGTAATTCTTGATGAACCGACCAACGGGCTTGACCCTCAGGGGATGAAAGAGGTCAGGGAGTTGATTCAAAAACTCGCGGCAGAGCATCAAATGACTATCTTTTTGTCAAGTCATCTCCTGCATGAAGTTGAGCAGGTATGCAGCAAGATTGCAGTAATCCATCAAGGCAAACAAGTGGCTGGGGGGTCAGTTTCAGAACTGTTATCGAACTGTGGCCAGGTCAGAATTGCAGTAAATAAACCCGTTGAAGCTGCAAACACGCTCGATGGACTGGATTCTACAAAAGTCATAGAGGTTGGTCCGGACTGGATTAAGGTTCAAGTCAAAGATAATCTCACGGCAGAGGTAAACAAGCGGCTCGTAACCGCAGGATTCGATGTCAGTGCCGTTGTGCCTGAAACTACATCGCTAGAGGAGTTCTACTTCTCACTCCTGGTGGAGCAAGTATGATAACACTGGTCAAGCTGGAAATATTCAAGCTGGTTCGCAGAGCCAGAAGCTACCTAGGCTTCGCGGCTCTTTCTGCGTTGGCAGGATTAGTGGTTCTGGGGCTGAAAGAAGGCCCGCCGCCATTTGAACAGTCGATAAACCAGGGGTTTATGACATTCGGAAACATCCTGAACGGAGGATTTACCGCTTGGTTCCTGCTCAAATTAATGATGGCTCTGTTTTTGCCATTATTCGCCTGCGTTGTAATCGGAGATATGGTTTCTGGTGAAGCAAACGACGGAACACTGCGAACAATGCTTTCTCGTCCGGTAGGCCGAGGCAAAATTCTGTTCAGCAAGTTTATTGTTTCTGTTCTGTATGTAATAGCGCTGACGTTCTTTATAGGAGTTGCCGGTTATATGCTTGGGGCAATTTTTCTTGGAAGAGGAGCTTTGGTAACGTTTCAAGAAGGAACAGCGCTTGGAGCGCAGGGTATCTATATCTATCCTGAGGCTGAAGGTCTTTTAAGACTGCTTGGGGCTTACGCTTATGCAAGTGTGGCAGTGCTTTCCGTGGCATCGATTGCATTCTTTATCTCTGCGTTTGTTACTAATTCGCTGGGAGCAATCGGCGGCGCGATGGTGCTTTATATAGCTTCCAACCTGCTTGGGATTATAAAGTATTTTGAACCGATAAAGGATTACCTTTTCACTACACATATGGGCAACTTCGGATTATTCTTTATAAATGAGATTCCGAAGGGCGATTTGTTAAAATCTCTTGGGATTTTATTCGCATATATTTTAGCATTCCTTGCGGCAGGTTTGTTCGTATTTCATAGAAAGGATGTGTTGTCATGAGAACTGCTGTATCTGTTTTCTGCGCAGGTGCTATGCTGTTGTCTGCTGTCACAATACCCATTGCTGCAGCAGAGAAAGTAACATCTGCCACCATCCTTGCCCTGGTCGAAAAGAACTACAAAGACATCAATGATTATAAAGTCGATGCTGAAGTAACGATAGACAGTCCTCAACTGTATGTAAAAGGCAGCAAGATGACTATTTACTTCAAGAAGCCGAATAAGGTCAAAATCGAAGCTAAAGAAGGTTTCGCGGTGATGCCGCAGGTCTTTGCAGGAAATCCAGCAACAGAAATAAAGTCGAAATTCAATGTTGAATACACTGGAGATTCGAAACTCGGCGGTGAACCGGTCTACGTGCTGAAGCTAACACCTAAAAGCACCAGCGCGCCTGGGAATATGAAGCTCTTTGTCGAAAAAAAGCGGGGAGTAATCGTCGGAAGCGAAGCAAAGGCTAATGATATGACCATGATTTCCCGATGGACGTATGTAAAAGTAGACAAGAAATACTGGCTCCCTTCGCAAATCAAGGTGGAGATGAGCGGTACATTATCATCTCCTGCGTATGACCCTGATGAGGTCAAAGTCAAGCCTGCGAAGACAGGTAAAGGCACGGCTGTAATAAAACTAAAGAACTATCAAGTAAACAAGGGACTATCAGACAAAATTTTCGAGCAGAAGAAAAGCTCAGGTAAGTAATTGTAATGCAGTAAAGCCCGATTATTGGGTGTCAACATTACTGAATTGCATAAACTACCGCAACATTGGAGGCGAGAATTGCTTTTTAGAGTCGCGACAATTGTTATGTTGTTGTTGGCGGCAGTAGGGATGCAGGCTCCGGCACAGGAGCCGCCGGTTAGTGTAGAGGAACCGCCTGTTATGGAAGAAACAGGTCCTCTGGTAACGCTTGAGGAGGCAATAGCTACGGCGGTTGCAGCAAATCCTGCATTGGCTGCTGCACGCGCGCGCGTTGAGAGAGCTGAAGCGACTGTAGATGAAGCCCGGTCGCAAGGCAGGCTGCAAGCCAGCGCAACAGCTAGTTATCTCCGGTTCAGTCCGGTCTCAACGTTCACAATACCCGGCCCGGACGGCCCTGTGGAAGTTGAAACCAGACCTTCCAGTCAGTCATCGATTAATGCCACAGTGAGCCAGCCAATCGACATTACCGGCCGCATACGCACAGGCGTACAACTGGCTGATATACAGCTTGATATCCAGCAGTTTGGAGAAGCACAAGCACTTCAACAACTGATTCTGGACGTGAAAAATGCCTACTACGGTGTTCTCAGAGCACAGGCAAATGTGGAAGTCATTCAGGCATCCATAGATGTCGCGCTGGAACGCCTCAGGATAGCACAGGCACAGTTCGAAGCAGGCGTAGTAGCAAGGTTTGATGTTACACAGGCGGAAGTTGATGTAGCCAATCTGAGACAGCAGCTAATTCAAGCGCAGGGCAATGTGCAGATAGCCAAAGGAGTTTTGAATCAGACGATTGGCATCGACATCAACCGTCCGTTTACTGTCGAAGATATAGTAGTGGATGTTGGCCCTGTCACTGTAGATGTTGATGCAGCTACGGAACAGGCTCTTGCGGCAAGACCTGAGATCCAGCAGGCAACTTTAGGAGTAGAGCTTGCTGAGACATCAGTCGATTTTGCCAGAAAACAGGATGACCCAACACTTGCGCTGATAGCTTCAGCGGATTGGACCGGTCAAACATCTGCTTTCAGCCCGGAGAATACTTCCTATACTTATGGAGCACAGATTACCTGGCCGTTCTTCCAGGGAGGCGCTGTAAAGGCCAGAGTCAATCAGGCACGAAGCGAGGTAGAAATAGCAAGACAGAATCTGGAACAGGCAAGTTTAGGTGTAGGGCTTGATGTGCGGAGCGCAGCAGTGAACGTGATGGAAGCATCGAGGCGCGTTCAGACCGCACAGGCAAACGTTGATTTAGCCCAGGAATCGCTGCGGCTTTCCAGAGTTAGATACCAGGAAGGGGTTGCGACCTCAGTTGAAGTAACCAGTGCAGAAGCAGCGCTTACGGAAGCTCTGACAAACCTGGTAAACGCGAGGTATGACTATCTGACCGCACAGGCAAGGCTGCAAAGAGCTACGGCTTCTCAACCAGAGTATGAAGCACTGACTACACCAACCACTATGGATGTAGAGGTCGAACCTGAAACACCTGAAGGAGCAAATGAATGAGTCGAGGCAAAATTATTGCATTTTTACTTATAGCAGTGGTTTTCTTTGGCCTCCTCGGAATGGCAAAAGTAAGAGGAATCAAGAAGGAAACAAAAACAACTGATCAGATACATGCAGAAGTCGGAAAGCCGATTCAAACATCGAGGATAGAGTTAGGCGGCATCGAAGACACCATCGAGGTCACTGGTGATATAACTGCGCTGCAGACCGTCACGCTTTCGCCAAAAATCTCCGGCAAGGTATCTTATGTTACCGTCCGCGAAGGAGACATTGTAAGAGCAGGCCAGGTCATAGTCCAGCTTGACAGAAGCGATGCTGAGGCCAATCTGAGACAGGCAACCGCTGGTCTTGAATCAGCTCAGGCAAGGCTCTCTCAGGCCAGAACCAGCGCATCCGTGACCGAAGTACAGTCAACAGCCGGTATCAGGCAGGCAGAGGCTGCTCTTGCTGCTGCAGAGGCAAACTTGCAGAAAATCAAAAAAGGTGCGCGCTCGCAGGAGCGGATGATTGCTGAGAACCAGGTAGCTACTGCCAAGGCTAATCTGAACAACGCTGATGCCAATCTGAAGCGTTACAAGCAGCTCTACCAGCAGGGAGCAGTTGCAAAGGCTCAGTTGGATGTCTATCAGACGCAGTACGATGTCGCATTGGCACAGTATAACTCAGCTATGCAGAACCTGTCTCTTGTGGAAGAAGGTGCGCGAACCGAGGATGTTCGCGCCGCCGAGACTCAGGTTACTCAGGCACGTGAAGGTCTCCGTGCAGCTAAAGCCAATGCTGCCCAGAACGCACTCCGCCAGGAAGATATCAAAAACGCTATGGCCGGAGTATCACAAGCCAAAGCACAGGTGGCTTTAGCTCAAGAGCAGTTGAACAATACGGTAATTACATCGCCTATAGACGGAGTCGTCTCCAAGCGTATGACCGAACCCGGACAAATGGCAACACCGGGAATGCCGCTTATGGAGGTCGTAAGCCTGAGCACGGTATTCTTCCAGGCCAACGTGTCGGAAACGGTCCTGGCCAAGGTAAAACCAGGTCAGCCGGTACATGTAAAAGTTGACGCATATCCGGGACAGACATTTGTGGGTAAGGTTGAGAAGCTTTATCCGACTGCATCTACCGGGACCAGGAACTTCAGTGTCAGGATTCAAGTTCCGAACCCTGAGTCTCAGTTGAAGCCGGGAATGTTCGCCAGCGGGTCGATTGTAACCGGAGGCAGTAAAGCTGCGGTGCTTGTACCTCAGGATGCCGTTGAAGACCGGGCAGGACGAAGCATAGTTTTCACTGTTGAAGAGAATAAGGTAAAGATGCACACAATCACCAAGGGGCTGTCTAATACGCAGTTTGTTGAGGTTCTTATGCCGACTGAACTTGAGGCCGGCGATATGGTTGTTACTTCCGGAAATGAGTATCTGGAGGATGGCGACAAGGTTTATATGACTAATCGCGGTCCGGCGAAAAAGTAGCGAGATGCGAATATGGATTTGAGATTGTTGAATGCTGTGTTACGACACAAAACCCAGAATCTGAGTCCATGGCTCTCGTGGAGGATAATCTATGTGGCTAACTGATGTAAGTATACGCCGACCGGTGTTCATAACGATGGTCATCATGGCGTTGATTGTTCTCGGCATCACCGCATATAACAAGATGCCGAACGAGCTGACGCCAAAGATAGAATTCCCATTTATTGCGATAGTAACAGTCTATCCTGGCGCTGGTCCGCAAGAAATGGAAACGCTTGTTTCGGAGCCGATAGAAGATGCAGTCGGTTCAACAGGCGGACTCCGCAATATCACATCGACATCTCGAGACGGTGTATCTATGGTCGGTCTGGAGTTCGAGCTTGGCACGGATCTTAACGCCGCTGCTGCCGATGTTCGCGACAAACTGACAGCCGCCAAAGCCAGATTGCCTCGAGATATCGAGGAACCGACTATTTATAAGGCAGATATCACCTCACAGCCTATCATGACAATCGCCATTGAAGGCGATATGCCGAGCAAAGATAAGCGCATCCTTGCTGATACATTGATTAAGGATTCGTTCTCCAAAATCGCTGGCGTCGCCTCAGTGAGTGTCAGCGGCGGCGATATAAGAGAGGTATCTGTTTCTGTCGATAAGAACAGGCTGGATGCCTACGGTATTACCATCGACCAATTGGCAGCAGCTCTTCGAGCTGAGAACCTGAACCTGCCTTCCGGGTCCGTAAAGGAAGGCCCTGATGGACTCTCTACCCGAAGCTATACCGTTCGAACAGTCGGTGAATTCAAATCTGCTGACGAAATCTCTAACACGCGGATAAATATTCCCGGCCCGAACGGAGGCACTGTCCGGCTGGGTGATATAGCTGTCATTCAAGATACAATTGAAGAGAGAGATACCATCACCAGACTGAACGGCAAAGACAGTGTTGTGCTTGCGGTTCAAAAGCAGTCAGACGCAAACACTTTGACCGTTGCAAGAGGTATCAAGGAAGAGATTGATCGTTTTAATGGCTACACCACGAATAAAGGTAAGGTTATAAAAGGTACCCTTCCAAAAGGCGCCAAGCTTCTAATTACAACAGATGAATCGGAATTCGTCGAAGAATCTTTGGCTGATGTTAGGAAATCACTTACCGAAGGGATTATTCTAGTAGTTCTGATTGTCTTCCTCTTCCTGCACAGTGTACGTGCAACATTCATTGTTGCAACAGCAATTCCGACGTGTATAGTGGCTACATTCCTGCCAATATGGGCGTTTGGTTTTACACTGAATATGATGACGCTGTTGGCGCTCGCACTGGTTGTAGGTATTCTGGTAGACGACTCGATAGTTGTTCTTGAGAATATTGAGCGGCACTTGCGTAAGGGAGAAGATCCGCCTGATGCAGCGTTGAATGGACGGTCTGAGATTGGTCTTGCAGCTATTACGATTACACTCGTTGACGTAGTAGTGTTCATCCCGATAGCATTTATGGGAGGAATCGTCGGCCAGTTCTTCCGCCAGTTCGGAATTACAGTAGCAACTGCAACGTTGTTCTCACTGTTTGTTTCATTTACACTGACGCCTATGCTTGCCTCTCGGATGATGAAAGCTTATGCCAGGAAGAATAGCAATACTGGGCCAAATGGCGCACATCCAACCACAGAAGATGAACCAGTCGGGTTCTTTGGAAGGTTGTTTGCACACTTTGATGCTTTCTACGGCTCTCTTGATGCAAACTACAGAAAACTTCTAACCTGGACGCTGGCAAACCGAGGACTGACGCTTGTTATAGGGTTATCTACTTTATTTGTAGTCTTGGGAATGCTGGAATTAGGGCCAAAGTTTAATGCGTACAGAATAGTTGTAGGCATTTTGGCTGTTACTCTTTCCTTGATTTTTGCCAGACGTGAATCAAGACGGATAGCTGTTGGTTACAGCTTGATAATAATATTGATGCTGGCATTTATCCGCTTCCCTATTGGTGGAGAAATGTTGCCTACCACAGACCAGGGAAAGTTTACCGTAAGTGTTGAACTACCTGCAGGCAGTGGATTGGATGCCACAGACCAGGTAGTTAGAGAAATCGAAGCACTATTGGAAGACATGCCTGGAATCGAATACTACATGTCCAGTGTAGGAAACTCCAGCTCCGGTATATTCGGTGCTGGTGACAGCGGTCCTCAATACGGCCAGGTCACTGTAACGATGGTCGACCGCTCGGAAAAAATAAAGGTAAATGGTCAATGGACTAGAAGAAAACCAGTAGAAGACATTATCACCGAGCTATCAGAGAAGACTGCCTTGATCCCTGGCGGAGAGATTCGGGTTGCAATAGAGAGCAACATAGGTGGCGGTCAACCATTATCTATGGAAATTACCGGCCCGAATATGCAGGATTTAATTTCTGTAGCGAACCAGGTAGAAGCTAAGATGAAAGAAGTGCCGGGGGCCATAGACGTCCAGAACTCTTGGGAAGTCGACAAACCTGAGCTTCAAGTTTCTATCGACCGAATACGCGCATCTGACATGGGGCTGAGTATTTCTCAGATTGCTTCTACTCTTAGAACATCGATAGAGGGTAACTCTGACGCCAAACTGCGAGATGCAGGCGAAGAATATGACATAAGAGTCCGGCTGACTAAACTGAACCGCCAAAGTACGGCTGATGTATCGAACATTATAGTCGGCCACACAAATGGCACACCCATCTATCTCAGAGATGTTGCAAAGGTCGAACTTGCAGCAGCACCGAACAAGATAGACCGTAAAAACCGCCAACGGTTGATAACTGTCAGCGCTGGCCTGGCCCAGGGTTACAGCCTTGCTAATGTGCAGAACGAAGTCAATAAGAGTCTACAGCAGATTCAGACAGGTTCTACGAGAATCGGCACAGGTGGTATGGGCGAGATAATGTTGGAAAGTGCTGTCTACATGTTTAGCGCCCTTATACTGGCAATTATCCTGGTCTATATGCTTATGGCCGCCTTGTTCGAGTCATTAATAACACCATGGATTATCATGCTCAGTCTGCCGCAGGCTATGGTCGGAGCGCTTCTGGCATTGATGCTCACTGGATATACACTCTCGATTGTTACAATGATTGGTATAATCATGCTCGTCGGACTTGTTGCCAAGAATGCAATCCTGCTTGTTGACTATACCAACACGCTTCGCGGAAGAGGCTACGAGCGGGATGAGGCTATCCTGGAAGCAGGTCCTACAAGACTCCGGCCGATTTTGATGACAACACTTGCTATGATTGGCGGTATGCTTCCGACAGCGCTGGTACTGTCCAGTGGAGCTGAGTGGCGAGCGCCTATGGCTGTTGCGGTTATAGGTGGATTGATACTGTCCACAATGCTCACACTCCTGGTCATCCCGACATTCTACTCAGCATTGGATGATCTGATCAGGTTTATCAGACGCTTGATAGGTCTGGACAATAAACCTCAGATTAAGCCAAGTGCCGATACTGACGCAGATGCTCCATTGATTGAGGTTACTCCGGAGCAGAAATAATAACGAATGAATAAGAAGGTATGAGCCTGAGTGCATAGTCAGCATAAAGGTTCATACCTTGTTTTTATCGTCCTCATCGCTTACATCCCTACTTTCCGTTTACTCTGGTCTTCCATGGGCAAAACTTACTATGTTGACTCGATCTGCATTGGAGGTTAGTCGCATGGAAGACGAGAGAAAGTCCCAATACTCGAAATATACGGAGAGCGAGGAGCGCGTAAAACGGGCACTGGATGAAGAAGCGGACCGTGCCCGGATAGAACAGGTCGTGGAAGATGAAGATATAAGCGAGGCAGAGGCCTGGGAAATTGGCATTGAAGAAGGCACCGAAGAGCACTTCACCAAGGAAGAAGAAGAAAGCTAAAGCAGCACATAACGCCAGTTAAGCGGTAAGATTATCCTTCTATCTATTTTGCAGCGTTCAGGCGAGACATTTGTAGCTGCGGCGAAAGCCAAACAAGACCCCTGGGCAAATGTCTCGCCTGAGCTTAAATTCGTTGACCAGTACACCGCAGCGTGTTACCCTACTTTTGTGTGTATCAAGCAAAGCATTAAAAGAAGAATCTTTATTCTGGCAGTTGTTCTATCCGCAGCCGTCACTGGTGCCATAGCTTCTGGTGATATGTCCGCATATCTGCGCGCGTATCCTGAGCGGATTTCCGAAGACACCTGTTTCGAGTCAGTTGTCGGAAGCCAGCCTTTCCCACCGCTCAAGTATGCTGCTCCGGTCATCGGTTGGAAGAACCATCCAGACAGTATTCGAGTTGTCCAAACAGGTGCTCTGGTCTTTCCGCAGCAAAACGACGGCACTCGGCTTTACCTTACACCCATGACGAGTCTCGGGCCGGATGGTAAACCTGCTGTTTTCAATCCTGACCAGATAATCCAGAAGCTGATAGACGGTTACATGCCCGGAGTGCAGAGTTTTTGGACAAAAGACGGCCTGCATACCAGCCAGACGGTGTTTTGCTCGATGCTGGACAGTAATACGCTCGCTGCAGTATGCAGATTTACTCTCACAAACCAGTCAGGTCAGGCTAATCAGGCATCGCTTTGGCTCGATTTCGGGCTTGCCAAAGCAGGACATAACATGAACCAGCTTCCTCAGCCATATAGCAAGGAGTTAGCGCTTGATTCATCGTTTATAGTAGAACCTGAAGGAAATATCCTGGCATGCATCATCACTAAAGGTCTGGACGCCTCACTATACAGCCAACAGGAGCGAAAACAGCTGAGAATAAATGTAAATCTGAGTGCAAGAGAGTCAAAATCCATAGACCTGGTGATTCCCTGTTCCCCCCAGCCTCAGAATAAGAGAGAAACTCTCAGGCGGGTCAAAGTTGATGAGCGATTGGGGCTTTTCCGACGGTTCTGGAGGTATGAACTGGACAGAAACACCCAGTTCATAGTGCCTGAGAAGCGGATACAGGACTCCTATAGAGCAATAATAGCATCCAATCTTATCCTGATGCATGGTTCAAAAAGCAATCCGGCTGTAACGGCTAGAGCGATGGACAGGCTGGGATACTACGAAGAATCCAAGCAGCTTCTTGCCCGGATTTTACCTGAACACGATAATCATCTTTCTTTGTGGGCAGCTACCCAGCATTATCTGCTGACGAAAAATCAAAACTGGCTGAGAAAAGCAGCGCCGGATATAGTAAAATCGGCAGAATGGATAGCAAAAGAGCGAGCAAAGACAAAAACACTCGAAAACGATATCAAACCGGCACACTACGGGCTGATACCGGAAAGTTCTCCCTTTGACGGCAGCCGGAAAGACTACTGGTATTGGACTGATGCTTTTTGCTATGCAGGTCTGATGTCAGCGGCTGATGTTTTATCCGAAATTGGTCTTGATGCAGACTCAGCAAGGCTTGCTCACGAGGCGGAGGATTATAGAAAGTGCATATTAGAATCAGTTGAGCATTCCATCAACACCAACTGCACGCCTCCATTCCTTCCACCAGGGCCGTATATGTCTGAAACTCCATCAGCAGACTATATGGTGGCTACAGGTTATCCCGTATTAAGCCCAGTATGTCTTGTTGAAGCTGGAATTCTAGATGCAAAAGACCAGAAGGTACACTATGCGAACTACTGGACGGAGAAATTCGGTCTCTGCAGCGGATTATGCGCGCTTGAGGAGATTCATCCGCACTACATCTACAACCAGGCGCTATCTCAGCTTCTTCGCGGCGAGACAGACAAGTTTGTCTGGACATTCTACAGCCTCTTTGCTTATGGTCAATCCCGGACGACATATACCACTGCCAGCCGCAACAATATAATCACAGGTTACACAGGCAGTGCCTGGGATGAAAGCCAACCCGATACTTACTCCAACAGCCGAGTGCTGGACATGCTCCGTATAGCGCTTCTTGTCGAAGATGGCAGCACGCTCCACCTTCTGCCCGGAACTCCAAGAAGATGGCTGAGCGATGGTAAACAAATCGAAATTAAAAAAGCTCCCACTTACTTCGGAGAGGTAAACCTTACGGCCGTTTCCAGCGTCAAATCTGGTGATGTGCGGATAACAATCGATCCTCCCGTTAAAGAAACTGCCGAAATCATCCTGCATGTCCGTCCGCCAGTGAGGTACGGTTACATCAGAGAAGTCACTGTAAACGGCAAACCTTGGAAAGATTTCAAGAAGCAGTCAGTCAACCTGGGTAAGATTAGCGGGAAGACGGAAGTTATTTGCAGCTTTTAGTAAAGAGACACGGATAACGGACACTTGCTGACTTGCGTTAAAGAGCATATATCCGTAGAATATACTGCAACGAAGCCAGCAACAGGAGGCATAGATGAAGTTTGAAGGCGCTTATACTGCGATAGTCACACCCATGCTTTCAGATGGAACCTTTGATTATGAGGGATTCCAGAAGAACGTGGAGTTTCAAATATCTCAGGGCATAACAGGAATCGTTCCCGCTGGAACCACTGGCGAGTCCCCTACCCTTGGCTGGGACGACCATGCGGCAGTAATCGATAAATGCGTAGAGTTTGCAGGCGGCAGATGTCAGATTATAGCCGGTACAGGTAGCAACTCGACTGAAGAAGCGCTGATGAGGACTACTCATGCGGCTCAAGCAGGAGTCAAAGCGGTGTTGATGGTCGATTGCTACTACAACGGGCCATCTTCACTAGAGCTAAGAGACGATTACTACTCTGCAATCGCAGATCTGGTCCCTGAAGTGTCGATTATCCCTTACATTATCCCTGGAAGAACAGCTACTGCGCTTGCTGTTGAAGACCTGGCAATACTTTACGCAAGACATCCTCAGATTTCTGCCGTAAAGGAAGCTACAGGTGACCTGGAACGGATGAAACTGACCAGAAAACTGTGCGGCGATGAGTTTTCCATTCTCTCAGGCGATGATGACCTGACTTACAAGATGATTACAGACCCGGAGATTGCTGCAGATGGCGTAATCTCCGTTATGAGCAACATTACACCAGCAGCAATCGAAGAGATGGTCTCTGCTGCTCGTTCGGGAGATACTACAAAGGCTGAAAAGCTGCAAAATGCGCTGTCACCGCTCTTTGGAGTCGTGACTGTCAAAGTAGAAAATGACAGGCTGCTCCCGGATGGCAGGACCGTCAAAGTTATGGACAAATACAGGAACCCATTGGCTGTTAAGACGCTGATGAACGCGCTCGGAATGCCCTCTGGCCCAACCAGACCTCCGCTCGGCAAGATGACCAAACTGGGAGTAGATACAGTCCGGCAGGCAGTGAAGGCTGTCTGGGAGAAGAACCCGGAGATCCTGAACCCGATAGCCGAGTTCTACGGGATAGATATCGAAAAGCAGATTTCGGATGATAACGTGTGGCAGGAGTTAGCACATCCATAGGGGCTGAAGCCAGGATAATACATCGTCAATATTACTCTAAATACAACTGGGCGTACTATCAATTCAATAGTGCGCCCTCTTTGTAAATATCACAAGCATTCAGGCGATTGCCGGGTATAATTGCATTGTTCCTTTCCTTCTGGTTCACAGGTATCATGGTTGGTCTCAAGATTAATATATGATATAATTGTGAATCGCAGGATAAGATAACATGAACAAGGCACGCAAAGTTCTCGTAGTAAACGACGACACTAAAAGTGAATATATCGAAATCCTGAAGTCCGCAGGTTATCAGGTCGAAGTAGCGAATTCTGAAGAAAAAGCCAAACAGAACCTCGAATCAGATAACTACGACCTGATTGTCAGCGCTCCTGGTGCAGCAGAACGGCTGGATTTGCAGCATGAGCTGTTTCACGCCATTATTGACACCATCCCGGTGATGATTGTCATCTACGATCCGCATCTGAATACGTTCCAGTTCAACAAGAATTTCAGGGATGTGCTTGGCTGGACAGAAGCTGATGCAGTCGATGGTGACTTTATGGAAAAAGTCTACCCCGACCCGGAGTATCGGCAGATGGCTACGGAATATATGCAATCTCTTGAGCCGGGTTGGAGGGATTTTAAGACCACCGCCAAAGATGGAAGTGAAGTCGAGAGTTCCTGGGCCAACATCAAGCTTTCTGATGACACGATAGTTGGCATAGGTGTTGACATCCGTGAGAGGAAACAGGCCGAGGAAAAGCTTGGAAGCGTGGCCTTGTTTCCTGATGAAAACCCAAATCCGGTTATGCGCATCTCCGATATTGGAGAACTTCTGTATATCAACGAATCCGGCAATGAGTTTCTTCAGAATTGGTGCTCAGCCTTCGAACGCGGAATTCCAGACACGCTGTTGTCAGCAGTAACCGATGCTCTATCTACAGGTTCTACAAAAGAGGTTGAAGTAGCCTGTCAAGGCAAGACCATTTCATTCATCCTGGCACCGATAACAGAACAAAAGTATGTAAACCTGTATGGACATGACGTCACAAAATGAAAGCTGGCTGAAGAAGCGCTGCAGCGGAGCGAGGCAAAATGGAACGCAGCCATTGAGAACTCTAACGTGGGCATTATTATAGCCACTGAAGATGATCAGTTAATCTACTGGAATCCAGCAGCCAGAGAAATACATGGCTTCAAGATGCCTGAAGATAGCATTGTCTCACTCAAAGAAGCTCAGCTGAGCTATGAGCTGTGGACTCCTGACGGCTGCCATCTGCTGGAGTTAGATGAGTGGCCGTTAAAACGTATGAAGCGCGGCGAGACTGTGCGGGATTTGGAACTTCGGCTGCGCAGGCTCGATCAGGACTGGGAAAGGATAATCTCCTATTCCGGCTCTATGGTGGAAACTGCAAGCGGTGAACGGCTGATTTTTCTTTCTATTTATGATTTGACAGAGCAGCGTAAGGCTGAGGCAGCGCTGCGTGAGAGTGAAGAACGCTTCCGTAATCTTGCAGAGTCGTTACCTCATTTAGTCTGGACAGCTAATGCGGACGGCACGGTAGATTACTATAACTCCCGTGTTGCTCAGTACAGCGGCTTTGAGCGTAAACCTGATGGCACTTGGGCCTGGCAGCCGGTACTGCACCCCGATGATGTCGAAGCAACCATCATTGCATGGCAGTCGGCAATGTCCAATAAACAAATATATGAAGTTGAACAGCGCGTTCGTATGATTGACGGCTCATACCGCTGGCACTTGAGCCGCGCTTATCCAGTCCGCCAACATGACGGTACCATCAAGTGGTTTGGCACAGCAACAGACATTCATGAAGTAAAAGAGACTCAGGAACAGCTTCATGAAAGTGAAGAAAAGTTCAGGGCTGTATTCGAGCAGGCTGCTATTGGCATGGGACGCATCAGCTTTAAAGATGCAAAGTGGATTGACGTCAATGAAGTGCTTTGTAAGATGCTCGGTTACAGCGTCGAGGAGTTCAGAGCCACCCCTTGGCCGGAGATTACACACCCGGATGATATCGACCTGGAACTGATACCCTTCAGGCAGATGGCAGCAAACAAGTTGAACAGCTACTCCGTTGAAAAGCGGTTTTTGCACAAAGAAGGATATTACGTCTGGGCACGTCTTACTCTTTCACTTGTCCGGGATGCACAAGGACAGCCGGATTACGAGATTGCTATCATCGAAGACATCAGCGACCGCAAACGGGCAGAAGAAGCGCTTAATCAAGCTCGTGAGGAAGCTGAACGCAGGTCAGCCGAATTGACGTCTTACTTCGAGAGTATGGCAGAGGGAGCTGTGCTTATCGATGCATCCGGCAAGCTTACCTACTTAAACGCTGCTGGGAGAGAAATACTTAAAATACCGGATAACGCACCGACACCTGGCTCACTGTCAGATTACAATTTACGGACTCTTCAAGGGGAGTCTATGGAAAGGCATAGAGCCGCTTCATATCGAGCACTCCAAGGTGAGACAATCAGAGACTTGAAGCACATAGTTATAACTCCAGACGGCAAGGAAATCATGGTAAGCGCAAGTGCATCACCAGTGCGTGATTCTTCTGGAAAGGTAATTGGAGCGACTACAATCTTCCGAGATATCAAGGAGGCAGTCGAGTTCGAGAGGCAGCAAGCAAAACTCCTTGAAAAAGAGCAGCATATCTCAGAAGTCCTGCAAAAAGCGCTGATTCCTGAAGCAGATTACCATATACCATGTTGTGATTTGGGAATCAGATATGAGTCTGCCTATGCTGAAGCACGGGTTGGAGGAGACTTCTACGACATCTTTGAGATTAGTGAGAATAAAATCGCCATACTGATAGGAGATGTGGCAGGCAAAGGGCTTGAGGCTTCCATACAGGTTGCAGCAGTCAGGCACACCATCCGCAGTTATGCTTTTCTTGACCCAAGACCTGGCCGTGTCCTGACACTTGCAAATGAAGCGCTTTCAAGAGACTCAAGCACGGAAATCACAATGGTAACTGCGTTCTTTGCAGTACTGGATACCAGTATCGGTGCTCTGACTTATGCAAATGCTGGGCATGAAATACCATTTATCCGCCGGTTTTATGGAGAGGTGGAAGAACTCAATGCCGAAGGTTTAGTCTTTGGGGTAATGCCTGGGTACCAATATAAGGAGCAAAGTGCTCTTCTCCATGACAAAGACCGTGTTGTAACGTTTACTGATGGAGTGACCGAGGCAAGAACAAATGGTAGCAACATTTTTGGTAAAGAAGGAGTAAGTTCTTTTCTGGCAACTACTCAGAATATAAACGCTGAAGAGATAGCAAAGGACCTGCTTCAGGCAGCAAAGGACTTCTCCGGGGGTAAACTAAAGGATGATGCTGCTGTCGTAGTTTTTGGATTACAAAGGGATGGGGATTAAATGGTTGAGCCAGAAAAAGTTAAGGTAGCGTATACAGATGATAGGGCCACAGTCATTGGTCTTGGAGAACTCGACCTGTATTATATCAGTCAGTTCGATAAAGCGCTTACTGACGCTGTATCATCTAATAAGTCTGTAGTAGTAGACCTGACAGGTGCTACTTTTATTGATTCGGCAATTCTCCAATCCATAATAAAACATGGAAAGACTATCTTTAATAGAGGAGACAGGTTGAAGATTCTTGTTACATCAGGCAGCCATCCTGAGTTTGTGCTTGAGACTGTCGGTTTCAACATAATCGTAGATATTGTAAGCATAGAACCTGATGGCAGCGACTAGTGCATACTTTCCTTGAATTTTGTGGAAAGCTTCGGCTTCAGTTCCGCGTGTTTACCATTGAAAAATGCGAGAGTCAATCCACAATCTTCAACGAAATCCGCTACTAGCAGCAGAAGAGATGGAGCAATATTGATGGTTGCTATCTCAAGATTTATTAAATATGTAGCTGCAGATAACTTTCTTCGCGCCATCATTGGCTTTACTATACTGCTCGGTGTGCTGTATATTGCTCTGCATATATACTGGATGCCTGAGCCAATATTTGTTGAGATTCCCTGGTTTAGCCTGATAGTATTCTCTTTCCTTACATTGACCTCAATCAGCGTTGCATTTCTTTCTTTCGGACGCTATCAGGTGCTGAGAGACCCTGTTTCCTTCTGGACTGGTATGGCCTTTTCCAGTTTGAGTATCGGTCTGATATTCGATATCCTGGCATGGCCTGGCCTTCTGCCGGAAGGTCGCTCTATTATTGCAAGTCTTTCCAACACAGCATCTGTAATAACCATAATAGTGCCTATCATACCTGGTATTTTGTTGATTGCGGCTGTTTTGGCTAAATGGCCTGACGAACGTGAATTTGCCCAAATAAGCTGGTTATACTTTGTATTCTCCTGGCTTGCAATTGTCACGTTAATATACATACTCATTGTGGTTTTCGAGAATGCTCTGCCTGTGTTCATTACAGCAGAGGGCACATTCACAACGGCGCTTAAGGTTTGGAACATATTTTTACTGCTCCTTTCTATGGTAGGTACAGTTCTCTCAGTCCGCTACCATCTGATATCCAGAGATGCCCTTCCAGGTTACATAGCATTCTTCCAGATAGCATTTATCTTTAGCTCGATATCAACAATGATCGGGGATCAGCGTTATGATCCCTGGTGGTATTTAAACCGAGTGACCCTGATCTTAGGGTCAATGATTGTCTTGTTCGGACTCCTTTTTGAATATATCAGGCTGCTCGGACGTGAAAAAGATGCTGTACAAAGGCTTCAAAAAGACGAAGAAGCATTGAACCGAGCACAGGCCGTAGCTCACATCGGAAGCTGGCGGTTGGACATAGAAAGAAATATTTTATCCTGGTCCAATGAAACCTACCGGATTTTCGAGGTTCCAATAGGGACTCCTGTAACTTATGAGACATTCTTATCGATGGTCCACCCAGAGGACAGGGAGTACGTCGAAAAGAAATGGAAGGCTGCCATGACAGGTGAGCCGTATGACATCGAGCACCGCATTGTTGTAAATGATAAAGTAAAATGGGTCCGTGAACTGGCAGAGATGGAGTTCAACTGGCGCGGTCAACCAGTTGGAGGATTCGGTATAATACAGGATATCACCGAACGCAAGCTGGCTGAACAGCACGAGAAAGAACTGGAAGAAAAACAGCTTGAGTTCTACCAGCGTACCATCCTTGCTGCTACAGTAGGTAAACTCCTCATCACACGCGAAAAAGAAATCAAAGATATGATAGGTGAACCTACTCACAGTTGGGAAATCACGAATATATCAGAGTTAGCTGCGCTTCGTAGGAATGTTGCAGATGCGGCCCGGTCTGCAGGAATGAGCAGCGACGGTATCAACAGACTGGTCACATGTGTTACGGAAGCTGCATCTAACGCAATCAAACATGCCGGAAAAGGCATTGCATCAGTGCATATAAGAGATAACAAGTTCTTCTTTGCCGTTTCAGATAACGGCCCAGGGATACAAGAACTCAACCTGCCAAGCGTGGCGCTTGTTATGGGTTATTCAACCGTTGGTACAGGCGGAATGGGCTATAAGCTGATGATAGCTTCCGCCGATAAAGTATACCTTGCCACAGGTGAAAACGGCACCATAGTAGCCGCGGAATTTACTATCGAATAAGACTCCTGCATTTTTAAAGTGTAAAGTGAAAAGTGTAAAGTGGAAAGTTATATGCGTCGGCGCGTGCTTTTTGCACCGACGCTCAGTTATGAGTCTTAATCGTCATTCGTCTGGGAAATTTGTTCTATTATCCTGATTAATCTTTCTTGAGTTTGTTCCGACTTGTTTTTTTAGTTGTTTTCTGGAACGAACTCAAGATTTTAAGCTCAAAAATAGCTGTTTGAGTTTGTTCCGGCTTTTTCTGTATCTTGTTATGAGATGTTACACAGTGAGTAGATCTACAACTATCAGAATATATTGTTCATAATTATAAGACAACAACTCAGCCAAAAAGTACAGATGAAACTGGTATATTTCAGGGATATTTATGCGAACGGGTGCTTGTGTGGATTTGTGGATGTTTTTCATCTGTATTTGAAACACGAAGGGCACGAAATTGGACGAAAGGCACGAAAGGCTATGCCTCAACTATTCAAAAAGACCTAGCATAAAGCATCCGATAAAGCCCTTAAGTAATCGATTTAACATTTTACACTTATTATAGTCTATCTCGAAGTAACAAAAGACCGCTGATGCATAGACATCGGCATAGAAAACGCGCGTTGATACATAGATGGCGGTTAATCTTTATTCCTTCGATTGAACCGCCATCCTTATATTACAAAACTAGATGACTACGGAGTCCAGGTTGGGACACCGCACTCGGGGCATTCCAGTTCTATCAACTGTAGCCTGTCCAGAATCCTGGTCTGTTCAGGGAAATGACTGGTCTTATCAGGCGTGATTACTATCCTGACCTCTCCGTAACGGTCTGCAACGAAGATCGATGGCAATTCGGTAGCGTATCTGAGCATTACCAACTGCTCTTCGTCAGCAAGCACCGGAAACGGCAGGTTTCTCTTCTCCGAAAAATCTCTCACATCAGAGACTCTACCTACACCAACAGCCAGAATTTCGGCATCTGCTTCTTTATAGTCGTCATACCGCTCCGACATCCTGTTCAGAAAATCGCTGCACTCCGCGCAAAGCGGGTCGAAAAACACAACTACCACATTCTTCTTCCCACGGTAATCCTGAGGGCCAACTAGACTTCCTGAGACCGACTTAAGCCGGAATCCCGGCAGCAACTCGCGTTCTTTAACAGTATCCATAACATCTCCTCCAGTTAATACACGCTCTCTATTCGCAACAACAGCAGAAAAACACACGTGCAGTGCTTCGATGTTAGAATTATCAAACCCAAGGTAATACTAAATCCAACATTAGTTTTACCCGTTTACGGCTAATACCGAAGTGCGCTACCATTGTCAGCGGAATTGCAACGATTTTTGTAAGGAGCAGGCAAATGACACATAAAGAGATGGCAGAGAAAATCAAAACGGCGCTGGGGCTTGATGAAGAACCGATTGCCGCGTATTACTCAGACGAAAAGCCTGAAGGGGCTTACGAGTGGAACTGCACAGGTGGGCATTTCTGCACCGTAACACCGCAAGTGGCTGTCAGGAAAGGCAAACCGCTTGCAATCAATGGAAAAACTCCCGGCTGCGGAGGCACAGCGTTCTTCCTTGGATGGTCAAAGGAAATGCGTCCTGGATTTGAGGAATTTCTGTCTCACGACGCGGAAGGCAAAGGCGAACGTTATAAAAAGACTCCGGAAATCGCCAGAGCATTCATCGAGAACCGTGAATTTGTTCCTGCAAACGGCCAATACTGCATATTTCAGCGGTTGATCGATGTACCGGAAGAAATCACCCCGGAAGTAGTCGATTTTTATGCTGATGCCGATGGTATCAGCGGCCTGGTTTGGCTTGCCAACTATGGACGAAAGGAACAGGCGGTAATCGCTCCGTTTACAGCAGGCTGCGGGAGCCTCGTAAGCGAGCCTCGGGCACAGATGTTGAAAGATGAGCCAAAGGCTGTCCTTGGGATGTTCGACCCATCAGCAAGAATAAGCGTAGAAAAACATCTGCTGAGCTTCGCAGTGCCTTGGAAGATGTTCGTCGAAATGCTTGAAAACCTCCCAGGCAGCTTCGTGGAGATCGAACCGTGGACGAAGATAAGAAATAGATAAAATACGGAGCCTATCAAATGCGGAATGCGGAGTGCGGAATCTCAGGTATGAGGTATGAGTAACTGTTAAGTAAAAATTGTGCATAATTATTTGCGGCGGCGCGGGTTTTTGCGCCGATGCCTAGTTATGAGTCTTAATCGACATTACCACTCGTCCGGGGACAGATAGTAAGGCTGAGGGAGCTGTGATTCTGTATAATCATCTGATGTATCAATGACCGGGATTGCAAATCCCTCGGCTATTTTCCGGGCTAAATTGCAAATTTAGCCCGAGAGTAGGTGCAAATTTAGCCCGAGAGTAGGTGCAAATTTAGCCCGAGAGTAGTAGGCCCGAGAGTAGACAGCCCCGAGAGTAATTTTCCGCATCTCCCTTATTCCACATTCCGCATTCCGCACTCCGCACTTGGTAGACCTTCCTTGGTCATCGTGTTACCATGATGAAAGAAGCTTAACTGGAGGAATATCAGCTTGCCTAAATATCAGGAATATCAGAACAAGGCATTTGGTGTGCTTAACAAGATAGCAGAAACCCAAGGCGAGGCCATCGAGGCTGCAGCAAAGGTCATCGCAGAGCATATAGCCAACAACGGCATACTTTACCTGCTGGGGAGCGGGCATTCGCTTATTACGGCGCTTGAGTCATCGGGCCGCGCCGGCGGGATGGTACCTATAGATATCATTTTCGATAAAACGTTCGGCAAGATAGAGCGGCTTTCGGGCTACGCAGAGTATCTTCTGAAGGACTACGAGGTTGATAACGGAATCGTGATAGTGATATCCAACTCCGGCCGGAACGCTCTGCCTATAGAAGTGGCACTGGAAAGCAAAAAACGAGGGGCAAAGGTAATTGCACTGACCTCGCTTGCACATTCTCAGTCTGTAACCGCGAGGCATCCGAGCGGGAAACGGCTGTTTGAGATTGCAGACATAGTAGTTGACAACTGCTGCGAGCCGGGAGACGCCGTGGTTGAGATAGAAGGGCTTCCTGGGAAGGTCGGAGCGACTTCATCGGTCGCCTGTACGTTCATTATCAACTCGATACTTGTCCAGGCAGTGGAAAACCTGACCAAAATGGGCGTAACACCTCCTATCCTCATCAGCGCCAACCTCGACGGCAGCGACGAACATAACGACCGCATGCGGGCGAAATATAAAGGGCGGATTAGAGGACTGTAGCAAGTGCGGAATGCGGAGTGCGGAGTGCGGAATGAAGGGAGAGTGACGAGTTACGAGTGATGAGACCTATCTATTTCGGGAGAAATTTGCAATTTCTCCCGAATAAGCAGCTGAGGGATTTGTGATCCCAGATGATTATCTTAAATATCAACAATCGGGATTGCAAATCCCTTATCCACTATTCCGGGCTAAATTGCAAATTCAGCCCGAGTGTAATGTAGATCCCTCTTTTGCCTTCCCGACACGTATTACAAATCTGCCCGAACGTGTGCTTTAGCATTCATTGTTTTTCAATATATTGAAATTAGCCCTCATACATGGTAAACTTATAAGGTTTGCATCACGCACCGCATCCTGATCGGGTGCCGAGGTGCCTCGGCGATACGAGGTCGGCTCCGGGATGATGGAGCGGGAGGAAAACAACCAAAGGAGGATATTTAGAACTTGGCATCAATTACAATGAAAGAACTGCTGGAAGCAGGAGTACACTTCGGCCATCAGACCCGCAGATGGAACCCTAAGATGAAAAGGTACATCTACGGAGGCCGCAACGGAATCTATATCATCGACCTGCATCAGACCCTCAAGCTTTTCGAAGAGGCCCGGCAGTTCATCCAGGAAGTAGCATCCCAGGGAGAGGTTGTCCTCTTCGTAGGAACAAAAAAACAGGCCCAGGAAGCCGTGGAAGAAGCAGCAAAACGCTGCGGAATGTACTACGTCAACCAGCGCTGGCTCGGTGGAATGCTCACCAACTGGAAAACTATCCAGACAAGAATTTCCAGGCTTAACGAGCTTAAGAAGATGGAATCTGAAGGCATCTTCGAGCAGCTTACCAAAAAAGAAGCCGCAATCCTTAAAGAAGAAACCGACAGGCTGGAAAGATTCCTCGGCGGTATCAAGGATATGCCTAAGCTCCCAGGAGCCGTCTTTATCGTTGACCTGAAGAAAGAAAGAATCGCACTGGCAGAAGCCCGCAAGCTTAATGTCCCAGTCGTGGCGATAGTCGATACCAACTGCGACCCCGACGAAGTGGATTACGTAATTCCGGGCAACGATGATGCCATCCGCGCAATAAAGCTGATCTCCAACAAGATCGCAGATGCTATCATCGAAGTCCGACAGGTAGTGACCGAAGGCGAAGAGGCTGAAGAGGAAACACCTGCAGCAGCCGAAGAGTCGGCAGAGGAAGAAACCGACGAAGTCAAGGTTGAAGTAATGGAAGAATCTGGGGATGATTTAGAAGTGTTCTTCGAAGATGCTCCAGTGGCAGACGAAGAATAATATCTGAACCATCAGGATAAGAAAAAAGATCGGTTTGCGCAGGGCAGATTGTCCTGCGCAAACATGTATGTAGCAAAGGCGTTTTGCACTGGATACCAAAGATTCGGCGTAAAGCGTCGGCTAAAAACATTGGGGGCCGAGTGCTGCCGCACCAGCCCTAAGTATAGAACGGGACTGGGCATATGTGCTCACGTCCCGCAACTCTGTAACGTTTTGGAGGCAACAAGTGGCAATAACGGCCAATATGGTCAAGGAACTAAGAGAGAAGACCGGCGCCGGAATGATGGACTGCAAGAAGGCGCTCGAGGAAACCGGCGGGGATTTCGAGAAGGCAGCGAACCTTCTCAGGCAGAAGGGAATCGCAGTTGCTGCCAAGCGCGAGACCAAGGCAGCCAATGAAGGCACTATCGGCGCTTACATCCACACTGGCGGAAAGATCGGCGTGCTTGTAGAGCTTGGATGCGAGACCGACTTCGTTGCCAAGACAGATGAGTTCCAAGCACTCGCCAGAGACATAGCCATGCAGATAGCTTGGGGAAACCCTAAGTATCTCCACAGAGAAGATGTGCCGGAAGACGAGATAGCCAAAGAACGCGAAGTCCATCGCCAGTGGGCAATCAAAGAAGGTAAACCTGAGAAAGCTATCGATAATATCGTAACCGGACGCATGGAGCGGTTCTTTGAGGACATAGTACTTATGGACCAGCCGTTCATTCGCGACTCAGACATCAAAATCGGCGATCTTATAAATGACGTTATGGGAAGACTTGGCGAGAAGATCGTTATTCAGCGGTTTGTAAGGTACCGCGTGGGAGAATCAGGCTAATCTAAAGGTCGGAGGTCAGAGGTTGGAAGTTGGGTGCCGGCTAAAACGCGCCTGCACTGCATTACCACAGGCTGACTGACCGATGTATCCCGCGCTGAAGGTCTTATGTCAACTTGAGGTGGCAGACTGACCATCTCAAGTTGGCTGTTATCACATAAAAAACGGGCACAGGCCGGGAAGCACTCTGGATTGCTCAACTCTCCGACCTGAATATACAAAATGGAAAATAAACCCCGCTGGACCCGGGTGCTGCTCAAGCTCTCGGGACAGGTATTCGCCGGTGATGATAGCTTTGGCATTTGCTATGATACGGTTGCAAGAATAGCATCCGATGTCAAAGAGGTTTCCGACGGCGGAGTTGATATAGCCATCGTTGTTGGCGGTGGGAACATAATACGCGGAAAAGCGGCAGAGACAGCAGGGATGGACCGCGCAAGCGCCGATTACATGGGCATGCTTGCCACAGTTATCAACGCATTGGCGCTTCAAGACGCTCTGGAAAAGCTCGACGCAGAAACCAGAGTACAGGCTGCAATCACTATGGCTGAAGTGGCTGAACCTTTCATCAGAAGAAGAGCGCTCAGACATCTGGAAAAAGGACGAATAGTCATCTTCGCAGCCGGAACAGGAAATCCATACTTTACTACAGACTCAGCCGCAGCGCTCAGAGCGCTTGAAATGAAAGCCCAGGCAGTACTGAAGGCTACCAATGTCAACGGAGTCTACGATAAAGACCCACGGAAATATCCTGATGCTCAAATGCTTCAGGAACTCGACTATATGGAAGCCATCAATAGAAATCTGGGCATCATGGACTTAACGGCATTTACACTCTGTATGAACCATAACATGCCGATTGTCGTATTCAATATCACCAAGCGTGGGAACATCAAACGCGCGGTGTGGGGCGAACCGATAGGAACGATTGTTGGGGGGAAGAACGAGTGATACCTGAGATATTAAAGGACACAGAATATCGAATGTCCAAGGCAGTGGAAGCTGCACAACACGACTTTTCCACTATACGCACCGGACGTGCAAACCCTGTCATCTTGGAAGGCATTCAGGTTGATTATTATGGCACGAAAACACCCATCAACCAGCTTGCAGGCATCTCGGCTCCAGAGCCAAGGCTGCTTGTGGTAACTCCATGGGACAAAGGTGCGATTAATGCCATCGAAAAGGCGATCATGAACTCGGATGTCGGCATGACACCGATGAGTGACGGGAATGTGATCCGGCTTCAGGTTCCGTATCTGACAGAAGAACGCCGTAAGGACCTTATCAAAGTGCTCCACAAGAAGGTTGAGGAGCATAAGGTCGCTGTGAGGAATGTGCGACGCGACGCAAATGAGCATCTCAAAGACCTGGAGAAAAAGCACGAGATAGGCGAAGACGAGAGCAAACGCGCTCAGGAACAGGTGCAGAAACTGACCGATAAGTATATAGAACAGATGGACAAGCTGGCACAGGCTAAAGAAGCCGAGTTGATGGAAGTTTAAGCAATATAGATAGTCACAGATCAGCCGTTAGCTGCCAGTTATCGGCTATTTTCCGTAGTTATACTGGATGATAGCTGTAGCTGTTTGCTGACGGCTAATCGCTTTTATGAGGATAGAATTTGATCGAAAAAGAGATAGATCCAACGCGCGTGCCAAAGCATGTGGCAGTTATAATGGACGGAAACGGCAGGTGGGCTACGCGCCAGGGGCTTAACAGGATAGAAGGTCATATCCAGGGCTATAAAACGCTCCGGAGGATCGTCGAAGATGCAAGCAACCTGGGCGTAGAAGTGTTGACTACGTATACTTTTTCGACCGAGAACTGGACAAGGCCGAAGGAAGAAGTAGATGCGCTTATGAAGCTCATCGTCCAGGCTGCGCGAGCGGAGATCGCTGACATGCAGGAGCTTGGAGTCCGGTTGATGGTCAGCGGGCGCATCGAGGAACTGCCTGATGCTACAAGGGAAGAACTTCTGCAGGACATAGAGGCCACCAAGGGCAACACAAAGATGATACTGAACCTGGCGATCAATTATGGAGGCCGCCGAGAGATAGTAGATGCGGCGCGGAAGATAGCCAGACGTGTTGCTGCAGGTGATTTTAAGCCTGAGGATATAGATGAGCATCTTTTCTCTCAGTATCTTTACTCGCCTGAGCTGCCTGACCCGGACCTGTTGATACGCACAGCCAATGAGATGCGCATCAGCAACTTTCTGCTATGGGAGATAGCTTACAGCGAGATTTATGTCACAAAGAAGCTCTGGCCGGAGTTCACTAAAGAAGATTTGATAGAAGCTATCATTGATTACCAGGGCAGGACAAGAAAATTCGGGGCGGTAGTAGAAGAAAAGAGTTAACGGAAATAAATGACTAAGCAGATTTCCATACTTGGTTCGACTGGTTCGATAGGCACTCAAGTGCTCGATGTGGCTGAACGGCTGCCGGAGATGATAGAGGTAGTTGCTCTGGCTGCTCACTCTAACGTTGACTTGCTGGCACAGCAGGCGTTGAAATTTCGGCCAAAGCTGGTGTGTATCGGTAAAAAAGAACTGGAACCGGAGCTTCGCAGCCTGCTGGATGGTTCGAGCATCGAAGTGCTTGCAGGTAATGAGGGATGGATAGCCGCAGCTACTACGGATTACGCTGACAGAGTTGTAGTATCGGTTGCAGGAACTCCGGGGCTGATGCCGACGCTTGCAGCAATCGACGCAGGTAAGGAAATCGCGCTTGCAAGCAAGGAAGTGCTTGTCTGTGCAGGAGAGATAGTCACTCAGAAGGCTGCACAGCACGGAGTGAAGATAGTACCAATAGACAGCGAACACTCGGCGATTTTCCAATGCTTGAACGGAGAAGATGTAAAATCCGTAGAAAAGATATATCTGACCGCGTCCGGTGGGGCATTTAAAGATAAGACAACCGAAGAAATGCGGGAAGTGACGCCTGAACAGGCGCTGAGCCATCCAACCTGGCGAATGGGTCGGAAAGTAACAATAGACTCAGCCACACTTATGAACAAAGGGTTGGAGATAATAGAGGCAAGGTGGCTGTTTGACATTGAACCTGAAAATATAGAGGTAGTAATCCATCCAAAGAGCATTGTACACTCGATGGTAATGTTCTCGGATGGTTCAGTTATGGCTCAAATCGGCCTGCCGGATATGAGGCTGCCGATACAATATGCTCTGCTGTATCCGCTCAGGTATGATTCGGGCCTTCCAAGGGTAGATATACTTCAGGTGGGTTCGTTGGAGTTTTCTGCGCCGGACACTAAGAGATTTCCGGCGCTTAAACTGGCGCATGAAGCTGCACGTATCGGGGGTACGATGCCTGCGGTGATGAATGCTGCAGATGAAGTTGCTGTCCAATTGTTCTTGGATAGGAAGATCAGTTTTCTCGAAATTGCGAGGCTTGTGGAGCGCGTGATGGAGATGCACAACCCAATATCTCATCCATCTCTTGATGAGATATTGTCTGCAGATGGATGGGCAAGGGAGCAGACTTCAGCGCTCACAGGAGGAATAGGGATTGGATCAAATCTTTAGTGTTTTGAAGAGCATAATCGTGTTCGCGCTGTTGCTGGGAGTGTTGGTAGTGGTTCATGAGTTTGGGCACTACACAGTAGCCAAGCTCACGCGGATGCGAGTTCATGAGTTTGCATTTGGTTTTGGGCCGGTGCTTGCGCGTCTGTTCAAAAGGGGAGAGACGCAGTTCAGCATCCGTTGGATACCTCTTGGGGGATTCGTCCGTATAGCTGGAATGGAGCCAGGAGAAGAAGCAGAAGAAGGCGGATTCAACTCGAAGCCAATCTGGCAGAGGGCGCTGGTAATCTTCGCTGGGCCATTTATGAGTCTGTTTCTTGGTTACATTGTTCTGATAGGCATAGGAATGGTCTGGGGAACATATGTAAATACAACTAATGTTGCAGAGGTTGTCAAAGGTTCACCTGCTGCACAGGCCGGAATAAAAAAAGGCGACGTAATTCTTGCTCTGGATGGCAAGAGACTCGATAATGGCTACATTGCCCGCGAGCTTCTGAAAGGCTCTGGAGATGGATGGCTACTTAGAACAGTTACATCCCGAAACGCAGACAAGGAGATGACTCTGCTTGTTGACCGAAAGGGTGAAAAACTGAGGCTGCATGTCACTCCAAAGATAGATAAAAATGCTCAAGTTGCTCGTCTTGGCGTTGGATTGAGTTATAAACATATAAAACCGTCATTCACTCAGTCTATTCCAGTTGGGACTATCGAGGCATACAGGTTCGGTCACGATACCATAACCACGATCTTCAGCAAGCGAGTGAAGAACGAAGTCGGTGGAATCGTGATGATCGGATATGTGACGCATGGAGCTGTCCAGCAAGGGCCGAGGTTGATCTTCTTCGTGCTTGCGCTGTTGTCGCTCACGCTGGGCATCATGAACCTGCTTCCGATACCGGTTCTTGACGGAGGACACCTTCTGTATCTGACAATAGAGAAGATAAGAGGCAAGAGACTACAGCCTGAACTATGGTATAAAATCCAGTTGGCAGGAATGGCAGCGTTGATAATGCTCGCTGTGTTCCTTGTTTACTTCGATATTGCAAGAATAGCCACTGGCAATCTGCCTGGAGCGAAGTAAGATTGTAGGAAGGCCTGCAAATCACTCCATCCTGAGGGAGATTATTTTAAGCGGATGAATATCCGTCAAACTATCGCCTGGGATACATATCCCAGGCGATCCGTTAATGTACGTCATGCTGAACTTGTTTCTACACTCGGGCTAAATTTGCAATTTAGCCCGGAAGGATAGCTGAGGGATTTGCAATCCCGGTCATTAATGCTTCAAATCATAAACCGGAATCACAGATTCCTCGCTTGCTTGGCCGTGAGGGATTGCAAATCCCTCACGAGAGATGGAGAATGACGTTTTTTCGTCATGCCGAACTTGATTCAGCATCTCTTACGTCGTTTTTTCCGCACGGGGACGTGCGGATATATCTGCCCGGCGCGAGGACGAGCCGGGCAATCGGCAATTGGCAATCGGCAACAGGGCAATCGGCAATCGGAAAAGGACGCTAATACCGCCCAGGATATGCTCCTGGGCGGTATTATCTTAGACAAATCGATAAAATGAAACGAAGAAACAGCATAGCGGTAAAAGTTGGAAATGTTGTAATCGGGCAAGATGCGCCGGTCAGCGTTCAATCGATGACCAACACAGACACAAGAGACGTTGCATCGACTGTCAAACAGATAAAAGCTCTTGAGAATGCAGGGTGCGATATTGTAAGAGTCGCTGTGCCTGATGAAAAAGCCGCTGCTGCTCTGAGAGAGATCAAGCTCCAGATAACAATTCCGCTTATTGCTGATATTCACTTCAATTATCTGCTTGCACTTGCTGCTATAGAAGCAGGAGTGGACAAGCTGCGGATAAACCCTGGGAATATCGGCCCGCGTGAAAGAGTCGAAGAAATAGCCAAGGCAGCTAAAGAAAGAGGCATACCTATCAGAGTAGGTGCGAACTTCGGGTCTATCGATAAGAAACGCTACGGAGAGCCGTCTGCTGATTCTCTGGTTGCAAGTGCACTGGACCAGGTCAAAATCCTGGAAGATATGGATTTCAGGGATATAGTCATCTCTTTGAAAGCGTTCGATGTGCCAATGACCATAGAGGCCTACCGGAAGATTGCAGAACTGGTCCCCTACCCGCTTCATTTGGGGATAACCGAGGCCGGACTGCCCTGGGAAGGCACAATCAGATCTGCAGTAGGAATTGGGACACTGCTTGCCGAAGGTATTGGTGATACTATTCGAGTGTCGCTTACCGGTGACCCGGTTGAAGAGGTAGAGGTCGGCACAGAAATCCTGAGTGCGCTGAACCTGAGATCGAAACCGTATACAATGGTATCATGTCCTACCTGCGGACGATGTGAGATAGATCTTCAGTCAGTTGCAAATGAAGTCAGGCGCCGGTTGGCCGAAAATCCGCCTTCAAGGCCGATAAAAGTGGCAGTAATGGGCTGCGTGGTAAACGGGCCTGGGGAAGCTGAGATGGCTGATGTAGGCATTGCAGGCGGACGTGGTGCAGGTTTGATCTTCGCTAAAGGCAAAATGCTTAGAAGAGTATCCGAAGATAAACTGGTAGACGAACTCATGAAGGAAATCCGGTCTATCGAGAGTAATACCAAAAGCAAGGAAGAGTTGAGTAGTTGAGCGTAATAAGAAAAGCAAAAATAGTTGATGTTCCAGTAATACAGAAGTTGATTAATACATTCGCAGACCGAGGCGAAATGCTCCCACGATCGCTGAATGATATATATGAGAACATCAGAGATTATTCGGTAGTAGATTTAGGCGGTAATGTAGTGGGCTGCTGTGCTCTTCATATAAGCTGGAACGATTTGGCTGAAGTAAAAGCACTTGCAGTATGCGATGAGTGCCAGGGACGCGGTTTTGGCAAAGATTTGGTGCTTCATTGTATAGAAGAAGCCAGACAACTGGAACTGCCCAAGGTGTTTACGCTCACCTACAAGCCTGTTTTCTTTGAAAAACTGGGGTTTACCAGGATAAGCAAGGACGACTTACCGCGAAAAATCTGGTCAGAGTGCATCAATTGTCCTAAATTCCCGGATTGCGGTGAGGAAGCATTGATAATGGACATCTGAAAAGAACGGGATTACAAAACCCTTGGCTATTCTTTCGGGCTAAATTGCAAATTTAGCCCGAGTGTGGGGTAGCCCGAGTGTAAGGTGATGGCCATACCGTCATGCCGAACTTGTTTCGGCATCTCGATTTAGATCCTGAAACAAGTTCAGGATGACGCAATATACTCTCGTACTCTCGGGAGGGATTTGCAATCCCTCCCGGATAAGTAGCTGAGGAATCTGTGATTCCGAATGATTATCTTAAATATCAATAATCGGGATTGCAAATCCCTTGGCTATCTTTCCGGGCTAAATTGCAAATTTAGCCCGAGTGTGGGGCCCGAGTGTAGTGGCCCGAGTGTGGATGTGGTAGCCCGAATGTGTTACCTGAATAAATTGACATTTTTGGAGGATTAAGCAATTACGGCTCAGTTATAGCAATACTGCCAGTTGATTGCTGATAGTTATTTATGCGAGCATCACAACTGTTCTTTCCGACATTAAGAGAAATACCGGCTGAGGCGGAATTGGCGAGCCATCGGCTGCTGCTTCGCGGTGGATTCATCCGCAAGCTCTCCGCGGGAGTCTACTCGTACCTGCCGCTTGGTTACAAGGTCATCAAGAAGGTCGAAAAGATTATCCGAGAGGAAACCGATGCAGCCGGAGGGCAGGAACTACTAATGCCTGCACTCCAGCCTGCTGAACTCTGGCAGGAAACCAACAGGTGGGAAGTGGACACGTTGTTCAAGCTCAAGGACAGGGCCGACAGATGGCACGCTCTTGGTATGACGCATGAGGAGGTCATAACAGACATCGTCCGTCACGATGTGCGCTCCTACCGCGAGCTTCCGCTCAACCTTTATCAAATCCAAACGAAGTTCCGGGATGAACCAAGGCCAAGAGGCGGCGTTATACGCGGCAGAGAGTTCATCATGCTGGACTCCTACACATTCGACCGCAATGATGAAGAACTTGACCTGTCTTACAGAAAGATGAGGGCAGCGTTTGCAAGGTCATTTGCGCGATGCGGGATTGATTTTCTAATTGTCGAGGCTGAATCGGGGGCTATCGGCGGGAAAGACAACCAGGAGTTTACTGTAATTACTCCTGCCGGTGAAGATTCCATCCTGCACTGTAAAGAATGCGATTATGCAGCCAATGCCGAGCGCTGCGAGGTTGCAGACCGTGGCTATGAGCCATCCAATGAGCCTGCCAAGCCTATTCAGGCAGTAGATACGCCGGGAGCAAAGACTGTTGAGCAGGTAACAGGCTTCCTGAAGACGAAACCTGAGAACCTGGTCAAGACTTTAATCTATGTAGCCGACGGCAAGCCCATTGCGGCGCTTGTAAGAGGCGATAGAGAGCTTAACGAGGCGAAATTCAGCCGGAACCTGGATATATACAAACTTGAGATGGCTGGACCTGAGTTGATACTCGAACTGACTGGGGCAGAAGTAGGCTTCTCCGGGCCTGTTGGGCTGAAAGGTGTGAGGATTGTAGCAGATTATGAAGTCAGGTCTATGGCAAACTTCGTGACCGGGGCAAACAAGACGGACACGCATTACGTCAATGTCAACATCGGACGAGATTTCAATGTTGACGAATGGGCTGATATAAAGGTCGCCTCAGACCAGGACCCATGCCCGAGGTGCGAAGGAGTGCTTCAGGCAGAGCGCGGCATAGAGGTCGGCCATATCTTCAAGCTCGGAACCAAGTATTCTGAGGCTATGGGTGCAACGTTCCTTGATGAAGACGGCAAAGAGAAACCGTTTATTATGGGATGTTACGGCCTTGGAGTATCGAGGATGCTTGCTGCTGTCTCTGAGGCTCGGCGTGATGATGACGGTATCATCTGGCCTGTTTCCATTGCGCCATTCGAGGTAGTTATCCTTCTGTTGAACCCATTGGATGAGGCGCAGGCTGCGGCGGCTGTCAGAATATATGAGGAGCTTCAGAATCGCGGAATAGATGTCCTTCTGGATGAGCGGGATGAGCGTTCAGGAGTAAAGTTTAAGGACGCAGACCTGATAGGGATACCTGTTCAAGTAGTTGTCGGCAGATTGGCTTCAGAAGGAAAAGTGGAGATGAGACTGCGCTGGGACAAGCAGAACAAGCGCGAAGTTGCACTGAACGAAGCTACAGACGAAATAGCAGCAGCAGTCCAGGCTGAAAAGCGCAAATTGCTTGACGAAGCGGATAAATATACTGTGTAGTAGTAGTATAAGAACGAGGTTCAGGATGAATTCCGCCTGTTCCTCGTTCTGTGAATCGTTTTATTAAACTTATGGACAACCTCAACCTGTTTACAATGATACTCAGGCTGCTTTTAGCGGCAGCCCTGGGTGGGTTGATTGGACTCGAACGTGAAGCGCATGGACGGCCTGCAGGGCTTCGCACGCATATCCTCGTCTCGCTTGGGGCAGGGCTGTTTACCATCATCTCACAAAGCTACGGCGGCCCGCAGTCAGACCCAAGCCGGATAGCAAGCCAGATAGTCAGCGGAATAGGTTTTCTGGGAGCCGGAACGATTATCCGGCAGGGAAGCATCATCCGAGGGCTTACCACGGCGGCAAGCCTGTGGACTACGGCAGCTATCGGAATGGCAGCAGGACGCGGTGGTGATTTGACTTATCTGGCCATTGTAGCATCCGTCATTGTCTTCGTTACACTCAGCACGATAACCCGAATCGAACACTTGATGCTCGAAAGGCAGTCAATACATGACCTCACAGTAGTACTGCCAGGGGGAAGGTCAGGAATAACCAGCATCATGGAAATTCTCAGCCGATTTGGGATTTCCGTGCTTGGGATTCGCAGCGAGGAAACCGAAGCAGGTTTGTTTATTGCCAGATTGCATCTTAGAATCCCACCGGGATTGGATATGGCATCAGTTAATTCGGAATTGACCACACTCCCCGAGATTAGATCGTTTTCCTGGGAGTAGTATTGGGTCTCGCTTGACTCATTTGTTGGGATTGCAGGAAAGGAGTCTTAAAATGGAGGAGAAAAAGCTTACTCGCAGACAGCTTTTAAAGCAGTCGGCACTGCTTGGCACAGCAGCAGCAGGGCTGGCCATTCTAAGTGAAGGATGCAGCGCTGCAGACAGCGTTACAATACAACCACAGCCCGCAAATCCGGCCAAATCAGCTTCCGGCAAGCCGAAAGTCGTTATCGTAAGAGATAAATCGATTCTAGGTGACGATGGAATCAACCAGAAGGCAGCTGAACAGATGCTGGGCCGGGCTGTAGCTAAGCTTACAGGGAAATCATCCGGTGCAGAAGCCTGGAAATCGCTTTTCAAACCGACAGATGTTGTGGGAATCAAGGTAAACTGCCTTTTCGGCAAAGGTGTTTCGACTCATCCCGAAATTGCTTATGCTGTTGCTGCCGGACTCCAGCTTGCAGGCGTAAAACCGGAAAACATCATCATTTGGGACAGAAGCACCGGGGATTTGGTGAAATGCGGCTATATACCCAACAAAGGAGCTGGCATAAAGGTACTTGCAGACGATGGCGATTGGGGTAACGAGGTCAAAAACGGCAGTTTCCACGGCAGGTTGAGTAAAATCCTCACGGAAAAGATAACTGCTTTGGTAAATGTCCCGATATTGAAGACTCACGGTATGGCTGGAATAAGCTGCGCGCTAAAGAACCATTATGGCTCATTCGACAATCCCGGCGCTGGTCACAAAGGCGGCTGCAATCCCTGGCTTGCAGAACTCAATGCGATTCCGCAGATTAAAGACAAGACACGGCTGGTGGTTGTCGATGCTGCTCGGCTGCAGTGCGACGGCGGACCAGGTCTTCAGGTCAAATACCAATTCGATTACTATGGATTGCTTGTAGGGTTTGATCCACTGGCAATAGACAGAGTAGGACTGGATATTATCGACCAGCAGAGAAAACAAATGGGGCGGGAAGAACTGGGCCTTGAAAGAGTGAAGTGGATTACTACAGCAGCCACATCCGGTGTTGGAGAAGCAGACCTGTCTAAGATAGAGTTGATTAAAATCTAACTGCTTCTTTGGAAAGGGGCTTATGTTCCAAAACCTATGACTGTGAGACTTTGAACAGCGTATTATGCGTAATAAGGATAGTATGAAACTCTACTACACTACATTCGAATCACCACTGGGGTGGCTGCTATTGGTGGGCAAAGATGGAAAGCTTGTTGAACTCCATCGGCCTAAGCCAAGCAGAGAAGAAGCCATTTCCGATGTCCCACCTGAGGCAGAAGAATCAGAGTCAGGATTTGGCGAGATTATAGAACTCCTGCGTCTATACTTCCAGGGAAAACCTGTGGACTTTTCGCGTGTTCCGGTTGAGCTGGATGGCCTGGGTGAGTTTGAGAAATCTGTGCTCATCGAAACGATGAGGATTCCTTATGGCAGTATCACAAGTTACGGAGAGCTTGCTGCGATTGCCGGTTCTCCCGGTGCGGCAAGGGCTGTTGGTAATGCCATGAGAAAGAATCCGCTGCTGATAATTGTGCCGTGTCACAGGGTATTGTATTCTAGCGGCGGCATCGGCGGATATTCCGCAGGGCTGAACCTTAAACGGAAACTTCTTGCTCTGGAGGGTGTGTCGATTTGAACTTTTTAATACGCTGGATATTAGCACTGGTTGCTGTGTGGGCAACAGTTATAATCGCACAGTTTACCTCAAACCGGCTCGGATTGCCTGTTAACCTTGAATGGGGCGGGGCTTTCAAAGCGTTTCTATTCATAATAGTCCTGGCAGTGGTCAATGCGTTGATTCGTCCTCTAGTGAAACTCTTCACATGGCCGATTAACTGTCTGACATTTGGATTATTTGCATTTATTGTAAATGCGCTTATGTTCTGGCTGGCAGCAGCAATAACGGGCGGAGTCACTGTAACGACTTTCTGGGCCGCTTTGTTCGGATCTATTGTTCTCAGCGTGCTGAGCGGGCTTATAAACTCCTACGCTAAACGGCGGTCAAGAGCAGATGAATAGTAAAGACTCGCAGAAACAGCTTGTAGTCATAACCGGCATGTCCGGTGCAGGAAAGACTCTGGCAATAAGAACCTTCGAAGATCTCAATTATTTTTGCATAGACAACCTTCCGCCTGACCTTCTGGCTAATCTGGTCAACCTCTGGAAAGAATCCGGGGTGGATGCTGATGGGCTGGCGATTGTGGTCGATGTTCGTACAGGTCAGTTTTTTGGCGATTTTATGCAGGCATACGAAGAGTTGACTTCGGCTCAGGTAAAGGGTTACAGCCGCGCAAAGATACTCTTTCTGGACGCATCAGACCCGATTCTTATTCGCCGGTTCAAGGAAACCAGACGCAAGCATCCGCTGGTGGCAGAAGGAAAAGGCATTCTCGAAAGCATAAAAGAAGAGCGCCACATTCTGGCTGACATCAAGGAGAAGGCTGACAAGGTCATCGATACATCCAACCTGGAACCAGAGGGGTTTCGCAGGGAAATCCGCCGTTATTTTGGCCCACAGGGAGCCAGAGAAGGCATGGTGATAACAGTCATCTCCTTTGGGTACAAATATGGCGTACCACTCGATGCGGACCTGGTGTTCGATGTGCGTTTCCTGGCAAATCCTTATTGGGTCGAGAAGCTCTCAAAACTGGATGGAAACCAGGAAGAGGTACGGCACTATGTCCTGTCTGATCCGTTGACGGAACCGTTGATGGAACGGCTGTGCAGCCTTATTGAGTTCTCGATACCGCAGTATGAGAAAGAAGGAAAAGCATATCTGTCCATAGCCATCGGCTGCACCGGCGGGCGTCACAGGTCTGTAGTTGTAGCAAATGAACTTGCGCGTTATTTGAGCGTCCGCGACTTCAATGTGTTAGTGGAACACAGGGACTGCCCGAAAGGCTAGGATATGAAAAGAAGCATCTGGAGCTCTCTTAAATGGCTATATCCGGGCATGCGGGTAAAGCGCTGGCTTTTACTAGTGCCTGTGGGGACGTTTTCTATCATCGTCGGGGTAGCGCTGCTTGCCAACGTTGCGGTAATTGATTACCTTGACGCCATTGGCCGGTTTGCGCTTTCGCAGTTTGGTATCAATTTGCGCCAACCAGCAACGCTCATCTCCGTAAGCGTGGTCTCGATCTCCTTTGGACTTGCACTTATTTTCGTCTCCATAAGGCAGGTTATCAGGTCAATTATCAGCGTAGTAAGCCCGAGCGCTCAAGATAAGCTGGCAGATGTTATTTTCCAGAACAGATACCTGGCACAGGGACGAAGAATCGTGGTAGTCGGCGGAGGAACCGGGCTTTCCACGATGCTTCGAGGTCTAAAACAGTATACGAGCAACATAGTAGCAATAGTTACGGTTACTGATGACGGTGGAAGCTCAGGCGTTCTTCACAGGGAACTTGGCATGCTGCCTCCGGGAGACATCCGCAACTGTATCGTTGCTCTGGCTGACGAAGAACCTCTCATGACTGAGCTTTTACAGTACCGGTTCAATGGAGGCACAGGCACTCTGCAAGGGCACTCGTTCGGCAACCTGCTTATAGCTGCCATGACCAACATTACAGGTGATTTTGAGCGTGCAGTCAAAGAGACCAGTAACATTCTGGCTATCCGGGGACGAGTGCTGCCATCTACTATCGAGAACGTTCAAATACATGCAGAGCTTGCAGACGGCACACTGGCAGATGGTGAGACTAATATCGTCGAGTCAGGGCAACCGGTGAAGCACATATTCCTGACGCCAGCGGATGTAAGACCGCTCGATGAAGCCATACATGCAATCAAATTGGCTGATGCAATAGTCATCGGCCCCGGAAGCGTCTACACTAGCATTATTCCGAACCTGCTGGTAAAAGGAATCGCCGATGCCATAGCTGAATCGGATGCTGTCAAAATATTCGTATGCAACGTAATGACTCAGCCCGGTGAAACTGACGGATTCACAGCATCTGAACACGTTTGCGCGGTCGCCAACCACGTAGATAAGAAGATATTTAACTATGTTCTGGTAAACCGTCAGGTGCCGAGGTTAGACCTTTTGGATAAATACCGGGAAAAAGGCGCGGAACTGGTGCTGCCGGATATAGACAAAATACGCGAAATGGGATACCGCGCAGTTATCGGTGACTTCATGAGCGAAACTGATGTCGTTCGGCACGACCCAAAACGGCTTGCTGACGCGATTATCAGGCTGATGTACTAATAACTTTACACTTATTACTTTACACTTTTCGCTTTCCCCTTTACACTTTCTCTGTGAAAACGAGAATTATACTTGCATCTGCTTCTCCAAGACGGAGAGAGCTTCTGGCACTGATAAATCCTGATTTCAAGGTTGTACCGTCTGCGTTCGACGAGTCGCTGATACCCGAAGACCTGTCTCCACGCGAGCATGTGATGATGTCCGCAGCAGAGAAGGCAAAAGATGTCGCTTCTGGAATAAGGAAGGGTATAGTAATCGGCTCTGATACCGTTGTTGCAGTGGACGAGCATATTTTGGGCAAGCCGGAGAATGAGGAAGACGCAAAAAGGATGCTCAAAATGCTTTCTGGACGGACACATCAGGTATATACTGGGGTTCATGTCATCAAAGTAGAGAACGGCAATATACAGGAAAAGGCTGATTTTGAGTGTACCAATGTCCACTTCTGCGAATTATCCGACGAAACCATCGAGCGGTATGTAAAAACCGGCGAACCTCTCGATAAAGCCGGAGCCTATGCTATCCAGGGTAAGGCATCAGTGCTGATTAAAGGGATAACCGGTTGTTATTTCAATGTTGTAGGGCTGCCAATATATAAATTGAGCTGCCTATTGAAAGAGTTCGGAGTGGAGGTGATGTCCTGTAGATGAAAGTAGTTGTAATCGATGGCATGGGTGGAGGAATTGGCACGCAAATCGTGTCCCGGCTGCGGCAGGTAATCGATAGCCCTCACCAGTTGATAGCGCTTGGGGCTAATGCGACAGCTACGGCGGTTATGGTCAAGGCAGGCGCGGATGTCGGCGCAACCGGAGAGAATGCAATGGCTGTAACGGTTCCGCAGGCGGATGTGGTAGTCGGGCCTGTGGGGATTATCATTCCGAACTCGTTGATGGGCGAGATTACACCGGTTATGGCAGCCATTATCGCATCGTCGCATGCAGTAAAAGTCCTGGTACCGGTTCAACAGCCGCATGTGGAGTTGGTAGGGATGGAAGCAAGGCCGCTTTCTTTGACGCTTGATGAACTTGCATCGCGAGTGGCAGAACTGCTTAAGCGGGCTGCATCATGAAAAATCACCACCTATTCTCGGGCTGAATTTGCAATTTAGCCCGGAAAAGTAACCAAGGGATTTGCAATCCCGATTATTGATATTTATGATTAGCAGTCACCCTGAACTTGTTTCAGGGTCTCATGGCTGTTAGGAGGTGCTGAAACAAGTTCAGCATGACGGGAAGGGATTTGCAATCCCGTTCCTTGGTATTTAGATAATCATCCGGAATCACAGATTCTTTAGCTATCAGTCCGGGAGGGATTGCAAATCCCTCCCGAGAGGAGGCTGCTTGTCCGAGGGAAATTGCAAATTTCCCCCGAGAGCTTGCCTGTAAAGATAGCTTGTCCGGGAAAAATTGCAAATTTCTCCCGAGGGAAAATTGTAAATTTCTCCCGAGGTAGAGCATATTTTTCCTCTATCTGACTTAAACTGTATCACAGGCAATGAATTTGCATGTTATATAATAGTCAGTCATATTACCATCGCGTCAAGCTATTCAATTGCTCCTGCTTGTTTAGGAATTGCCGAGTTGGTATAATGGCTGAGACATACAAACTACCAGCCTGAATAATCAATCATATTGGGTGTTACCACACTCCATTTCCCCCACGGCTGGTAAAAGGAGGGGTTGGGATGAGAATTCGAGGAATCGCAGTAATAGTTGCCATTCTGTTTATAATGGGATTAACAGTCCCAGTAATGGCAGCGTCAGCTAATGCCAGCCTAAGGAAGGGTATAGAGTATTACAAGAGTGGCGATCTTGCAGCAGCAACCGCAGAAGTGCAAAAAGCGGTTGAGATCGATGCTGACAACGCTTCAGCACGCAGTTGGCTGGGTTTCCTTCTTTTGAAGCAGAATAAAGGCGCAGATGCCGTGGCGCATCTTCAGCGCGCTTCTGAACTTCTGCCTAAAGACTCTGAAGTATGGAACAACCTGGGCACAGCATACCTGCTTATCAGCGAGACACAGAAGGCAGCAGCAGCTTACGCTGAAGCTGTAAAGATTAAACCAAATTCTGCAGACTACGTCTACAATCTGGCTAACGCCAAGCTCCGGTTGGGAGATGCAGCAGAGGCTGAGAAGCTGTTCAAGCAGGCAAAGACTCTCAAGCCGAATGATTCGAACATTCTCAATAACCTGGGGCTTGCTCTCCAGCAGCAGAATAAGCTGGATGAAGCTGTAACCAACTTCAAAGCAGCCGTAGACCTTGATCCAGACAATCCTACATTTGTTTTGAACTATGGCACCGCATTGAAGGCAAAAGGTGACAAAGCTGCAGCAAAACAGGCATTTGAGAAATTAGCCAAAATCAGCACGGACAACTATTATGCTCACGTTGCCCTTGGTGAAATCCTTGCCGAGAGTGGACAGACCGATGCTGCTATCCAGAACTATCAGCAGGCAGCAAGTCTCCGGCCTGAGCAGTTCGCTCCGCACTACAATCTGGGTATGCTTCTTGCCAAACAGGGCAAGCACAAGGCAGCGGTAGATTCTTACGCCGCCGCACTGCGGGTAAGACCGACAGACGTAGAGACAATGGCTGGTTTGGGATGGTCTCTGTATAAATCAGGCCGCGTGGAAGATGCCATCAAGCAGCTTAATGTTGCTGTAGAACAAGACCCTGCTTCGTTAAACGCACAAAAACGGCTTGCTACAATCTACAGCTATGAGAATGAAGCCGCTGAGGATGAAGCACTCAAGTCCAGATACAGGACTGGAGGCATAGCTGCCTGGACTCAGGTGATAAAACTCTCGCCAGAGGACACAGCAGCTCATGTCAACCTTGCTAACCTCTATCTGGATGCAGGGCAGATAGATAGGGCTGCTGAGGAGTATCAGGCTGCGATAACAGTCGATCCAAACAGCTCGCAGGCCAGACTTGGGCTTGGGTTAGTACTGGTCGAGCAGGGGAAACTCCAGGAAGCGATAGAGCAGTATAAATACTTGGTTAATGCGCATCCAAAGATGGCTTCAGCATATAATAATTATGGCGTAGCACTGGAGAAGAACGGGCTTGTAGAAGAGGCAAGAGAGCAGTATAAGAAAGCTCTTGACCTGGACCCGGATTACTCCGATGCAAAAGCAAACCTGGCACGGCTGGAACCGGCAATTGAGCGCGAGTAACAAGCCTGTAAATCGAGTGTAATGTGAAATCAATAGGATTCATCGTCAATCCCATGAAGGGTGGAGCTCTGCAGTTAGCTGCAGAGCTGGCGTCTTGGCTCATCTCCCGAAACGTTGAAGTGCTAATCGAAGAAGAGCCAGCGCAGATGATTAATCATAACGACTTGGCTGCCAGTGAGGATGCAGTCTACGAAACGGACATGGTAATGGTCCTCGGCGGCGATGGAACTATCCTTCGGGCTGCGCGTGTTGCCGGCCCGAAGGGCACCCCTATACTCGGTGTGCATTTTGGACAATACGGGTTCATCACAGAAGTCCACCCGCCGGATGTAAAACCTGCACTAGAGCGTGTTCTTGATGGCGACTACCGAATCAGCGAACGGATGATGCTTCACGCGGTGCTTTATCGTGGAGAAGAAGAGGTTTTTTCAACTCCAGCGCTCAATGATGTAGTAGTGTCGAAAGGCCCTTTGGCCAGACTGCTCAAACTGCACACACTGGTCAACAGCCAGCTTATTGCTACCTACGCAGCAGACGGGATAATCGTATCAAGCCCCACAGGTTCTACCGCCTACTCGCTCTCAGCAGGTGGACCGGTCGTCAACCCAAATGTTGAAGTTATGATCATCACGCCAATCTGTCCGCATACGTTAAACGCACGGTCGCTCGTTATCCCGAGTGACGAATGTGTGCAGATTATCGGAGAGTGCGGTCAGAATGGAAATGACATTATGATGCTCACAATAGATGGGCAGGTAGGCTTCAAAATGGAGTGCAACGATAAAGTAGACATCCGCCGCGCTGATTATAATGCCAGGATAGTCTACTGGGATCCGATGAGCTTTTATGATAAGCTGCAGCGCAGGCTCAAGTGGGGAGAAAGGTTTAGCACGTAGATTTCTGGTTCGGATTGCGGGTCCGGCCTTTTTGCTCCCAGGATTATCGAGTCTGCCGTAGATTGACGCACATTTCCCGAACCTTGTACCATACAACCTGAAATGTTATCGCATTTGCAAATAAAAAACTTCGCGCTTATAGATGATTTGAGCATTGAACTTGGCGATGGGTTCAATGTACTCACTGGTGAGACTGGCGCAGGCAAGTCGATTATAATCGACGCAATTACAGCAATACTCGGTGAGCGAATATCATCTGAAATGATACGCACCGGTGCGGATAAAGCCGTAGTTGAGGCTGCGTTTGACCTTTCCGGCAACGAAAGAGCACACTCCAAAGCTGCTGAACTGGGATTTGATATGGAAGATGGGATGCTGTTGATATCAAGGGAGATATCATCAACAGGAAAGTCCCAGTGCAGAATCAACGGCAGGCTTTCGACCATCTCTATGCTTAAAGAGCTGACATCCGGGCTAATCGATGTTCATGGCCAGCACGAACATCAGTGGTTGCTGGACGCACAGAAGCATCTGGACATCTTAGACCAATGGTGCGGGCCGGAAGCTGTTGAACTAAGGAGCAAAACCGCCGAATTATACTCAAATCTTCGCAAGTTGAAGGATGAACTGGAACAGCTTAAGCGGGATGAGCGCGAACGGGCAAGGCTTTTGGACCTGTACGAGTTCCAGAGAAACGAGATAGAGGCTGCGAAGCTATCGGCAGGCGAAGATGAGGAGCTTATGGCCGAACGGTCTCGGCTTGCCAATGCTGAAAAGCTGCATGAGCTTGCTTCTGAGATATACTCTGTACTCAGTGGTTCTGGGCTTGAAATCGGCGCATCGGACTTGCTCTCGTCTGCCCTGTCTCAGGCGCAATCGATGGCTGCACTGGATGAATCGCTTTCTTCAGTTGTTCAGGATATTGAAACTGCGCTTTATGCTGCAGAACAGGCTCAAACAGCTATCCGGGCTTACAGAGATGACATCGAGTTCAATCCTGAGAAGCTGGAGGCTGTTGAGGAACGCCTGGACTTGATTAGAACGCTGAAGCGCAAGTACGGAGACACGATAGAGGAGATCAACGCATACGGCGCTGAAGTTGCCAAAAAGATAGAAGGGCTTGCAAACAGCGAAGAACGGGCTGCGGAGCTAACCGAACAGATCGAAAAGGTCGAGGATGAGCTTTTAGGAGTGGCCCGAAGGCTTTCTGATTTGCGGAAAGTGCGTGCATCTGAGTTTGCAAAGGCTGTAGAGGCCGAACTGGCAGACCTGGCTATGTCCAGCACCAGGTTTGATGTATCGTTTACTGAATGTGAACCTGGTTCGCGGGGTATAGATGCGGTGGAATTCGTTATCTCACCTAACCCAGGAGAGCCGCTTAAGCCTTTGGCAAAGATTGCATCAGGAGGAGAGACTTCCAGAGTAATGCTTGCGCTCAAAACCGTAGCTGCAGGCGCTGACAAAGTCCCAACTCTGATTTTTGACGAGATAGATACAGGTATCGGCGGGCGGACGGCGCAAATTCTCGGGCAAAAACTTGCAGTTGTAGCCCAAATGGCCCAGGTGATGTGCGTAACTCATCTGCCGCAGATAGCAAGCCGCGCGAACCATCATTATTCGGTCGAAAAAAGTGTCAAAGGCGACCGCACGCTCGTTAGTATTCGGCTGCTGAAAAATGATGACCGGGTAGACGAAATCGCAAGGATGCTTGGCGGAACCGAAGACTCGCAGACTGCAGCGCAACACGCGCGAGAGATGCTTGAAGCTGGCTATAGGTTATCTTCCCATGGCTGATAACTCATTACCTATGACATTGAAACTAACTGGTACAATCAGGCTCGATAAACGGACGAAAAACCTTGCCAAGAGGCTCAAGCCAGGCGAGATAGCCTTAATCGACCATCAGGATATAGATTCCGTATCTGCCCAGATGCTGATAGACAGACGGATATCGGCAGTTATCAATGCAAGCAAGTCAATATCAGGCAGGTATCCCAACCTTGGGCCTAAAATGCTCCTTGATGCGGGTATCCCGATAATCGATGACGTCGGGAATGAGATGTGGGACCGCATACGTGAAGGCGACATGGTTGAGATAACAGGCTGCCAGCTTCATGCAGATGGTGTCTTGGTATGCAGCGGCAAGCAACTGACTGCTGAAGATGTCGAGCATATGCTTGAAGAAGCCAAGCAGAATCTCGATGTAGAACTGGAAAGATTCGCAGAAAACACTCTGAGCTATGTCCTGAAAGAGAAATCCCTACTTCTGGACGCGACCAAGCTTCCTGATATCGATACGCAAATTGCAGGAAAGCACGTATTGATAGTCGTAAGAGGCGAAGGTTATAAAGAAGACCTTGTAAGCCTTCGGGCTTATATAAATGAGGTCAAACCGGTGCTGATAGGGGTCGATGGCGGCGCTGATGCGCTGCTCGGTATGGGTTACAAGCCTCATATCATCATCGGAGATATGGACAGCGTAAGCGATAAGGCATTAAAATGTGGCGCAGAGATAATCGTCCATGCCTACACAGACGCAGCAAGGACTGCTCCGGGGATGGCCAGGTTGAAACAGCTCGGGCTGGGAGCCACAATAGCCGCAGTCCCTGGAACCAGTGAGGATGTGGCTATGCTCCTTGCCTATGAAAAAGGGGCTGAACTTATAGTGGCGGTAGGCACGCATTCGAATCTCATAGATTTTTTGGATAAAGGTCGGAAAGGAATGTCCAGCACGTTCCTTGTCCGGCTAAAGGTCGGCTCCAAGCTGGTAGATGCAAGAGGCGCGAGCAAGCTCTACCAGAACAGGTCTGGAGTGCAGTATGCCGGAATACTGGTCCTTGCGGCAATGGCGGCGCTTGTTACGGTTATAGCATCGTCTCCTGCCATCCAGGATCAGATAAGGTTGTTTATGATAGAGCACAAGGCACGGTTATGGGACCTGTGGGTCCAGCTAAGGTTATGGGAGAGGTAATCAAGTGATAGATCTCCGTTATCATGTATACAGCTTGGCGGCTGTTTTTTTTGCGCTGGCCATAGGTATAGTAATCGGCACATCATTTGTCGGAAAACCTGCGGACAGGGAGCAGATGCTGCGTATAGCTGAACGGTATGAGCGGAATCTGGAAGGGCTTCAGAACGCCATACGCAAGCAGCAGAACGATCTCCGAAGCACACGGGCAGATTTTAACCGGGCAGAGAAGATGTGCGAGACCTTGATGCCGCTTGCATTCAAAGACAAACTTCTTTACCACAATGTGGCAATAGTCCAGACCGGAGACTACGACGAGTTGACAACCAGTCTGCGCACGGTTATTGAAGCCTCAGGCGGCACGGTTACAAGCGTAACCAAAATATCTTCATCATTCGATTTTGAGAACCCTAATGATGTCTCTGAGGCGCTAATCGAGGCTGGAATAGTCCAAGAGCGCGATGAAAGCGGCCGCACTGCCATCCTGCACACCATAGCCGAAGCGTTAGTCAATGCCAGAAATGCGGACAAGCTCCGCTCTCTTGAAGAGAACAAGGTGATAAACCTGTCCGGTGATTATACCCGGTGGAACAGGAATGTGGTGGTTATAGGAGGTTCGGTATCGAGTTCATCACACCAGGCAGAGGTAATCGACGCGCCGTTGATAGATGAACTGATAAGCCTCGGAGCTAATGTAGTGGCATGTGAGCCGCTTAACGCAAAGGCGTCTTATGTACAGGTGTGGAAACGGCATGATGTATCGACTGTAGACAATGCTGACAGGTCATGCGGTAAAGCTGCGCTGCTCTGTGCAATCGGCGGAGAAAAAGGACATTTCGGACAGAAGAGGACTGCTGACCGGCTGATTCCAAAGACCCTGGAGAGCACGAATGATTAGTGTCGCTGCGCTAATCCCGGCATATAACGAGGCAGACCGAATAACAGAGACAGTTATAGCAGCAAAAGCGCTTGAGAGAGTGTCCGAGGTTGTCGTTATAGATGATGGTTCGACCGACGACACCGCTGAGAAAGCCAGTTCTGCCGGGGCAGACCGGGTAGTGAGATTGGAAAAAAACTCAGGGAAAGGCGCTGCGCTGATGGCCGGAGTGAAGTCCACGGAAGCCGAAATTGTGCTGATGCTGGATGCAGACCTGGCATCCTCAGCTTCGGCGGCTGGCGCATTGCTTGAACCGGTTTTATCAGGCCAGGTCGATATGACAATTGCCGTGCTGCCGTCCGTCAAAGGGTCTGGAGGGTTCGGATTTGCTGTAAAGCTATCCAGATGGGGTATCAGAAAATCCACCGGGCACGTGATGAAAGCTCCACTGTCCGGCCAGAGAGCGTTGAAGCGGGAAATCATCCAGAGAATGGGCGGATTTGACCCTGGGTTTGGTGTGGAGACAGGGCTAACAATAGATGCCTTCAAAATGGGCTACACTGTTGAAGAAGTGCCTGTAGAGATTTCCCACAGAACAACTGGAAAGTCGGTAAAAGGCTTCATCCACAGAGGAAAACAGTTCAAAGATATTTTTAGAGCGCTGGTCGTGCGATGGTTGGGATTGAGAAAATACGCACCAGATAAGAACTTGGAACAGCAATGATTAATTATGCCGCTGCTGCGGTTTTAGCCGTGGCTTTACATTTACTTGTCTCCTTGTCCATCCGCCGGTTCAAATGGCGGATGGAGAACTTCAAAGGCGATACAATACCGCACGTTTTCGGGTTGTATATAGTCACCTGGGGCGCTGTCGGTGCGGGTATCTCGCATTTTCTTCCATTCGGCTCTCATCCAGCAGCAACACTGTATCTCATTGCCATCCTCGGGTTCGGACTGCTTGGGCTTCTCGACGATCTCTTAGGGTCAAGAAATGTAGGAGGTTTTGGCGGACATTTCAAGAAGTTATTATTGGAAGGCAAGCTGACGACGGGGGTTGTCAAAGCTCTCGGCGGCGGACTTCTGGCAGTCTATCTGGCATATAAAACATCTGATGGGCTTATCTGGAGATGGGTTCTGGATGCGGCTTTGATAGCACTGGCTGCCAACACGATTAATCTGCTGGATCTCCGCCCAGGACGTGCGCTATTTTTGTTCTTTCTCGGACTTGCACCTGTAGCTGCAATCAAATGTGGAATATTCGCTGCTCCGATAGCCATCCTTGCAGCTTCGGCAGCGGCGGGAGGAGTCTCTTATTATGATGTCCGAGGCAGAGCCATGCTTGGAGATGTCGGTTCTAACACTCTCGGAGCAGTGCTCGGCCTGACATTTGCGCTGGAAGCAGGGCTTGCCGGGAAAATAGCTGTGGTGGCAATATTTATGCTTATTAATGTATACTCTGAAAGGCGGTCTATCTCTAAATTGATAGAACGGAACCCTGTACTCGGGTATATCGACTCTAAACTGGGGGTGAGATAGCAATGGCGCTAATCACGATTAACAAAGAACTCTGTAAAGGCTGCGAACTCTGCGTACACTTCTGCCCTAAGAAGGTCATCAAGATGTCCGACGGGTTTAACGCCAAAGGTTATCAGTATTCCAGCTACATCGAGAACGGTGAATGCACCGGCTGCGCGCTTTGTGCAAAAATCTGCCCTGATGTAGCCATTGAAGTATGGAGATAACACAGGTTATCGATGGCTTAAATGCCATCACTTGATGAACAAAGCTTTTTATAAGCTCGGAGAGACGTTACATTATCTAATGATTGTTTATGAAAAAGGTTATCTGCTAAAGGAGAGGCATTCACTTCTCTTTATATCAGTTAGCCTGGAAGGTGTGGACTTTCTCATGACCCATACCTCATCACCCATGCCCTCACAGGAGGTTGTCAATGGCGACTAAAACTCTAATGAAGGGGAATGAAGCGATAGTCAAAGGAGCGATTGCGGCGGGATGCCGTGGATTTTTCGGCTATCCAATTACCCCTCAAAATGAAATTCCGGAGTATATGTCATCCCTGATGCCAAAAGCCGGAGGCGTATTCGTCCAGGCGGAAAGCGAGGTTGCGTCAATCAACATGGTCTACGGCGCGGCCTGCACAGGCACACGAGTTATGACTACATCATCCAGCCCTGGAATTAGCCTGATGCAAGAAGGAATATCCTACATAGCCGGCGCTGAACTCCCGGCAGTTATTGTCAATGTTCAGAGAGGCGGGCCGGGACTTGGCAACATTGCCGTAGGTCAGGCTGACTATTTTCAGGCTGTAAAAGGCGGCGGACACGGAGACTATAAGCTCCTTACACTTGCGCCGTGGTCTGTTTCAGAATGCTATCATTTAACTGCACTTGCATTCGATCTCGCCGATAAATACCGCAACCCGGTCATGGTGCTTGCAGATGCGATCCTCGGACAGATGATCGAAACAATAGAAGTGCCTGACAAGATCGAAACCTACATCCCGCCTAAGCCCTGGGCTACCACTGGCAGGAAAAACAGAGATAAAAACATCATCAATTCGCTCTGGATAGTCCCGCAGGTCCTTGAAGAACTCAATCTCAAGCTGCAGGCTAAATACGCATTGATGATAGAACATGAAGTGCGCTACGACGAGTACAAAGTAGAAGACGCTGATTTAGTACTCGTTGCATACGGCACTACATCAAGACTTTGTAAGACTGTGGTCGATATGGCCCGAAAAGAAGGGCTTAATGTTGGACTTTTCCGGCCAATCAGCCTCTTCCCGTTCCCAAGCATACCTCTGGAAGGGCTTGCCGAGCGAGGAAAGAAGCTGCTGGTCGTTGAAATGAGCCACGGACAGATGGTGGAAGACGTAAGACTGTCTGTAAACGGTAAAACGAGCGTCGGATTCTACGGCAGAAGCGGTGGAATGGTGCCAACACCAAGCGAAATACTAAACCAGGTCCGCGATACATTGAATGGCGGTTCCAGTTGCTCATGCTGCTGCCGGACCAGGAGCGAGGAGGTGTCACGATGACGCAAAAAGTTTTCGAGCGGCCTCGAGCGCTTTCAGAAAACACATTCTCCTACTGCGCTGGCTGTCTGCATGGAGTGGTTCACAGGCTGATAGCTGAGGTTATCGACGAACTAGACTTGATGGAGCGGACAGTCGGTATATGTCCTGTAGGATGCTCGGTCTTTATGTATGACTACATGGAATGCGATATGATTGAAGCATCTCATGGGCGTGCTCCTGCGGTTGCTACTGGAGTCAAGCGAATACTTCCTGGTTCTTTCGTGTTCGCATATCAGGGAGATGGCGACCTCGCGGCCATAGGCACTGCTGAGACAATACATTCGGCTGCCAGAGGCGAGAATATCTCAGTAGTATTCATCAACAACGGCACCTACGGTATGACCGGAGGGCAGATGGCCCCTACAACTCTCGTCGGAGCTAAAACAACCACCTGTCCGGAAGGCCGAGACCCGGCAATTGCCGGTTATCCGATCAAGGTCTGCGAACTTCTTTCTTCGCTGGATGGCCCATCGTATATTGCCCGCGTAGCGCCGGTTTCTGCAGGCGGTCTAGCCAAGACCAAAGCGGCAATTAAGAAAGCATTCCAGAAACAGCTCGATGGCAAAGGGTTCTCACTTGTGGAAGTGCTCTCTAACTGCCCTACTCAGTGGAATATGTCCCCGATAGACAGCCTGAAGTGGATTGAAGAGACAGCTACCAAGCACTACCCGCTGGGCGAGTTTGTTGACCGATAGGAGACGGAAGCGATGCATCAAGAGATAATTATGGCCGGAAGCGGCGGACAAGGCGTTATGGTTATGGGCCAACTCCTTGCACATGCTGCGGTTATTGAAGATAAGAATGTAGTGTGGTTTCCTTCGTATGGCCCGGAAAGTCGGGGTGGATCGGCAGACTGCACGGTTATAGTCTCCACTGATCAAATCGGCTCACCGATGACGGAGAATCCCGACACACTAATAGCAATGAATCAAATCCCTCTAAACAAGTTCGTAGCAAGTGTTAAGCGCGAGGGAGTGATAGTGATTAACTCATCGCTTGCCGAAGTGCCAAAAGATCGCAGCGACTGCAGAATAATCAGTGTGCCCGCAAATGATATTGCTGTTGAACTGGGCAACCTGAAAATTGCCAACATGGTGATGCTTGGAGCGTTTGTGGAACTGCTTAGACCCGTAAAACTGGAGTCGGTTTTTCTGGCATTGAGGAATGTCTTACCTCCGCATCGGCATAACCTGCTGCCGCTGAATGAACAGGCATTGAAGCGAGGTGCTGAGCTGGCAGGGTAAGAAAAACCGCTATATCAGGGTGTGGCTACAGACGACCAGTTTATAACCGCACCCCTTTGCACATTACGGTGTTTAGCTTGTAAACAAGATAATTTTTGCAAATTTCCTCACCTTCTCTAATCTCATTCTCAATTCCGTATCATATACCGAACAGTGTATGGAAGAATACGAGTGAGAGGCGAGCAGGGAAAGGAGATCACCGTATATGGCGGCTATGGGGATACCTGAGGTCCAGGAGAACCGCGCGGTCCGGCTCACCAAACGTGAATTGGAGGTCCTAATGCTGGTGGTCGAAGGGAAGTCCAGCAAGGATGTCGCTGATGCTCTTTATGTCAGCAAGCGGACCGTAGATTTCCACCTGGCCAACATATATGATAAATTGCAGGTGTCCAATAGGGTACAGGCATTCCGCCGTGCCACGCGACTTGGACTGATTCCACTGGAGATGACTGTGTCCAAGTAGCAACCCTGGCACGCAATTTTACTCCTACCCGCAAGCGGCCGTGCTTAAATTGCACGGCCGCTGCTCTTTTATCTATCTAATATTTCGGTCCAGACTCTTCAGGCACTTCTTCAGTATTATCCGGGTCGAATGCTTTCTCATATACCTTTTTAGTTTTTATGACTCTTCCATCGATAAAGCATACGTTGGTGTAACTATTATGCCTGTAATCTACATCGCCCGGACCTCCGTATGCGTTCCAAAAACCATTCCCTTCAAAAATCATATAAACATTGCTCGGACTTGGAAGCACAGCAGTATTGATTCCGCTCAGTCTTTCATTGAGCAAATATCCCTCTGGTCTGCTGTCAGGGCTGCTGGGACACTTGAATATTTGGCGGCTATTATCTTTATCCTTGAGATAAATGGGCATAGCGTCAGACCATTTATCTGCAGATGGTAGAGTTTCACCGTAATCCACAGCGTACATTTGCAAAGCAACGCCGATTTGCTTTATGTTTAACTGGCAAGATGACATCCTGGCCGCGTCTCTTGCTCTGGCAAAGACCGGAAAGAGTATTGCCACCATTATTGGAACAAGCAACAGACTCCCTGCGGAAAGGACCAATCCTCCTATGGCTTGCCCTTGTCCTTTGAGCTGCCCCTGGCTCTTATTAATCTGAACCAAAGCGACAATGGAGACGATCAACGCAGGCAGAGCAAGTAAACCGCAGGAAAACAGCGTCAAGATTCCCAACACTAACGCAGCAATAGCCATTCCGCTGTTTTTAACTTGTACTGGCTGGGCAGGCTGAGATGTGCCGTGAACTGGAGCATCTGGGAGCGGTTGTCCACACGAAACACATCTGATGGAGTTCTCGGGGCTGATGGCACCACATTTAGGGCAGCGCATTGTGCAGCATCCTCCTGTTTACTTATTGGAAAAACCGGAGCTAACTTCCCGGTTCTGATAGTTTCTCACGAACCTTATCAGCCGCCTTGGCAGCAGCAATGGGAGCATCGATTACTGCATATATGTAAGTAAAAACAAGCGCACCTACCATCAAAATAACCAGCGTACCGACCGGTGGCGGCTTAGTGGGTGCATCCTGCGGGTTCATTAACGCGCCAAAAGCCTGCAGAAGGTTTTTTGTGTCAGGAGACATCGCCAGAATCAGCAGAGAGAATATAAATACCCCAAGGATGATGTAGCCTTTAATCATTTCACGGTTATAAAGCTGACCGACACCTGGTACCACTGCTGAGAAAATAAATGCAAGTAGAGGGTGACTCTGAGGTTCTTTGTATTTACCGGGGTTTTCGAGCATTTCCTGCGCTATTTGCCTCTCATGCTCGTTTTCTCCCATCTCCAGTATGACTTTAGCATATTTCGTTTCCGCTGATACCCGATCCGGGTGGTATTCCAGCAGCTTTTTGTACTCATCTGCTGCTGGTTGAAGCTGTCCACGGGCAAAAAGCATATCAGCCATCAGTTCACGAGCATCAGCATTGTTTTCGTCTAATTCGATAATCTGCTTGCACAGGTCTTCTACTTCAATGTATTCCCCGCGCATGCGGTGAACGTTAGCGCGCGACATCAACCTGTCTATTTCAGCCGAGCGCTTAACATCTTCGGGGTTTATCGTCATACAAACCTACCTCGCAGTCAGCCTTTCTGCAGTAGCTCTCCACAGCGACTCAAGATCGTAGAATTCCCGCTCTTCCGGGGCGAACACATGAAGCACTATGTCGCCATAATCAACCAGGATCCATTTTGCTTCAGCGTATCCTTCGATCCGTTCGGCTCGTTCTTTCTCTTTTTTCAACTTCTCTATTGTGCCATCGACGATAGATTTGATGTGTATGTTGGAATTACCGCTTGCCAGGACAAAGTAATCAGCCATGATTGTCTTATCCCGCAGGTCAAGGACCTCTACATTCTCCGCCTTGCGGTCTTCCAGCGTCTGTTTGATGATCTCCAACTTGCGGTCAGTTGGTAGTTTTGTCATTTTATTACCTTTCAGTTCTGCCTGTAGTCTTTGCCCACAATCACAGTAATATCCGGGCCATCGTGCGAGCCTGCTGATGCATCCAAAGTCCTGATCTTTGTACAGCCGATCAACTGAGCTATCCTGTCCGCACCATCCACTTTGCCATTATGAACAATAATCTGAGAAGAGTCATAATTGAACCTTGAAGCGTTGCCGGTATTTGTTATGACATAGCCGTATTTTTCAAGCTGATCTGCCACCTCTTTAGCGACTCCTGATATCCCCGAACCGTTCAACACTTCCACCTTTGCATTTGGAGTTTTAGCTGTATGAGTCGAAGATGGTTCAAGGAGCATATCCACAAGCTCTGCTGTCTTCTCAAGGTCTGGAATCCAGTAACTGACGCCACTGATGGTCTGCGGTGTTCCTGGGACTGTTTCCATCTCCATCTGATCAGGCGGGATGTCTCTGGCAAGCTCCACAAGAGCCTTGATGTCCTTGAGGTTCATGTTTGTCTCAACATATTTATTCTCATAAATCTCAGTGGCAATTGAAGGGAGTTTCGCCCAGTTTTCCTTTTGCAATGAATGCCTGGCCAGGGCACGCAAGAACTTCTGCTGGCGTTGGATTCGGGTGATATCGCCCATAACATCCCGGCGGTAACGCACATACTGCAAAGCCTGGTCACCGTTCAGATGCCTGTAGCCCTTTTTGAGATTTATATATAATCCACCACGGCGGTCGCGGTAATACATGTTTTTCTCGACTTCAATCCCAACACCGCCGACGAGGTCTACGATTTCTTTAAGTCCAGAGATATCGGTCTTGATGTAGTAGTCGACAGGAACGCCAAGTACAGCCTGGGCAGCTTCTATAGCCAGCTCAGGGCCGCCAATAGAGTAACAGGTATTGATTTTCTCTATACCATGCCCAGCAACTTCGACTCGCGTATCTCTCGGTATGGAAATGGCGCGGACTGTCTTTGCATCAAGGTCTACAGCAGCAACCATGATGGTATCAGAAAGCCCTCGACCTGTTTTGGACGATTTATGGGTGTTGTCTTCACCAAGAGCAAGAATCCTGATAATCCTCTGCCCACCGAACGGCTTCTGGACAAAGTCCAAAGGAGTTGTATTCGTTATTGAAAAGAACCTGTATGCAAGGCCTCCGATTACGCCGGCTATTATGCCGGCAATAACTACTATGATCCAGAGCCATACCTTGCTTCTTCTTCTAACTCTTCTCTGGCTATGCTGGTACTGCATTATATATTGGCCTCAAATAACCTGTTCTCTATTATATACCTTACCACTGGGTCTGGAATCAAATACCTGACAGGAATACCATTTGCAACTCTTTCCCTCAGTTGAGTAGCAGAAATATCAACACTTGGCGCTTCCAGAAAGATTATACGCTGCAGAAACTCCTCCGGCAGCAGCTTTTTTGCCCTGGATAAATCGTAACCAGGCCGCGCAGCAGCAACAAGTGCGGCATACTCTATTATTTTATCCGGTTGATGCCAGGTTTGTATTTCAAGTATTGCATCGGCTCCTGCTATAAAGAATAGACGGGTCTCATCACCATAGATTCTCTTGAATTCGGCCAGCGTGTCAACTGTAAAAGATGGTCCTGGGCGGTCTAATTCGGCTCTTGAGACCTCAAATACGGGATTGTCCTCCACAGCGAGCTTGACCATGTTGAATCTATGCTCACGGTCCGTAACCGGTCTGTCCGGCTTGTGCGGTTGGATGCCAGCCGGGACAAAGACCACTTTTTCCAGCTCCAGCTTATGCCACGCTTCCTGAGCAATGATCAGATGGCCTATGTGAACAGGGTCGAATGTGCCGCCAATGATTCCAATACGGCGTGGTAAGTTGTTTTTCGCAGATTCCATATACTATCTCACTGGCAGCGGCAAGCTTGATGAACTATAAAGCTCTACTGTATTATAACTGCCTGCGGCTTCATATTCAACTTTTCAGCCTATTTCCATTTTACGCTTATCTTGCTCATGGGAAAACGTTTTGCCTGTTGTATACGCGGGAAATCCATCGACAGTACCTAAATCCAGGTGAAAATCGATGGCAATCAATCAGCACGAGCAGTTTTGCAGGATTCATGGCGCAGGAAATAAGAAACCGCATGATATCGATGTTATGATGGACCGGGTTCAAACAGCAGTCCGGCCGTTTCCCAAGGCAGCGATGTTTGAACTGGCAGATGAAGGATTCAACTCGCCGTTCGAGCAGTTAGTTGCCTGCATAATCTCCATCCGCACACTCGATGAGACCACTGTCATAGAGGCTCGCAGGTTGTTCGAGGCCGCCAGAACACCGCAGCAGATGGTCTGGCTTGCTCCGAAGGAAATTGAAGCATTGATAAGTAAATCCACATTCCACGAGGCCAAAGCGCCGCAAATCCACACGATAGCCCGCAGGATAGTAGATGACTACAACGGTCAACTGCCCTGTGACTCAGAAACCATCCAGTCTTTCCGAGGAGTCGGAGTAAAGTGCGCGAATCTCGTATTGGGAATCTCCTGCAACCAGCCAAGAGTCTCCGCAGACGTGCATGTTCACCGGATTACGAACCGTTGGGGCTACATAGATACAAAAACCCCCGAGGAGTCATCCAAAGCTCTGGAAGAAAAACTGCCAAAGCGGTATTGGGTAGATATCAACCGGCTGTTAGTCCCGTTCGGCAAACACATCTGCACTGGAAAGCTCCCCTACTGCTCCACCTGCCCCATCCTCGATATGTGCCAGCAGGTAGGGGTGATGGGGCATAGATAGAACGGGTTCGAATTCAATCGCAAAAAGGTGAAAGGAACGAAAACGCGAAATAGGAAAACACATTTCCCGCATTATCAGTAATAAACCAGCTCAGTTTCTTTGCCCATGTCATTGAGCAGTGTGGCGAGGTCTTCTACTACTGTTCTTCTAAGGAAAATGGAGTCCGGCAGGCCGGTGTTTTGATGAGCAGGATTGCGAGCCATCCCGACTATGAACTTTATGCCGTCAGCTTTGAGCAACTGGTCCAAAAGCGCCGTTGCACCGTCGGCTTTATCCTCAGGAATGCCGTTTTTCAGATATTCAGCGGCCCGGCTCAAGGTCAAAATCCCCTCTGTTACCAGGTCAATCCCTCTAATCTTTCCTGTTGGAGGCAAATCTGTGTCCAAAAACCGCTCGTCAAGTTGCAGTTCCTCATTAAGATAATCAGCAACTAGGTGAGATGTAGTCCCGCCGCAGACAATCTTTGCTCCCGGACTGGCAAGGAAATCCATAATCTGCCTTCCTACCAATCCTCTGTCCATCGGCGGGCCAGAAAGCACTGTAGCCAACCGTGCCTTACGGTATTTTGCGCACAGAACGGTCCCATCATCACCCGGACGGTTCGCCCAGAACCCTATTGCCCTGTCAGCAATAGCATCAGCAAGCTCTTTGGAATCGTTTGAAAGAGTCGGGACAATCTCAGAAACATACTCCAGAATCCCCTCTTCCTGCCATCCCATACGCAGTCCTTCACCAACTCCGGCATACAGGATACCGTCCGAGTACATAACCAACATGTCCCCAGGGTTCATCTTGAAGTAGGATTCACGGATTGTCCGGTCGAAAATAGTACGCTCTGTGGTGCTGATAGGTACCGCGCTGTTCCCTTCACGAAGGTAGATAAGCCCCGGACTGTCATATTCGGCAACGGTGACGTGTCCTGTGTCGTAGATGCGGACTATGGAGAACGTAGAATAAGCGATATTCCTCCATTTGCAGACAGGGAGTGTTGCGATAAGTGTCTCGATGATCTCATGGAGCGAGAGATCGCCCTGGAACAGCCCCGAAGCCAGCTCAACAGTGAGAGTGGCAAGAACATTAGCCTTAACACCGCTTCCGAGACCATCAGACATTACGATGATCGTCGAGTCCGGCGTCTGCGACACCTTTACAGCATCCCCATATATATCTTCGCCTTTTTTGGAGAACTGGCGAACTGCCACATCTACTGCAAAACTCTTCATAGGTTAGTGGCGGCAGGACATGGAACTATACTGCTATTTCTTCTCTTCAGTCCTGTTACCTGTTCCTTCATCCTCCGATTCTTTCATAAGCTCTGTTAGTTTTCTAAGTAAAAGCCTTGTTTCGCTCGTTGTCTCGCCGAGAATTCCGGCAATCTCCTGGGCCATCAGCATCTGTTTTTCAATGACCTTTTCAGCATTGGCAAGCGTTTCTTCCCGAATATGATCCAGTCTCGAAAGCCCCTCAGTAGACCTGTTTACATTTGCGAGAATTCCAACTACAAGGTCTTCATCCTCGAGCCGGTAAACGTTCAAGCTGCCGCTTACATGGTAGTTAGGATACGATACCAGCTTGTTCGTAATACGGTCCACTGCTTCAGCCAACACCCGCTCGAAATCCGACGGGTCCATAAGCACTGAAAGCGGCTTGCCGACTATCCCAGGCGTGCATAAGAACAGCGCTGCAAATGCCGGGTTGAATTCCACGATTCTCATATTCGAATCGACGATAACTATCGCATTCGGACTCTCATCAATAACCCGGTCTGCCTTGCGCTCAGCCAGCTTGCGCATCCAGGGAATGCACATCGTGTGCTCTGCCATTTCAGACAGCACAGCTACAGCGTTCTCTCTGCAGGACGAATAACCGCACGCGCCGCAGTTCAACTCATCTTCAGGTGAAGTCTTGCCTGTCCGGGCCATAACCTCACGTATCTCTTCCTCTGAGAACTGCATTAACCCGATAGACTTCTCGCTGATCGTCCTTCTCAGCTCAACATTTTCCATCGCTGCCCTGATATCTTCCTCTTCGGCCTTGCGCTGGGTCCGTCTTTCATGCTGTAAAACCCAGTTTCGGCGGCGGAAAACATCCCTTGCATCTCCAAAACAAGCGCCATTGATGCAGCCTCCAGGACAGAACAATGCTTCAAAAAGCTTGATGCTGCTTCCGGCCCTCAGATTATCAAGCATCTCTTTTACTTCAACGATTCCTGATACCGCTGCAAAATCCTGACGCAGAAGATCCGGCCTCAGCGATGCAGCTAATGCCAATCCGCCTTCCAACGGAAATACCCGTGCTTGAGAGGCAGGCAGATCATCCATATCGACCGACCGAAGCTGGTCTATCTTCACTTCAGCCGAAACCACCCATGTGCGAAGCTCTTCAAATGTCAGAACTGCGTCAATTATGCCAGCCAAATCCGGCTGTTCGGCCTCTGCCTTTTTTGCAGGACATGGGCCAATAAACACAACTTTAGCTTCAGCACCATATTTGGATTTCAAATAGCGGCCGTGAGCGATCATGGGAGACACAATGGGGGTGACCATACCAACCGCCCAGTTGTGGTACTTTGCGATCAGGTCAACAAGCACAGGACATGCTGACGATACCTGAGCATGCGGTTCCTGATTGATCACATCAGCAGTTTCCCTGGCAACCATTTCAGCCCCAACTGCCGTTTCTGTTACCAGACTAAACCCCAATTGCTTTAAAAGCGCCGGAAACAGTCCGCCGCCGTAATCAGGAAAAGCCGCTACATAAGACGGAGCAACAGATGCAATTACCAAACCGCCTGACTGAACCATCTGCTGCACTCGTTCGAGGTCCGACCTCACCTGTTTTGCCTGCTGTGGACATTCTCTAACACACGTCCCGCAAACAATACATTTATCCCTGTCAACCTGAGCTTGGCCATCAGAGATTTTTATTGCCTTAACTGGACAGACTCGGATGCATCTGTAGCAGTCCCTGCATCTGGCCTTATTCGTGGATATAATCCCTTGCATCGGCATAGTCCGCAGCACCTCTTTTCTGGCGTGCTTTTGTCGGTTCTCCAGGTACAATCAACCAAGGGCAGGATTCCCCATATTCTTTAGGTAATCCTTGTCCCTTAGTCCTGATGTGACTATTGGCCCGATACAGATTCTGCATCGGGCCATCAAAGTACCCTCAGGCTGCCTATTGCAGCTTCTTCAATATGTAATCTGTAAAGAACTTCTCTGCCCTATCAGGTGTTATTCCGCCGAAAATGGCGCCATCTACTATTACATTAGGCGCTTGCATACAGTTGTCCAAACATAAGTCGGCTGAAAGGTCAACCTTATCAGCCAACCCATGCGATTCTATAAGCGACTTTAGCGTCTTCAACGTCTTAGCGCCGCCTCTGATATGGCATGAACTTCCTACACAGACTCGAACTTCGAGCACCGGCTTAAGCCTCCACTTTTTCCTGGCTCTCTATTACCGGCTTAATCGTCTCTTTGAAGAACTCCTCCGCTTTATCAGGTGTTACGGAACCATATATCTTTCCATCAACCTGAACATTGGGACTGCTCACGCATTTTTCGAAGCAGAAAGTAGCCTTAAAGTCCAGCTTATCAGCCACTCCAGCTTGCTTTGCAGCCTCAATCAGCTTCTTCAGCGTATCATAAGAGCCTCGCAGATAGCAATTGGTTCCCACACAAACCTGGACCGGAATTTTTTCCTCAGGTTTGGCCGGAGAAAGCTCTACCGGTTGGCCATCGATGCGCTTTCTAGGATAATAATGCGTATGCAGCAGCTCATGCGCTATATGACTGTTCGGTTTTTCAAGCAAGGTCGCATAAAGCTCCTTGACGAACGGGTTATCTGCTGCGTTGTGCAGTGACTGAACGGCATCGCAGTCATAGATCATGTTTTTCCGCTCTTCGCGGGCTTCCATGTCGTTTGGAAGCGGCTGTCCACCTCCACCGATGCATCCTCCGCGGCAGGCCATGATCTCTACGATGTCATAATGGACCTCGCCTGCTTTTATCTTATCAAGCACATTGCGAGCATTAGCCAGTCCACTGACGACTGCGAGTTTTATCTCTTTGCCATCGAGTGTTATACTGGCTTCCTTCAGTCCATCAAGTCCGCGAACCTCGTGGAACTCCGGTGTGTGACCATGAGATCCTTCAGTTGTGGCCGCCATTCTCAAAACAGCTTCCGCAACTCCACCGCTTGCTCCAAAGATGACTCCTGCTCCAGTTTTGAAGCCGAACGGCAGGTCCATCGAGTCAAGCGGAAGGTCTGCGAGCTTGATTCCAGACTGACCGATCATCCTGATCAGTTCCTGGCTGGAAAGCACTGCATTTACATCCGGGTCGTTATTTACGCTGAACTCAGGGCGCTTTGCCTCGAATTTCTTAGCTGTGCATGGCATAACCGAAACAACATAGATGTCTTCCCTGGGCACGCCCAGCTTCTCTGCGTGATATTTCTTCACCAAAGAGCCGAACATCTGCTGAGGGCTTTTACATGTCGATAGGTTCTCCAGGTAATCCGGATAGAACTGCTCGGCAAACTTCACCCATGCAGGGCAACAGCTTGTGAACTGAGGCAGATTCTTGCCTTCAGCTACGCGGCCAAGGAACTCGGTTGCTTCTTCAACAGTCGTAAGGTCGGCTGTGAACGATGTATCGTAGACATAGTCGAACCCGATCCTGCGAAGAGCAGTTACAATCTTGCCCATTGCCTGCTCGCCGCTCGGAATACCATACTCCTGAGCGATTGCAGCCCGGACTGCAGGCGCAATCTGCACAACTACAGTCTTGTTTTTGTCATGGATCGCTTTCCAAACCTGGTCAAGGACGCTTTTAACGGTCAATGCACCGGTCGGACAAACCGCCGCGCACTGTCCGCAATATACGCACTCCACCTGGTTCAGCCCCTTGCCAAATGCAGAGGTCACTCGAGCATTGCTGCCGCGACCTGCGAAATCCAGAACACCTATTCCCTGGATTTCCTTGCACATCCTCACGCAGTCACCGCAGAGTATGCACTTGTTAGGGTCACGCACGATCGACTGGTTGGATTCATCAACCGGGACGACATCAGCCTCCGGCTCCTCGAACCTGACTTTTTTGACTCCAAGTCTTTCGGCAAGCTCCTGCAGACGGCAGTGAGTGTTTTTATCACAAGTCTGACAGTTGCCATGGTGGTTCGCAAGCATCAGTTCAAGCGACATGCGCCTGATCCGCATTGCTGCCTCGGTGTTGGTCCGCACGACCATCCCATCCTCCGGAGGAGTGGAACACGTCGGCTGCACACCACGACCTTCTATCTCAGCAATGCACATCCGGCAAGCCCCGTAGACCGACAGCTCAGAGTGGTAGCAGAAGGTCGGCAGATCCACTCCGGATGCGCGAATTACCTCAAGCAGGTTCTTGTGGCCGTTTATCGGGGTTTTAACCCCATCTACTATTACGTATCCTTCGCTCTTTTTGTCCATCTTCTATTTCTCCACTGCTCCGAAGCGGCATACATCGAAGCACACGCCGCACTTGATACACGTTTCCTGATCAATCGTATAAGGCTGTTTCGGCTCACCAGATATCGCGCCAACCGGACACTTGCGTGCGCACAGGCTGCAGCCTTTGCATTTTTCTTCTATAATCCTGTAGCCCTTGAAGGCTTTGCACTCACCAGCAGGACATTTCTTGTCTACTACGTGAGCAAGATATTCATCCCTGAAATACTTGAGTGTCGAAAGGACCGGGTTAGGAGCAGTCTTTCCGAGTCCGCAGAGTGACCCATCACGCACTGCTACAGCCAATTCCTCAAGAAGCTCGATGTCCTCAAGCGTACCTTCTCCTCCAACAATCTTCTCAAGCAGTGCAAGCATCTGCTTGGTTCCTTCTCGGCAGAGAACGCACTTGCCGCAGGACTCTTTCTGAGTGAACTGCATAAAGTAACGGGCGACTTCCACCATACAGGTATCTTCGTCCATTACAACCAGTCCGCCTGAGCCGACCATCGCACCGGCTGCCTTCAATGAATCGTAATCTAAAGGAAGATCGATGTGCTCAGTTGTCAGACATCCACCAGACGGTCCGCCGATCTGAACAGCCTTGAAACCCTTGCCTGTTCGGATACCGCCGCCAATTTTGAAGACCACATCGCCAAGCGTGGTACCCATAGGAACCTCAATCAGCCCCGTGTTGACAACAGCACCAGTCAGAGCAAAGACCTTGGTGCCTGTCGACTTCTCAACACCAAAGCTTCTGAACCACTCGGCCCCATTCAGGATAATCTTTGGAACGTTTGCGAATGTTTCCACGTTGTTTACAACGGTTGGCTTGCCCCAGAGTCCTGAGTTTGCAGGGAACGGCGGTTTCGGGCGAGGCATACCCCGCTTGCCCTCAATCGAGCTTATCAAAGCGGTCTCTTCACCGCATACGAACGCTCCCGCGCCTTCCTTTATGTGAATGTGGAAGGAGAACGGGCTTCCAAGGATGTTATCGCCAAGGAGATTTGCTGCTTCAGCCTGAGCGATTGCAGTGCGAAGTCTTGTGATTGCTAGCGGGTACTCAGCTCTTACATAAATATAGCCTTCGTCTGCCCCGATGGCATAACCTGCTATGACCATCCCTTCAAGAAGCGCGTGCGGGTTGCCTTCCATGATACTTTCGTCCATGAACGCGCCGGGGTCGCCTTCGTCAGCGTTGCAGACAACGTATTTTTTCGGGCTTTGGACTCTCTGGGTGAATCCCCACTTGACTCCTGTTGGGAATCCGCCGCCTCCACGGCCTCTCAGACCGGACTGAGTGACTTCTGCAATAACAGCCTCTGAAGTCATGCCAAAAAGCGCCTCTGCGATGGCCTTATAACCATCCTTGGCGATGTAATCCCGAATATCTCCAGGTTCGATGATACCGCTGTCAGCCAGGACGACATTTACCTGGTCTCTGTAGAACGGAAGCTCGTTGCGTTTTGCGTAGGTCTTGCCGTCATTATCGGTAAAGAGCAGGCGGTCTACGACTTCGCCTTTCTGAACTGTCTTTTCGACTATTTCGGCTGCATCTTCGGGAGTAACTTTGATGTAGAAGTAGTCTGAAGGGAGAATTCGAACGATAGGCCCTACCTGGCAGAATCCAGGGCAGCCGCTGTAGCCCAAACGGACAGTTCCTTCTTTACTGTCATCGACCAAATCTACTCTGACAGGCACGTTGCGCTCATCGAGCGCCTTCTGAAGCGCTTCCATAACCGCCGGAGCGCCGTTTGCCATACAACCGGTGCCGCCGCATACAAGTACGCGAGTGCAGCCGGTCTCAAGCGCGCTGAGTGTTTTCTGCTTGACTTCTGCGAGTTCCTGTGGTGAACTAAGTTTTGTGACAGGTGTCATTTTACTTATCCTCCGCCTTCTCAGCCGCTTCCAGTTCTTCCAGAGCCTTGGTAACTTTTTCTGGAGTCATCTGGCCGTGAACTTTGCCGTTTATGACTACTGCAGGTGCAAGAGCACATGCCCCTATGCAGCTTACGATTTCCAACGTGTAGCGCATATCTTCGGTTGTACTTTGACCTTCTTTGAGTCCGAGCCACTCTTTAACAGTAGAGATTAGTGTCTGATTCTTCCGAACGTGGCAGGCAGTTCCGTCACATACCCGGACAATGTACTTGCCCTTAGGTTCGAGAGAAAACTGCGCATAAAAGGTAGCTACCCCGTATACTGTCGCTGGCGGCAGATTGAGCGCCGTCGCCACAAAGGTAAGAATCTCTTCCGGGAGATACCTGTATTCTTCCTGCACCTTCTGGAGAATGGGTATAAGAGCGCTCTCCGCAGCCCCGTACTGCTCAACTATCGCCTGGATTTTCTCAAACCGGCGGCTCGCTCTTGATTCCTTCTCAGATGCTGCTGTTGCCTGAGCCAACTGCTGAACCTCCATAATTCACTAAAGCATGTTGGGAGGGTGTCCGATATTGGCCGTGTGAACCATAGGACCGGGCGGAAAAGAGTCAAGGTACCAACACCTGACACCAGCACCCAACAATTCTGTCTTATTGATTTGTTTTCAAACGATACGAAAGCGTTACAAGTCCCCAGGAAAGGGACTGATCTTCGACTACCACGGATTCCGGCGTGAAGACCTTGACCGGAGCAAAGTTCCAGATTGCCTTAACACCGGCCAGAACCAGCAGGTCGGCAGTTTCCTGCGCTGCTGAGGCCGGAACGGTTATCACACCGGCTTCAATCTTCTCTGTTTTGACTACTCCGATTAACTCGGCGACGCTTCTGACCCTTATATCACCAAACTCAGTCCCAATCACATTCGGGTCTCGGTCAAACACTGAAGTCAGCTTGAATCCGGCCCTTGGCCAGATATTGCTTCCTGCCAGAGCGCGTCCCAGGTTACCGAATCCTACGATACAGGCTGATTTCGGCCTGTCAATATCAAAGACCTCACGAATCAGCCGTGCAAGGTGTTCTACTTCATAGCCTACTCTCGGCCGTCCGGCTGTACCGAGTCCGAACATGTCCTGCCTGACTTTGACATCAGGTATACCGAGCGCTTCGCCGATTTCAGCGCTGGTTATGTGTGTTCGGCCTTCTTTCTGGAATTGGTCAATTACTTCCAGATAGAGTTCAAGCCTGAGCACAGAAGCTCTGGATGGTTTCCTCAAGGCAGTCATTCCACACACCACGGATTATCGTTAAATCCTTAACGATTATATTTTACCCCCACCACGCCAGTCTGTCAAGTAATCTCAAGCCAATAGTGAAAAAATTCACAGGAAATTTTTTCTGGAATCA